>JAADHZ010000005.1 GCA_013151575.1 Gammaproteobacteria bacterium
GCCTTGCGGAAATCGCTGACGTCGGTTTCGTCACGCATTAACTGGAAATACCAGGCACCGTCCACGGTATCGCCGTACATCACCGCGCCTTGAATTCGGTTGTCTTTCAACACCACTTTTTTGTAGATACCGGCGGCGGCATCCTGCATGACGATGGATTCCGTGCTGTCGTCACCAATAAAATCACCAGCGGAAAACAGATCAATGCCAGTGACTTTTAATTTGGTGGACGTCACCGAGCCTTCGTACTTGGCGATACCCATCTTGGCCAGATGATTGGCGCAAACCTTGGCCTGCTCAAACAGCGGAGCCACCAGCCCGTAGGTCTCGCCGCGATGCTGCACACATTCACCCACGGCGTACACACGCGGGTCGAAGGTTTGCAGGGTGTCATTCACCACCACACCGCGCTCGCAGTGCAGCCCGACTTTTTCAGCCAGCGCTTTGTTGGGGCGGATACCCACCGCCATCACCACCAGATCGGCAGCGATCTCCAGCCCGCCCTTAAAGCGCACGCCTTTGACATGGTCCTCCCCAACGATGGCCTCGGTGCTGGTGGACATCAGAAAATTTAGACCGCGTTCTTCCAGCGACGTTTTCAGCATCGCGCCGGAAGCTGAATCCATCTGGCGCTCCATCAGCGTGTCCATCAAATGCACCACGGTGACGTGCATGCCTTGCAACATCAAACCATTGGCGGCCTCCAGCCCCAGCAGGCCACCGCCGATGACCACCGCGTGCCGGTGTTTTTTGGAGCCTTCCAGCATGGCATCCACGTCCGCGATGTCACGGAAGCTGATGACACCCGGCAGGTCATTGCCCGGCACCGGAATCATAAAGGGATTGGAACCGGTGGCCAGCAATAGGCGGTCGTAATTTTCGGTGCTGCCATCGTCGGCGATCACCTGATGATGGCGACGGTCGATGTTCACCACGGTCTTGCCCGCATGCAGGGTAATGCCGTTTTCCGCGTACCATTCCCGGGTATTGAGCATGATATCGTCGATGGTTTTTTCGCCAGCCAGCACCGGCGACAGCAGGATACGATTGTAATTGCCGTAGGGCTCGGAACCGAACACCACGATATCGTACATATCCGGGGCGATGTCGAGCAGCTCTTCAACCGCCCGCATACCGGCCATGCCGTTGCCAATGACAACGAGTTTTTCTTTCATCA
This sequence comes from Gammaproteobacteria bacterium, assembly GCA_013151575.1. GTDB lineage: Bacteria > Pseudomonadota > Gammaproteobacteria > SZUA-152 > SZUA-152 > SZUA-152. The sequence continues at coordinate 1,178 of JAADHZ010000005.1, forward strand.
AACCTCTCCGATCACGAAAAATAAGGGGCGCGAAACACCTCAACAGTACACGCACATCAAGGCACGCTAGCAAACACCGTGCCAGCAATGATAAAGCACCGATAACTCGTTGTTTTATTGTTTTAGCAGGAGATGAACGAGTGCCGGATAAAATCAGTCGAGCACCACCGCACCAATTTAGTGCGCGCCGATAGACTCCCTGCCTCTTTGTGACACAAACACCCAAAAGCGGCGCGATAGTAGCACCATCTGCTGCCCAGGTTTCGCTTAGCACCCAGTAGCGTTCACTATAGGCGCACCCTACTTGTGCCCTTTTCTCCCCGCAGGTCCATGTAAAAAAACAAACATTTTCACAATCAACAACTTGCCAATAATGGCATAATTGTTGCTACGCCGTGCTCAACGTACGATTTTCAACCGATTTTGAATCCAGCAAGTGAAAGGGAAAATGCCGCAAAAACTCAACATCTTCGATCTGAAACAGGCCAATATCAGAATTCTGCATTACACCTGGTTCGCCTTTTTTATGACCTTCGTGGTCTGGCTGGGGCTGGGGCCGATGATGCCCTTCATCAAAGAGGCACTCGACCTTACCGACCAGCAGGCCAAAGTGTTGTTAATCCTCAACGTGGCGATGACCATTCCCGCGCGCATCATCGTCGGCATGCTGGTGGACAAGTTCGGCCCACGCATCATGTACACCGGCATTTTGATCAGCGGCGGCGCCATCAGCATCGCCTTTGCCTGGTCCGGCAGTTACGAGCAACTGGCCCTGCTACGATTCCTCTCCGGCTTTATCGGCGCGGGTTTTGTGGTGGGCATACGCATGATTGGCGAATGGTTCCCCGCCAAACAAACCGGTCTGGCACAAGGCATCTACGGCGGCTGGGGTAACTTCGGCGCAGCAGGCGCAGCAGGCTCCCTGCCCTTCATCGCGGCCAATGTGGGGGACGCCAGTGGCTGGCGCATCGCGTTGACCGCCGCCAGCATCACCGCCATCATCTACGGCCTGTTTTATTACACCCGCGTGCGCAACACACCCAAAGGCTCCACCTACTTCAAACCCAAAAAAACCGGTGCGATGGAAATCACCAGCGGCGGCGACTTGCTGCTGTACATACTGATGAACATCCCACTGTTTCTGGCCTTGGGTGTCCTCACCTGGAAACTTTCCCCAGGCAATATGGGGTTGATCGGCGAAACCACCACCTGGCTGACGTACGCGGCACTGGTGGGCCTCTACGGGGTACAGGTATGGAAAATCTGGCACATCAACGGACATGTGCTCAAAAACCCCGTGCCGGAATTGCATCGCTACAAATTCAAACAGGTGGCCATCCTCGATTTCGCCTACCTGGTGACCTTCGGCACCGAACTGGCCGTGGTCTCCATGCTCGCCATGTTATACGTCAACTGGTTCGACGTACCGAAAGTCACCGCCGCGTTGCTCGCGGGCATTTACCCCTTCATCAACTTATTTGCCCGCCCCGGCGGCGGCTGGATCAGCGATAAAATCGGCCGCAAGTTAACCCTCGGCATCGCCTTCACCGGCATCACCGCCAGCTTCCTCGTATTGGGACTGGTCGAAAAAGAGTGGCCCGTGTGGATGGTGGTGGGCATGACCATCATCGGCGGCATTTTTTCCAAGGCCGGTTCCGGCGCCGTTTACGCGATGGTGCCCCTGGTGCAACGCCGCATGACCGGACAAATCGCCGGTATGGTGGGTGCTTTTGGCAACGTGGGCGCGGTGATCTTTCTCACCGTCAACTCGCTGGTGGAGTATGATCAGTTTTTCCTGTTTATTGGTGCCGTGTCCGGCTTCGTACTGTTACTGATCCTCGCCTTGCTCGAAGAACCCAAGGGGCAGACGGCGGAGATTATGCCGGACGGCACGGTGCAGATGATTGATGTGAAGTGATCAGGAAAAATTGTTAATACTTCCCGCGTCGTCATTCCGGCGAAGGCCGGAATCCAGACCCATGAATCATGGTGAAGCCCCTAGCCCCGGAATGACGGTAATTAATGAGTACGCGGACAAATGGGAGTTGTTAATAATGGCAAGAACCGTTGAAGATATTGAGAAAGAAATAATCCAACTACCACAGGATCAACTGCGAAAATTTCGTGCGTGGTATGAAAAATTTGATGCGGACAAATGGGACAAACAAATCGAAGCTGATGTCGCCGGCGGAAAACTTGATGCCCTGGCTGGAAAATCGAAAAAACTGTGAATCACTTTGCCAGCCCATCTTTCTGGTCCGCTTATAAAGCCTTGCCATTGGCCGCACAAAAAACCGCCGATAAAAACTACGGAATTCTCAAATCAAACTCAAAACACCCTTCATTGCACTTCAAAAAAATTGGCCACTACTGGTCGGTTCGCATAGTACGGTAGGTTGGGGTGAGGCACGAACCCCAACATGTTTGTAATACGGAGCAGGAATATTTCCAGGGTTTGAAAATTGCAATAAATGCATTTGAAATGGTTTGAACATAGCGTTGGTAGCAACTTTTTGTTCTGGCATGTTGGGGTTCATAAAAAACATTCACCCCAACCTACGCACTATTCTAAGGCTATTAAAAAAATAGTTCCTTGAGAGATAAATAGGTTCGTACCGTAGGGTGGGCACCGCCCACCAAACATACAATGCGCATAAAACTTCCGGTGGGCGGTGCCCACTCTACAAATTGTGAATTTACACAAACGATATGACAGCCAAACTTAATATCACTCTCGGGCAACATTCCGAACAGGGTCGCAAGGAAGAAAACCAGGATTTCCATGGTGCGGTCGTCCCCAAGGAACCTCAGCTGAAAAACAAGGGCATTGCCATTGCCATTGCCGATGGCGTGAGCAGTTGCATTGCTGGGCGTGAAGCGGCGGAAACCTGCGTGGGCAGTTTTTTGTCGGACTATTATTCCACGCCAGATTCATGGACCACCAAAACCTCTGCTCACAAAATTCTTACCGCCATCAACAGCTGGCTGTACAGCAAGGGGCAGCAACACGAGGATGATCCGCGCCACCACAGCCAGGGCATGATCACTACTTTCAGTGCGCTGGTGTTGAAATCCACCACCGGTCATATTTTTCATGTGGGTGATTCACGGGTGTATCGTTTGCAGGGAAACAATCTGGAATGCCTCACCACCGACCACCGTCGCTGGGTGGGCGACAAGGATTATCTCAATCGGGCCATGGGTATCGATGTACATCTGGAAATCGACTACCGTCGCACTGAATTGGAAGCGGGTGACATTTACGTGCTCACCACCGACGGCGTGCATGATTTTATTTCTGACAAAGAAATCGCCCAGCTCATTCTCGCGAACAATAATCCAGATTTAGCCGCAAAGTCTATCGTACAATTCTCGTTAGACAAGGGCAGCACCGATAACATTACCTGCCAGGTTTTGCGCATCAACACCCTGCCGGTACAAACCGCCAACGAAGCGCATCAGGAACTCACCCGCCTGCCCTTTCCGCCAGACCTGGAACCCGGCATGGTCCTCGACGGTTATCGTATCCTGCGCGAGATCCACGCCAGCAACCGCACTCAGGTGTACCTTGCCGAGGATCAGCAAACTAGCCAGCGCGTGGTGATCAAAACTCCGTCGGTGAATTTTGAGGATGACCCGGCCTACCTGGAGAGTTTTATCCGCGAGGAATGGGTGGGCAAACGCATTCACAACTCCCGCGTATTGACGGTTTATAATAAGGACCGCCCGCGCCAGTTTTTGTATTACGTCACGGAATACGTCGACGGCCAGACCCTGCGTGATTGGATGAACCAGCACTCCCAGCCGGACATCAAAGAGGTGCGCTTGTTGCTGGACCAAATCGTCACCGGTTTGCGCGCATTTCATCGGCTGGAAATGCTGCACCAGGATTTAAAACCGGAAAACATCATGATCGATGCCACCGGTAAGATTCGCATTATCGATTTTGGCTCCACCAAAATCGCTGGCATCGCCGAGATCACCACCCCCATCGAGCGCATCGCCCTGCTGGGCACGGTCAATTACACCGCACCGGAATACCTGCTGGGCCAGCCTGGCAGCAATCGGTCCGACATTTTCGCCCTCGGCGTTATAGCCTACGAGCTGCTGGCCGGAAAACTGCCTTATGGCAACGCATTGGAAAAAGCCGATAACCCGGCGGCCATCAGCAAACTGGTCTACCAATCCAGCACGCGTTACAACCCGATGATCCCCCTGTGGATGGACCGCGCCCTGCGAAAAGCAGTGGAACCCAACCCGGAAAAACGCTACAGCGTATTGTCGGAATTTATTCACGACCTGTCGCATCCCAATTCCGAATTCATGCACGACACCCGCCCTCCCCTGCTGGAACGCAATCCGGCAGGATTCTGGCGAGGGCTGGCCATTGCCATGGTGCTGCTCAATGTGGTGCTAGTGTATCGTTTGCTGGTCTGAGGCTGTTCCGAAAAAACGCGTCAACTCACCGATACACCTCTTAATTTCCCGCCATCACGCCCGCTATAGTGAGGTATTACGTACTTTTCAAATCATGCCTCTAAACAAAACTCAGCTTCTTGACGTAGAGTAATGGGCATTGCCCACCGTTGAGACCAGGATGAAGCGCCATTGGTGGGCAGTGCCCACCCTACAAAAGGCAAAATTAATTGTCAGGTGGTAACACTTCACCCCAAGCTGAGTTTTATTAATAAGCAGGTTCAAAATTGCCCAAATCACAGGAAAACGTTCACATGTCCGACGATATCAAAACGCGTATTCTTAGCGAGCTGATCGAAGAACTGGAGCAGGACAAGCTGGTGCTGCCCAGCCTGCCCGAGGTAGCACTCAAGGTGCGGGACACGGTGGAGGACGAGAATGCCACCACCAAAGATGTCGCCCACGTCATCGCAACCGATGCGGCACTTTCCGCGAAGTTGATCCAGGTGGCCAACAGCCCGCTGCTACGGGGTAGCAAACATATCGACAGCGTCAACATGGCGGTCACCCGCATGGGCAACACCATGGTTCGGAACACCGTCAACAGTTTGATTGTTCAGCAAATTTTCCAACCCACTACCGACATCACGGACACACTGTTTCGCAGCTTTTGGACACACAGCACCGAAGTGGCGGCCATTAGCCAGGCATTAGCGGGCATGGCCCGGCTAAAAGCGGACCAGGCCATGTTTGCGGGTCTGGTGCATGACATCGGGGCGCTGCCCATTATCAAATATGCCGAAGATATTCCTGAGCTGCTGGAAAAACCGGATGTGCTTGCGGAGATTATTCGCGAACTTCATACCGTCATCGGTATTGCGCTGCTGAGCAAATGGGAATTCCCGCAGGACATTATCAATGTCGCTGCAAAACACGAGGATCTGACACGTGACCCGGGGGGTACGCCAGATCTGGTGGACGTGGTGATTGCCGCTAATCTGCAAAGCTACTTCGGCACGGCGCACCCCCTCGCCAAGGTGTCCTGGAGTGACGTGCCCGCTTTCGCTCGGCTGGGGTTGGACACCGAGGTCAGCGTTATCGACATGGAGGAAAGCGGCGACTCCATCCGTGAATTGCAGGCCTCGCTGCTGGTCTGAACCGAGCCTGCCCCGCTATTCCCCCGGTTTTTCCCGCATCTTGCGTTTGAAGATACGGTGTTTTTCCATGATGGACACCGTGAGTTCGATGTCATCGGTCAGCGTGATGTAATCAAAATCACTCTCGGAAATTGCACCTTCCGGCAACATGCTCGCTCGCATCCAGTCCAGCAAGCCCTGCCAGTATTCCACTCCGAACAGCACCATGGGCATGGAATAAATTTTCACCGTTTGCATCAATGTCAGCGCTTCGAAAAACTCGTCCATCGTGCCGAAACCACCGGGCATACAGATGTACCCCATGGAATGCTTGACGAACATCACCTTGCGCGCAAAAAAATACCGGTATTCCAGCGACAGGTTTTGATACTGATTGGGTGCCTGTTCCTGCGGCAAGCGAATATTCAACCCTACCGAAGGCACGCCCTGCTCCAGGGCTCCCTTGTTGGCCGCCTCCATGATGCCGGGGCCACCGCCGGTGATGATGCCGAAACCTTTCTCACCCAGCGCCTTGGCCAGCTCCACGGTTTTTTGGTAATGCGGGTTGTCCGGCGGTAGCCGGGCTGAACCAAAAATAGAAATGGCGTAATCCAGGCTCGAAAGGCGATCAAAACCTTCCGTGAATTCGCTGATGATGCGGAACATGCGCCAGGATTCGTCGCCCTTCAGATCGTCGATCATGGCTTCACCTTTCTTTTTACGTTGAAAATCAGGGGGTTCATGATGAAACTATCGGCCAGAGGGCGCGTGAACTGAATGGTGCTGAGTCGCACCTAATATTACCGTCATGCCGGGCTGAATTATTAATTCAGCGTTGGCTATCACCAACAGCGATAGCCCCCTGCACCGCACAATTCATCCAGCCCATAGTGGGGCTGGATGAATAAATCAGCCGCGCTTAAATCACCTTCGAAAACTGCTGCTTGCTGGCGTGGCGTAGGTATTTGTCGAACACCATGCACACGTTGCGAATCAACAAACGGCCAGCGGGTGCCACGGTGATTTCATCCGCAGACAATGTCACCAAACCATCGGCGTCCATGGCCTCCAGCTCTGACATTTCCAACGCAAAGTAGCGGGCAAAATCAATATCAAATTGCTGTGCGATTTCCGCCGGGCGCAGGGAGAAATTACAGATCAGCTGGGTGATTACCTCACGACGCAGCACGTCGTCGGCATCCAGCGCCAGGCCACGGTAAACCGCCAGCCGGTCGGTGTCGATACGCGCATAGTATTCGTCGAGCGTCTTGAAATTCTGACTGTAAGTGTTGCCTACCTTGCCGATGGACGTCACACCGATGCCGACAAGGTCACAGTCCGCGTGGGTGGAGTAACCTTGAAAGTTGCGATACAGAGTGCGTTCACGCTGGGCAATAGCCAGCTCGTCGTCCGGCTTCGCAAAGTGGTCCATGCCGATGTAGACATAACCGGCTTTAGATAGCCTTTCATTGGTGTCCTGCAAAATATCCAGCTTCTGCTGTGGCGAAGGCAAGTCATCTTCGTTAATGCGCCGTTGCGGTTTGAACATGGCGGGCAGGTGCGCGTAATTAAATACCGACAACCGCTCCGGCCCGGCCGCGATGATCTTGTCCACGGTAGTGGCAAAACTTTCCACCGTCTGATGTGGCAGGCCGTAGATCAAATCAATGCTCACGGACTTGAAACCCTGCGCCTTGGCCGCATCGAGGGTGGCGAAGGTCTGCTCTTCGCTTTGGATGCGGTTCACTGCCTTTTGCACGGTGGCGTCGAAATCCTGCACCCCCAGGCTCATGCGATTGAAACCAATCTCGCGCAGCACAGCGATAGATTCTTCCGTCACCTCGCGCGGATCGATCTCGATGGAGTATTCGCCCTCGTCGTCATCGTGCAGCCGGAAGTGTCGGCGAGTCTGCGTCATCAGCTCACGCATCTGCTCGTGGCTGATAAACGTCGGCGTACCGCCGCCCCAGTGCAATTGGTCCACGATGCGGTCGTTATCAAACAGCTCGGCCTGCATCGCCAGCTCTTTGTACACCCGGTCCAGATACGGTTGTGATTTGCTGCGGTCTTTGGTGGCGATTTTGTTGCAGCCGCAGTAAAAACACACGGTGTCGCAGAATGGGATATGAAAATAGAGAGACAACGGCGTAGGTCGCTCGCCAGCCTGAACACGCTCACGGCTGTGAATATTCGTCTGCACCGCCAGCTCACGATAGGCGGCCTCGTCGAAGGCCTCGTCGAATTTCACCGCCGTGGGGTACGAGGTGTAACGGGGGCCGGATTTGTCGTATCGACGAATCAGCTCCAGGTCGAAAATAAGTCGTTGGTCCATCGGTCGGTTCGCAGATTCGCTCACAAGCAGGCCTCGAATATCCTACCAAAAAGGTAGGTCACATGATTTGGTTTCACAGGGGTTTGAAGCCCGATTATAGCGCGAAGCTGCCCCAGCCAGCCACGCTACCATGGCCAACTATTTTTGAATCAACACAAAAACACGAAGACATGGAGTCTTTCATTTTATCCATAGAAGGCCAAATCCCTCAGTCATCCCGGCAAAGACTGAGGTTCAGTGCCATAACTGGCGAGGTTCTCGTATGCGCCAAATGACGGACAACAAAACACTTTGCGCCTCGGCATTGAAATAACGCGCCGGATCAATACCCCTCACCCAATCCCTAGTTGCTCCGCCGTAAGCAAAAATACAGAGGTGCCTCCCCGCTCGAATTCCAACCAGGTGAATGGCAACTCCGGGTAGGCTTCCACCAGTGCGGCGGCGCTGTTGCCCACTTCCACGATGAGTATGCCCCCGGGGTTCAGGTGTTTCACAGCCAAACGGAGAATACGCCGGGTAATGTCCAAACCATCCCGTCCCGAGGCCAGCGCCAGTTCCGGCTCGTGATGGTATTCGTCGGGCAGCGCGGCCATGTCCTCGGCGTCCACGTAGGGCGGATTACTGACGATGATGTCGTAGCGCTGCCCCTCCAGCCCGGCAAACAGATCACCCTGATGCAGGGTCAAATGGTCGCCTACCTGATGACGAGTCACATTTTTCTGCGCCACCGCCAACGCATCGACGGACAGGTCGGTGGCATCCACTTGCGCGAATGGGAAAGCCAGCGCGCTAGCGATGGCAATGCAGCCGCCGCCGGTGCACAAGTCCAGAATATGCGTGACCTGCGAGGCGTCAATCCAGGGTTCAAAGCCCGCTTCAATCAGCTCGGCAATGGGTGAACGCGGAATCAGCACCCGCTCATCCACATAAAACGGTAACCCGGAAAACCAGGCCTCGTGAGTGAGATATGGCGCAGGCAGACGGGTGTCGATACGCCTCTGCAACAATGCAATGACATCGCTACGTTCAGCCCGAGTTAGGCTGGCGTCCATCATGTAAGGCGGAATATCGTGGGGAAGATGCAAAGCCTGGGTAACCAGATAAAAGGCCTCGTCCAGCGCATTGTCCGTGCCATGGCCAAAGTGCAGCTCCGCTTCGCGAAAACGGCTCATGCCCCAGCGCACTAAATCACCTAGGGTAACCAGTTCATCGAGAATATCTGTCTGTGAAATATTATTAGAATCACTGCTTGCCATGCCCTGCTCCGTTACGCTGTGAATGTGCTGTGGTAAAGAGTCCGCCAACAAATCGTTCGCACGGTTTCTACTACCTCATGAAGTCACCGAGGAAAAATGATGGACATCAGATTGACAAAGGACCCAAAAATCATCAGCAATTGATCGGCACAGCGACCCTTCAAGTCAAACCATACGAACTCACTAAGAAATGAGTACATTCTTGACTCAACGCCAATTATTTTGTATTCGCCGAATTCGGTTCAATAAATCTGCAGGCGGATTTGATTCCCGGGTCAGATATTGTTTGTAATAGCTCAAGGCTTGTTGGTAATCAGCCTGACGCTCATAGGCAGCACCAACATTATAATAAGGCTGCGGGTTTGTTGGATCAGAAAAAATGGCACGTTGCCAAAAATTAATCGCTCCGGAAAAATCACTGCGCATATATAAAATATTACCCAGGTTATTGTACGCATAGGAATGTTTTGGATCCAATTTGATTGTTACAGTAAATTCCTTTTCTGCCTTATTATATTCCTCTCGTTCCAAGTACATCATTCCCGTGGAATAGCGCAACAACGGAAAATCAGGTGTGAACATTACTGCTTTTTCAAAATATCTTTTTTCGTCCAAAAAATAATACTCACGCCACATTGACACCGAAAAATATAACGCTACATAACTGACAGTGACCGCAACAATGATATTTTTTCTGGTGCAATAACTTAATAATCCCTTCGCAAGCAATATGCAAAAACCTAACGACCCCAAATAAAGGATTTTATCCATAAAATAAAATTGTGCAAACTCTCCCACATTGAACATCACAAGCAACCACACAAAAAACCACACATACCAAAACAACCATGCTCGATGACTTTTCCAAAGCCATGTAGCAAACAAAACCAAACCAGCGACCCCTGAATAAATTAAACCCTGACCAACTGAAATTTCAGCAAACATTCCAGGTTTATTATAGTAAAGAGTTATGGCAGCATCCGGCACAAAAAATATCTTTACACTGGTAAACAGTATCGTTGATATTGCATTTAGCCATGGCATAATCCCAAAACCGGTAATCGGCAAACCACCAACAGCCAAAGACCGCGCGACAAAAAATAATATCAACAAAATAAAATACGGGATTAAAAACTTATAATCCTTAAATGTCTTTTTTTCAGCAACCAAATATCGCTCCAACACCAATACTATCGGCAACAATACTGCCGATTCTTGAGATAACAATGCCACAGAAAATGAAATTAAAGACCATGTGATTTTATTTTTGGCAAACCAATAAATTGACAATAGGCTAAATAATGAAAAAATCAGATAAGAATCAGAATAGGCCCAACTTACTGCCTCTACGTGACTGGGATGTACCGAGAAAAATATTGAAGAAATTAAAGCAAGCAAAGAGTCTTGGGTTATTTCACGCACCACCAAAAAGGCTGACAGCACAACTAACAGATTCAGGGCAATGCTAACCGCGTGATAACCCTTCGAATTATCTCCAAAAACTTTATACTCAAAAAAATGTAACACTCTAATAAGCGGCCGATAATAGCCAAGATTTTCATAGACTGCCCCTTGCTTTTCAAGATGGCTGGACACACCCTCCGTAAAATAGGATGTAAAATACCCGGAATCTCGAATTGAAGGATCGTTCAAAAAAGTTTCTTTGCCATCCCAGATAAAATCACCATAAAAAGATGGGGAATACAACGTCAATGACAATAAAGACAAGATGAAAAATGCAATCCACAATTGCTGCTGTGGGTTACGCCATGCATTTTGCAGGTTATTAATTATGGAAGGCACTGAAATAACCTCACTCGGGGGAATAAAAACGATAGAAATATAATTGCAACGGCCCACCCATTCTGAATTTTCTTCAAAATATACCCGCTTTTTTATGAGCAACCCCTCTCCAGGTTATGCTATTTTTTGCAGGTGGTGAAAATCCTGTATAACATCCAGCTCAACACTTTCGGCTTCCCGAGCCTTATAAAAGACCCCGTCTCATTTTGCAAATCAGGCCAATGCATAGCGCCCCTTGTCGGCGACTCAGTGTGCTGGAATTAGGCACTTGAACGGAGGTCTTCATAACCTCACCACGGATAGAGCAAAGCCTTGTGTTGCTTGCAAAGGAAGCCTTAAAACGGCTTTGAGCATCAACACACATTCGATAACGATATTGCTGTACGTATTGGAGGCACCTCGTCGACTCAATGATTGAGTGTGGTACCACTGAGGCAAAAGCTCTTCGCT
>JAADHZ010000156.1 GCA_013151575.1 Gammaproteobacteria bacterium
ATTTGGGGATTACGCCCTCACACAGTCGTCCCCGGGTCAGCAATGACAATGCGTATTCAGAATCGTTGTTCAGGACATTGAAATACTGCCCTCAATGGCCCACTCAGGGCTTTGCGACACTCGACGAGGCCCGCGACTGGGTAAAAGATTTCCTGATTACCCATGAAACACAGCTATGCCAAAGCCAACGGTATGACCAATAAATTCAATAGGTTATGATGATTATTTGGATATGTCGGCTTGTAATCGGTAAATATTCGACCACTCATCGACAAAATTGCAGCCCAAATATGGCAGCGCCCTTAAACTGAAACCGCATATTCATTGCGTTTGCAGAGTGATATTGGCCTCGGCAATGGCTGAGCTTCATGGGTAATCAGGAAAGATTTTGTGAGTTGGTATAACCATGAGCATCGTCATAGACGGATAAAGTTTGTGACCCCGGCACAGCGACACCGTGGTGAAGACAAGGCCATTCTGAAAAAACGTCACACGCTTTATGAGTTAGCGAAGTCAAAAACACCCGCACGCTGGTCTGGGAAAACACGTGACTGGTATCCGGTGGGTGCGGTTGCGTTGAATCCTGAAAAGTAGCTTTTTTTAAAAAAGCGACAACTACCTTGAAAAACACCGAAGTCATGTAGTTTTTGTTGGATTGCTGAGAGATTTTGACAAAAAAAAAGACTCTATATACTGGGAAATTGGTTATGTATTTATAGTGCTTTTTCGTTCTATTTTGGTTTCAATGATTTTGTCAAGATATAAGCTGACTAAGAGGTTTGTTATGTAGCGAATTAGGTTATATTTTATGAGCTTGCGAACCAAAATCTGAAGTCATGCTCTGAAGTCATGCTGTTTTCCTTGTGGTGAAGAAAACGGCACGGTACCAGTGTGGAGGATGGGTTTTTAGATGGGGTTTAACGATCGCTTACATATATCAAGAATCAGAAGCCGAATGAATCGGATGATAATTTCAGCGTGGTGTAAATCGCCTTCAGGCGAAATGATCGGCTTTCAACCGTAACCTGGAGCCACCGGCTTTAGCCGGTGGAGTATTCACAATGAGTTAAATGCCTGAGTAGTTACAAGTTTTCTTCATCATATTATTTTGAAATATCGGTTAGGGAACGTCAGAAAACTTAAACTGATGGGAACACCGCAGCGGCCTCGAACACCGGTCCGTCCACGCACACGCGTTTCATAACGGGGCCTGTTTCGGTCTGCACTTCCACCACACAACCGGCACAACCACCCACGGCGCAGGCCATGAATTCCTCCAGCGACACCTGGCAGGGCAGCTGGTCTTCCTGCGCCAGTTTGGCAACGGCTTCCAACATCGGGTGCGGACCGCAGGCGAACACTGCTACCTCCCCGCGTTGCGCCTCACTCAGCGCATCCAGCCAGGTGCGGGCTAAGTCGGTGACGTAACCGTCGAAACAACCGGGGTAGCCCTGCTGACTGGCCAGCCGCGAGGCGATGCCCCAATCGTCCAGCAGGGGCATCGCAGCAATCACCTCGTTGGGCAGGCCCGGCAACATCAGCTTTGACGGCTGTGGCCGAAATGGGAACGGCACTTCCGAGCCCATGATCACAAACGGCTGGTAGGCGCCTTTTACTTTCCGCAGGGTCTCCGCGAGAAAGACCATCGGCGGCATACCCACACCACCGCCGATGAGCAACGGGCGCGAATATTTCTGATGCGATTCGAAAGGTTTGCCGATAGGCCCCATCACCGAGAGTAGTTCACCGGTTTTGCGCTTGGCTAGCTGACGCGTGCCTTCACCCAATACCTTGAACAGGATATCCACCCAGCCGTTGTTGGCGTCCGCTCGCATGATGGACAACGGTCGGCGCATGGGCAGGGCTGGATCGCATTGAATGTGTGCGAATTGGCCTGGCAGCGCGCGGGCTGCTATCTCTGGCGCCAGCAAACGCAGGATGACCTGATCGCCCGGATGCTGTTGGCATTCTAAAATATTGGCGTCTTCAACAAAAATGGTGTCGCGATGGGGTTTGGGCATGATGGTCTAGTATTCTATCCACGTAATTTTTGGGGCAGCGTTGGAGCGCACCGTGATGTGTGTACAGCATTTATTCATGGCGTTTTTTTCGTTCTTCTTTTGTAGAAGGTCTAAGTTCTAAAACGTCTTGCACAATAATTACGCGTTGATAACCGCCTAGGTGCCCGTAACCTTGGTATCCATGCTCCGCATATCCTGATGGTGGGCTCAGATAAGCGTTAATTCTTGCATAAACCGCAAAGCGGTTATGTTGGAGTTTTGCTGGTAGTGATGCTCTAACATCGGAGGTATTTATTTTTACATCGCTAGGCTCAATCCACCAAGTCGCTTCATTTTTTAATGGGCGGAAATCAGATTGCTCAAAACCTAAATAGACTAAACCCTCAATTTCAACTTTCTCAAATCCAAAATTTTGTAAAGTAATGCCTTTAAATTGTTTAGATTTTTCCCGCGACAAGCCTTGTTCTCGCCCAAGTTGAAATCCGCTGTTAAAACTGACGTCAACAGGGTAGTGCGTTACACCATAGTGAGATCCCGTGAATATGAGTGCAGAGCGGAACCCTTCACAAAAACCGCGGGTATAACGGCTAAAAGCTTGGCCCGACATTTTTTTAGTCGTCTGATATTCTTGGTAATATGCCTGTATTTTTTCAGGGACTAATTCATTCCCTTTGCAGGCAAGAGCAATCGATGTATTGCCCCATATTAAAAACAGCCCCAATAAAAAACCGGATCTATTTTTCGTTTTTTTCTCATATAAAGCCATTATCGGAGTAGCCTATAGCCTCAATGGTTACGTGTATTTTTCAGCGGCAAAGGTTTCTCGGCCGGCTAGCAGAGTGTGAGTGACTCGTCCCTTGAATTCCCAGCCGAGGAAGGGCGAATTATGACCATGGCTGACCAGAGTGGCCGCGCTTAGCTCCCAGTACCGCTCCGGGTCCACAATGCACAGGTCGGCAAGCTCCCCCACCGATAGGCTAGCCTCCCGGCCGATGATTGTCGCAGGGCCGCAGGTGATGCTGGCGATGGCCGCCGACAAACTCAGCACGCCTTCGTTCGCAGCGTTAGCGGCAACAGGGTTTCCAGACCGCTGATACCGGGTTCACTGGCCGGGAAAGGCGCGAGTTTGGCATCCACGTCGTGGGGCTGGTGGTCGGAGCAGACGGCGCTGATGGTGCCGTCGGCGAGGGCCTGACGCAGGCCGTCTCGGTCGCGTTGAGTGCGCAGGGGCGGCCGCACATGGCACTGGCTGTCGAAGTAGCCGATGTCCATTTCTGTGAGGAACAACTGGTGGGCCGACACATCCACCGTCACCGGCAGGCCGTCAAACCGAGCGCGAGCGATCATCTTCACCGCGCGCACCGACGACAACCCGCAAAAGTGCGCGTGCACTCCGGTCTGTTCGATAAGTTGCAGGTCCCGTGCTACGGCGATGGTTTCCGCCGCTTCGGGAATGCCGGGCAGACCCAGGCGCACACTCACCGCACCTTCGTGGGCGCAGCCGCCCTCTGCCAGCCACGGGTCCTCGGCGCGCAGGAATACCGGCAGGCTCTGGGTGGCCGCGTATTCCATCGCGCGGCGCATCACCTCAGTATTGCTTACTGCGCGATCACCGTTGCTGACCCCGATGCAACCCGCCGTTTTCAACGCATACATTTCCGCCAGGGTTTTCCCCGTCAGTCCTTGAGTCAACGCACCCAGGCTTAACACTCGGGCAAACCCCGCCTGCGCGGCACGATGGCGGATCAGATCCACCACGGCGGGGTTGTCCACCACCGGGTCAGTGTCCGGCGGCGACACCAGGGTGGTGATGCCACCGGCGGCGGCGGCGCGGGTTTCGCTAGCGATGGTGGCCTTGGTTTCCTGACCCGGTTCGCGCAGTCGGGCACGTAGATCCACCAGCCCTGGACACACCAGCTGGCCACTGGCGTCGATACTGCGGTCCGCCACAAAACCCTCGGGCGCGTTACCCAGCGCGGCAATCCTGCCCTTGACCACAAACAGGTCAGCGACCCGGTCCACGCCATTGACGGGGTCAATCACGCGACCGTTGAGAATACTGAGTCTCATCTTGCTTCCTCGTCCACCGGGGCGCGGCCCAGCACCATGGACATCACCGCCATGCGCACGGCGATGCCATTGCTCACCTGCTGTAAAATCACCGATTGCGGGCCGTCGGCTACCTCGGAGGAGATCTCCACGCAACGGTTAATGGGACCGGGGTGCATGACGATGGCATCGGGCTTGGCCACCGCGAGGCTGTCTTCGGTGAGACCGAAGGTGTGAAAATATTCGTGCTCGCTGGGCAACATGGCGCCCTGCATACGTTCCTTTTGCAGGCGCAGCATGATCACCACGTCGGCGTCGCGTAGGCCTTCATGCAGGTCGTGAAAAACGTGCACTCCCAACCCGCTGACGGCCTCTGGCACCAACGTCCTGGGGGCCACCACTCGTAGCTCGGACACGCCCAGGGTGGTGAGCGCGTGGATTTGCGAGCGCGCCACTCGTGAGTGCAGAATGTCGCCGACAATGGCCACCGTTAGCGGCGCAAATTCGCCTTTTTGCTGACGAATGGTGAACATATCCAGCAGGGCCTGGGTGGGATGGGCGTGGCGGCCGTCACCGGCGTTCACCACGCTGATGTGCGGGGCCACGTGCTGGGCGATGAGGTGCGCCGCGCCGCTGTCGCCATGACGCACCACGAACATGTCGCAGTGCATGGCTTCCAGGTTGCGCAGCATGTCCAGCAGGCTTTCACCCTTCACGGTGGCGGAGGTGTTGATGTTGATCTTCAGCACGTCAGCGGACAGCCGCTTGGCGGCCAGCTCGAAGGTGGTGAGGGTGCGGGTGCTGGCCTCAAAGAACAGGTTCACCACGGTTTTGCCGCGCAGTAGGGGGATTTTTCTGACGGGCTGGTCGCCGACACCGATGAAAGATTCGGCGGTGTCGAGAATATCGACAATTTGCTGGCGTTTCAGGCCTTCAATGGTGAGCAGGTGGCGCAGCCGACCCTGGGCGTCCAGTTGCAGGTTGCGTCGCCTCATGGCGCTTCCACGACGTCCAGCCGCAGTGGCTCGGGGCCGGTGAGCTTCACGTGTTCGTGCGTGTCCAGTGTGATGTTCAAGCCCACTATGTCGGCCTGGATGGGCAGCTCGCGACCACTACGTTCGGCCAGCGTCACCAGCGTCACCGACGCGGGGCGGCCGTAGTCGAAGAGTTCGTTAAGGGCGGCGCGTACGGTGCGGCCGGTGTGTAGCACATCGTCTACCAGCACAATGTGGGCGTCGTCCACCGTGGTGGGCAGACGCGAGGGTTTGACCTGGGGGTTCATGCCGATGCGGGAGAAATCGTCACGATAAAAGGAGATGTCCAGCTGGGCCAGGGGCTGTTCGATGTTCAACTGCTGGTACAGCCGTTCCGCCACCCACACGC
Source organism: Gammaproteobacteria bacterium (assembly GCA_013151575.1). Taxonomy (GTDB): domain Bacteria; phylum Pseudomonadota; class Gammaproteobacteria; order SZUA-152; family SZUA-152; genus SZUA-152. The sequence continues at coordinate 5,454 of JAADHZ010000156.1, forward strand.
CGCCAGTGTGGATGCCCACCATTAATGTTTTTTTGACCGCGTCGTCGCCAAAGCGGGTGCGGAGCTGGTCGGCCATGGTGCCGAGCAGGGTGTCGATATCAGTTTGCTGTGTGGTCACGCTGTCGCCCGTCCTGCTTCTGGTCACACGTTCGGCTGCATCAGCCACGATTCAAGAATCACCTTGGCGGCCACCTTGTCGATGTCCGCCGCCCGTACCTTGCGCGATTTGCCCCTGAGTTCACGCTCCGCCTCCAGTGAGGAGAGACGTTCGTCCATAAAATAGGCGCGCAAATTGTAACGTCCGTGGAGCTGATTCCCAAATCGCTGAGCGCGCTTGCTGAGGTCGTGAAAGCTGCCGTCCATGTTCAGTGGCAGCCCCACCACCACGGCGTCCGGCTGCCACTGTTCGATGAGTAGGGTGATGGCCGGCCAGTCGGGTTTGCCATCGCGGGCCCGCACCGTAACCAACGCAGTGGCGGTGGCGGTGAGTTCCTGGCCCACGGCCACGCCGATGCGCGACGTGCCGTAGTCAAAGCCCAGCAGGGTACGGGGCGCATCGGGGCGGGCAGACACGGTGTGGCTCACGCGTGCCCTGCGTCACCGGAGAGCTGGCGGATATCAACGCCTATCAGGGCCGCAGCGGCCGTCCAGCGCTTCTCTGCTGGAGTCTCGAAAAGAATGGCGTGATCTGCCGGGCCGTTGAGCCAGGAATTGTCACGGATTTCCGATTCCAATTGACCTGCGCCCCAGCCCGCGTAACCCAGCACCACCAAACTTTTTTCCGGCCCCTGGCCTTTGGCCATAGCGTGAATGATGTCACTAGAAGTGGTCACCCCCAGCCCATCGGCCACTGGCAAAGTGGATTCCCACTCACCCACTGGGGCATGCAGCACAAAACCTCGCTCGCCTTCCACCGGCCCGCCGCGAAACACGCTGCGCGTGCCTTGCGCGTGCTGCATGGGCACCTCACCCACATGTTCCACCAGTTCTGCCACGGTCATGCCCACCGGTTGATTGATGACAATGCCCATGGCGCCCTGCTCGTTGTGTTCGCAAATATAGGTGACGCTATGAAAAAACTGGGGATCCCGCAGATTCGGCATGGCGATCAGGAATTGATTGCTCAGGTAGCCGGGCTCGCTCATGGCCGTAGTATGGACCAGGCAGTGAACAAATAACACATAAGGGCTAAATTATCGGGTAGCGCCTTGCTAAATTTAGTTCGTGCGTCATCGATAGTGAAACGCCATAAAACGTGCGGTCACGAGAATCTCCTTACGGGTATTTCTTGTGATGGCCTCTACTCTTTGCTGGTTTTAGGCAGGATTTTATCGCGGTCGCCCTACCTTCGACACAACCAATCGGGTGGTAAATTTATTTTCTGGTATGCTGCCTCTTCTCTAAAAAATAGAAAATCCTATGAAATATCAAGACCTACGCGACTTTGTCAGCCAGTTGGAAAAACGCGGGCAACTCAAGCGCATCTCGCAGGAAGTAAACCCCAATCTGGAAATGACGGAAATTTGCGACCGCACCTTGCGTGCGCGTGGCCCGGCGCTGTTGTTTGAAAATGTCACCGGCTCGGACATTCCCGTGTTGGGCAACCTGTTTGGCACGCCGGAGCGCGTTGCCCTGGGTATGGGCGAGGAATCTGTGGCCGCGTTGCGCGAGGTGGGTAAGCTGTTGGCTTTTTTGAAAGAGCCCGAGCCTCCCAAGGGTATGAAGGACGCGTGGGACAAATTGCCGGTGTTTAAGCAGGTATTGAACATGGCTCCCAAGGTGGTGAAAAAAGCCGCCTGTCAGGACGTGATCATCGAAGGTGACGACGTTGATTTGGGCCAACTGCCCATCCAAACTTGCTGGCCGGGCGATGCGGGCCCACTGATTACCTGGGGGCTAGTCGTCACCAAAGGCCCTAACAAAGACCGACAGAATCTGGGCATTTATCGTCAGCAGGTGATAGGCAAAAATAAAGTCATCATGCGCTGGCTGGCTCATCGCGGCGGTGCGCTGGATTTTCGTGACTGGTGCGAAAAACACCCCGGCGAGCGTTTCCCCGTCGCCGTGGCGCTGGGTGCGGACCCGGCCACCATTCTCGCAGCGGTGACTCCGGTGCCGGACGCACTGTCTGAATACGGTTTCGCCGGGCTGTTGCGCGGCTCCAAAACTGAGGTGGTGCAATGCAAGGGCAGCGAACTGCAAGTGCCCGCCTCTGCGGAGTTTGTGCTGGAGGGTTATCTCGAAGAAGGAGTCGTTGCTGACGAAGGCCCGTTTGGCGACCACACCGGCTACTACAACGAAGTGGACACCTTTCCGGTGTTCACCATCGAGCGCATCACCCATCGGCGTGATCCCATTTATCACAGCACCTACACTGGCCGTCCGCCGGACGAGCCTGCCGTGTTGGGGATGGCGTTGAACGAGGTATTTGTGCCCATCCTGCAAAAGCAGTTCCCGGAGATCGTGGATTTTTATCTGCCGCCCGAAGGCTGTTCGTACCGCTGGGCCTGCGTGAGCATGAAAAAACAGTACCCAGGCCATGCCAAGCGCGTAATGCTGGGAGTGTGGTCCTTCCTGCGCCAGTTCATGTACACCAAGTTCGTGGTGGTGTGCGACGACGACGTAGACGTGCGCAACTGGGAAGACGTGATCTGGGCCATGACCACCCGCATGGACCCGGCGCGCGACACCACCATCATCGAAAACACCCCTATCGACTATCTCGACTTCGCCTCGCCGGTCAGCGGGCTGGGTTCAAAAATGGGTTTTGATGCCACCAACAAGTGGTCTGGCGAGACGAACCGCGAATGGGGGACGCCCATTCAAATGACGGAAGAAATCCGCAAAAAAGTCGATGATGTGTGGGAATCGCTTAACATCCCATTACCGTAACCGCAGCCAGACCGGCGTTGCAGCGATGACAAGCTATACTGGCGGCTCAAGTTGAATCGGCCAGAAAGGAGCAACAATGCGCACCATCATGTTGTTGAACGCCAAAGGGGGTTGCGGCAAAAGTACGTTGGCCAGCAATCTGGCAAGCTACTTCGCCACCGAGGGTCACACCGTCGCACTGGTGGATTTTGATCCGCAATCCTCGGGCCTGGAGTGGCTGGCCGCCCGCTCGGAAGACACCGCCGATATTATCGGCATTAACGGCACGGAAGACGGCATGCGCCTGCCGCGACATGTGGACACCGCTATTTTTGATGTGGCCGCTGGCATCAGCGGCAAAGAACTCACCGCCATGGTGCGGCGCGCCGAGACCATCATTATTCCCGTGCTGCCGTCGCCCATCGACATTCGCGCCGCCTCACACTTCATTCGTGACCTGCTGCTGGTAGGCAAGGTCTCTCGTCAACAGACCAAACTTGCCGTGGTCGCCAACCGTGTGCGGGAAAATACGCTGGTTTATCATCAGCTGGAAAAGTTTCTGAAAAGCCTGAAAATTCCTTTCATCGCCACCCTGCGTGACACGCAGAATTACATCCGCGCCGAGGAGCAGGGACTGGGGATATTTGAAATGGCTCCCTCGACAGTGGAAAAAGACCTGGAACAATGGGCGTCGCTAATCAAATGGCTGCGCAGCAAACGCAGTCGCGCTCGAGGATGACAGTGAGTGGTAGCCCTCGTTATAAACCAGGGAGAATCAAGGGGGAAAACTCGTCAATCCACCATAATCAACGAGCCTGACCCCTTAATCTCTGTTTTTTTGCACCAACTAACAACGAGTCGCACGAAATAGGTTGGAGTGAGGCACAAACCGCTGCTACAACGCATTAATATTCAGCTTTTCTTAAGCTGTTCGAGAATGGTCAGCAGGCGTTTGGGCTCGACATAACCCGGAATGACGCGACCATTTTCCAGCACCAGAGTGGGTGTGCCTTTTACGCCGACTTTGTTCGCTGCGGCCATGTGTTCCTTTATAGGATTATCACAATCCTTGCTCTGGTACTCTTCCAGCTTTGCGCCACTTTTGGCCTTGGTCATGGCCGCCTGGCGATCGTCCGCACACCACACTGCCGCGGCTTTGTAGTACGAAGCGGTGTTCAACCCGGAACGGGGATATGACAGATAACGAAACCGAATACCCAACGCATTGTATTCCGACATTTGCTTGTGCATTTTGCGGCAATAGCCGCAGTCTATGTCGGTAAATGCAGTGACGGTATGTTTGAACTGCTCAGGTGCAAAAATAATCATGCCCTTCTCGTCCAATGCAGCAATCACCTTAGCGCGGCCCACGTCCCGCACGGCTTCCGTCAGGTTGATACGGGTCTTCAGGTCATAAAGATCCCCTTCCAGCATGAAGCGACCATCGGCGGAAACATAAAGCACCTGCGGCCCGAACACGGCCTCGTACATTCCCGGCATTCCCGAGGATTTCACACTGTCCGGCTGAGCCTGGGGCATGAGGTCTTTCAACACCTCCCTAACCTTGGCGATATCTTCTGCTTCATCGGCAAACGCGGGGTTTCCAACGGCTGCTAACAGCAGTCCGCCTATCACAATCAATTTTTTTAGCATCTGCCTTTAATACTCCCAATGATTCGAAAATTCCGGAACCGCTGCATGATACCGGACTCAATCGCGAAAATTTGTGTACTGCAACGGCAGATCTAGCTTTTGCTCCCGCAGCATGGCCATGACCTGTTGCAGGTCATCGCGTTTTTTAGCCGTTACGCGCACTTGTTCATCCTGGATCGCGGACTGTACTTTGAGCTTGGCTCCTTTAATCAGTTTCACGATTTTTTTGGCGGTCTCCTTGTCCAGCCCCTCACGTACGGTGACCACCTGCTTTGCCTTCAAGTTGCTCTCTTCGGGGTCGCCGATATCCAGGCTCCCGGTATCCACGCCGCGTTTGACCATTTTATTGCGTAAAATATCCATCATCTGTTTTAACTGAAACGTGCCCCCAGCCATCAACGTGAGTTCGTGCCCCTTGTGCTCAAACTTTGCGTCTGAGCCTCGGAAATCAAAACGGGTGCCCACTTCCCGATTAGCCTGATCGACGGCGTTGGCCAATTCGTGCAAGTCCACTTCGGACACCACATCAAATGACGGCATTGTTTTTTCCTTTTGTTTTTCTTGCTGAATGTGCCGGGTCGGCTAACCCCGGGGATGATGCTGGGCATGTAGCGCTTGCAGCCGCTCCTGCGCCACGTGAGTATAAATTTGTGTGGTGGACAAGTCACTGTGCCCCAGCAACATTTGCACCACCCGCAGGTTCGCACCATGATTGAGCAGGTGGGTGGCAAAACTGTGCCGAAGGGTGTGAGGCGAAAGTTTTTTAGTTATGCCAGCTTGAAATGCGTGGCGTTTCAGCAGATACCAGAAGGCCTGTCGGGTCATGCCCGCCCCCCGCTGAGTTAAAAACAGTGCATCACATTCATGACCTTTCAGCAGCTCGCTGCGGCCCGTGTCGACGTAACGCTGGAGCCACTCGGCAGCGATTTCCCCCAGCGGTACCAGACGTTCCTTGCTGCCCTTGCCCAGGGTGCGCACGACACCTTGACGCAGATTCACCTGCATTGTCCGTAGCGTTACCAGTTCCGATACCCGCAGACCGGTGGCGTACAACAACTCCAGCATCGCCCGGTCCCGCAGGCCCAGCACGATCGCGGTATCCGGCGCGTCAATGAGAGCTGCGACCTCGTCTTCACTGAGGGCCGAGGGCAAGGAACGCCCTAGTTTCGGGGCATCGATGCGGTCGCTGGGATCAAGCTCCAGCCGTCCCTCCCGCACCCCGTGCTGATAAAACCGCCGCAGGCTGGACAACAGTCGCGCGGTGCTGCGTGATTTGGCCCCAGCCGCTATCCGCGAGGCCAGATAGTCCAGCAGGTTCTGCCGCTGCGCGTTCAGTAAACCGCGCTGATGGTTTTGCCCGAGCCACTGCTGAAAGCCTGCAAGATCACATCGGTAGGCATCCAGCGTATTCTGGCTCAGCCCCCGCTCCATCCACAGGCTGTCAAGAAAAGAGTCGATGTCGGAATGATTGTCGTCCATCAATGCCGTGTCAGCCTTCGTGCATCAATAAGGCCCGCTTGATGTCCAGTTTTCCCCCTGCTGTCGCCCCAGCATAGCCACCGATCCCGGATGCCGCCAGCACACGGTGGCAAGGTACGATAATCGGAATGGGGTTGCGCCGCACTATTGAGCTGCCGGGCCGCCTGTTCGGCCAGACGAGTCCGGGGCGCGCTATTGGGCCAGTGGGAGCTCGACGATGGGTTGAACTCGATGCCCACCACGGCGTGTCCCAGGGTGACTGCCGCCACCTGTAGCTCAAAAGCACTCAAATGCACTCAAATGCAACGGCAGCACCACATCGAAGGCCGCTGGCGTGTCGGAAAGGGATGAAACGGCATCGTTGATCATGCCCCATTCTGACACAGCTAGAGCGAATTACGCGCACAAAAAAACGCCCGGTGTTCGCCGGGCGTTTCAGATCAAGGCAATACTTGTTTGCGTGGCCGAATCGGCCAACGCGAAGATTACAATTTTTCTTTGATGCGGGCGGCCTTACCGGTCAGCTCACGCAGGTAGTACAGTTTGGCGCGACGTACAGCGCCACGACGCTTGACTTCGATGCTGCCCACCAGCGGGCTGTAAGTCTGAAACACACGCTCCACGCCTTCGCCGTGGGAAATTTTGCGCACGGTGAAGGCGGAGTTCAAGCCGCGATTGCGCTTGGCGATCACCACACCTTCGAAAGCCTGCAAACGCTCGCGCGTACCTTCCTTGACCTTCACCTGCACCACGACGGTGTCACCAGGCCCAAATTCAGGGATTTCGGCCTTCATTTGTTCGGCTTCGAGTTGCTTGATGATGTTGCTCATGACCTGCTCCAGTCCGTACTGATGAAAAATTCAAGGCGCGAATTATACCTGTATCCGCTCTGATAAAGAATAGCGAAATTCCGATTATTTTCTGTCGCCATTACTTGAGTGGTGAACGTGAGTAGCGGGCAACGCCCACCCATGCTACTAAAGAAGAAGTTAATTTTGTTCGTGCTCGCGAATGAATTCTGCCAGCCATTGCTGTTGGGTCTCATCCAGCGTCATATTTTCCAGCAGGTCCGGGCGACGCAACCAGGTTCGCCCCAGGGCCTGCTTCTGCCGCCAGCGGTGAATGGCCTGATGGTCCCCGCCGCGCAACACATCTGGTATCACTTCGCCGTCCACCGACTCGGGTCGCGTGTAATGCGGGTAGTCCAGTAGACCATCGGAAAACGAATCCTGTTGCGCCGAATCTTCGTGACCCAGCGCCCCCGGCAGCAGCCGGGTAACGCCGTCGATGATCACCATGGCAGCCAATTCTCCACCGCTCAGCACGTAGTCGCCGATGGACCACTCCTGATCGATCTCCGCCGCGATGAGGCGTTCATCCACCCCTTCATAGCGGCTGGCCACTAGTACCAAACCCGGCAGCTCGGCCAGCTCGCGCAGCCCGGCCTGGTCCAGCACCCGCCCCTGCGGCGACAGGTGGATTACCGGCGAGCCCGTGGGTAGCTCCTCCCGAGCGGCGCGAATGGCAGCTTTCAGCGGCCCCACCTTCATCACCATGCCCGGGCCGCCGCCGTAGGGGCGGTCATCCACTGTGCGGTGCTTGTCCGTGGTGAAGTCGCGCGGGTTCCAGGAATGGATATGCAGCAAATCCCGTTCCACGGCGCGCCCGGTGATGCCCATCGTGCTCACCGCATTCAGCATGTCCGGAAACAGGGTAACAACGCCGATGTTCACGGCCGACCACCGCGCCTGGTGGTGCTATTCATAGCTCGGATCCCAATCCACCCGGATCACGCGGCCGTCGAGGTCCACTTGCTTGACCACGCGTTCCATTACGTAAGGGATCAGGCGCTGCCGTTCCCCGGTAACCACCATCACGTCGTTGGCGCCGGTGGACATCATTTCCTTCAGGGTGCCCAGCGAGACATCTTGCAGGGTCTTCACTTCCAGTCCGACCAAGTCAATCCAGTAGTACTCGCCGTTGCTGGGTTCGGGTAGCTGATCGCGCCGAATAAAGATTTCGCGGCCTCGCAATCGCAGGGCAGCGTCGCGGTCATCACAATCCCGAAAGTGAGCGACGACACCCTTGCCGTGCTCACGGGCCTCGGTGACCGGTGCTTCCGGGTAGGGGGCTTCGGCCTTTGTGGTGCCGTTACCGCCATCGATGTCATCCCGAAAATACCAGGGATCATAATCGAGCAGATTGAGAGCCTGTTCCGTGTACGAATGCAGCTTGACCCAGCCACGAACGCCAAAGGGCGCACCAATTTTGGCTACGATGATGTAGCTCATGCCTTTATTCGCACGCGGTCCGGCCTCAACCTACATTGGGGGAAAAGAACCCGACAATCGGTGCGCGCTGACTCAGGCAGCAGCAGCGGCACTTTTCTTCAGCAGGCTGGCAACGCGGTCCGACGCCTTGGCGCCCTTGGACAGCCAGTGCTCGACGCGCTCACGATCGATGCGCAATGGCTCTTCGCCACCAATAGCACGGGGATTGAAGAAGCCCAAGCGCTCTATGAAACGACCGTCTCGCTTGTTGCGGCTATCGGTCACGACGATGTGGTAGAACGGACGCTTTTTTGCTCCGCCACGCGACAGACGAATGGTTACCATGTGTGTTAATCCTTCGTAATCAATAATAAAATGTGGTGTCGAACGGAGCAGCAATTGCCAGCCGGCCCGAGAGAGCCGCATATTTTACGCCAATTCCTCGGAAAAAGGAATGGCGTTCCGTGTATATCCCAGGGCAGTCGGGCTTAAAAGGTCTTGAAAACAGGATTCAGATGAGGTGTCAAGGTTAACTCTTTGAATGGTATCAAATGATAAAACCACCGACAGCCTCAATGCTCCACCACTTTTCCAGCATAGTAGGCCCACGAGTCAACCGGCATAAAGAAGCATGAGTTGCCCGATATCTTCTTCATCGCCCTAAGCGCGGTGATTTGTGGAGCGGACAAGCTGGGTGGCCATTGAGGAGTTTGGTAAAGCTTATTAAAGAAGACTGGTTTACTGCACAACTTGGATTAACCCACGGGATCCCCTCCCACGATACCTTTGGCGATGTTTTTGCAGCGATAGATACCGAGCAATTTAGCGAATGCTTTTCCAGTTGGGTCGCGGACTTAGTTCATCTGACAGAAGGTGAAATCATTGCCATTGATGGCAAGTGCTAATTAAGGCGCAGCATCGATAAGGCCTCGAAAAAGGCGGCCATTCATATGGTCAGTGCCTGGGCGCAAGGCAACAGCTTGGTGTTGAGGCAGGTGAGGGTGGATGACAAATTCAACGAAATCACCGCGATTCCCAAACTGCTCTCCCGGTTGGATATTGCTGGCGCGATCGTCACGATTGATGCGATACCCAAAGCGCTTCGCGGGGCAGGCTCTGGGCTGTCAGAACAAATAGCTCAACAGATCATTCAGCAAGAAGGTGATTATGTCTTGAGTTTGAAAGGTCATCAGGGGTATCTGCATGACGATGTAACCACTTATTTTACCTCCCCCTGTCGCCAGAGCCCGCACTGCAAGCGGTGGACGGGAGGTCATGGGCGCATTGAAACACGCACAGTGCGCGTCACAGACGACATCGCCTGGCTAAAAGAACGCCACACCTGGCCGGAGTTACAGAGCATTATTGCGATTGCCGCCACCAGAGAGTCCGAAAACAGCGTCAGCGTAGAAACGCACTATTTTCTCAGTAGCCTCAGTTGCCACGTACCAAAAAGAGTCGTGCCATTTTTTGATCGAACGTCGAGTCTTTCCCCGCGTCAGTCGTGCCTGTAACCGGCATGTTGTTTGACACACTCGAACGGGTTGTTGAACTGATGCGTAAAGCTTCTACGTCAATAGACTGAAAGCCACGGTTAATGTGATCAGGAAGGTCTACGAAACGGGCCGTAATGCCTTTGACGCTATGAAAATTCTCATTCGAGAAACGGTTATTTTTCACGATACACTGCCAAAATGGAACTATACTATTACGCCACAAATAGGACAGTAATTTATCGACAAATCCTTAAAGAGCTGAGGAAACAGAGACTGCACCTGGGTATACGCATGACCGACCAACTATAAAGTGGTGGTGTT
>JAADHZ010000054.1 GCA_013151575.1 Gammaproteobacteria bacterium
TGGCTACGCCCATTCATAAAAATTTTGGCTACTTTGGCGCTCATGCTATTCTCCGAGTATGCGGTATATACCAATGAGTATATGTCAGCTAAGAGAAAATGCAAGAGGGAGAGTAACTTAATGATATTAAATAAAAAGTATAACGAATTAGGTTAGATCGTGTGAGGAACGAACCACGATCTGAACTGGTTTGTTGGACAAGCCCGATGATTAGCACATGAATTTGAAAAAGGTATATGGTCAAGTCTTTACTTATAGTATTTAATCGTCCACTAACCACTTTGTCTTTAAGTATCAGCCGATTTAACCCTGAGACTGTTTGCGACACCGTACAATAGTTGCCGCCCCCCGAACCGGCTCGCTATCTCCGCCAACGTTTGTCCGGAGTGGTCCTGACTTAATTTCATTGCATTCATGGTGATGTAATAAGCGGCATGCTTCTGGGGATAACGTTTTTACGACGGGCTCCCGATGTTATCGAGAAAATAGTGGAACAACGTGGGGGCTTGTTGTTTGAGTCTGGCGCGCAGGGCGATGTTGTCATTTGTTTGGTCAGGGTTTTGTAGTTGGCGTAGGGTGTCGTAGCTGGCGGGGCATGCCGACGGGTTGTTGCCAGGTTCGGGCAATTGCCTGGTCAAGCCTGGATTTCCAGCAATATACAGCCAGGCCGGAAACGCCGATGTTGGCAACTCTGGCTCCAGTTCCTGGAAGGTTATCCAGTGTCGGCGCAGTGGGTGGTCGTTGCTGGATTCGAGGGCGTCGCATTGTTCCGGGAACTGCCAGCATAAATTGCACCAACTCAGCAAGGCCTCGGATTGCAGGTGCAGCTGCTCACAGGCTCGGGCGTGGCGCAGTAGCAATAGGGGCTCGGCCTGCCATTGGTTATGTTGTTCCACGGCCTGACGCACGGCTTCCCAGTCCATGGCCTGACTGGCAGTGTAACTGCGGTGCAGTTCGGGGTGTGTTGCCTGGTAGGGATGATCGTGTAGGGCCGAGGACAGGCGTCGCCACTGAGGAATCAGCAGGTTGCGGCTGTCCTTGCCCAGCAGGGTTTCGGCCAACGGGGTGAGTGATTCCTGCAAGGTTTTTAATTCGGCGGCGGTATCGGTGACCGGCGTGTCGAGGTTTTCCGCCGCTTCCACCAGACGTTCCAGTTCGCCCAGGCGTGCATAGTCGGGTGCGGTGTCGTAGAGGTTTTCCAGTTGTCGGCGTGCTTCAGCGCCGTTGCGGTTGATTAGGGCCCGGGTGATGTCGTTAACCAAACTGGTGGCTGGGGAGTCGGTGAACAGGTCCATCTGCGGCTGGTCCTGCGGTTTGTGATAACGCCGGTGGAAGCAGAGATTGAGTGTGCGGTTAGCGCTGAAACACAGTGGTCGTGCGACCGTATCACCCCATGCTGGGTAGCTGATGGTCTCCGCCTGCCAGCCACGTCGTTGCAGGTAATCCTCGGCTTGTATCAGCTGTTGTTGAATGTGTTCGGGATCGCCGAACAGAGCCTCGGCCAGTGTGTCCAGCCCGCCGTTGCGCCAGGCCTCGTAGTCGGCGTAAATCAGACGGCCTTCCCCCAGCAGGAATTCCAGGGGGAGGTATTCGCCCTGTTCCAGCAGAAGTTGGTCAACTTGATGTTGAATCATGTGATTTTCTGATTGCGGCCCCACGTCTTTAACCCTCACGCGTTTAATTTTCATATTTTTAATCTTCAGCCAATGGGCTGAACAGTGCGTCCAGGTCTTGCGGGTTCCATTGTGGTTCGTTCTGGCCGTCACCTTGATACAGACCATCGGCCAGCGCCTGTTTACGTTGCTGCATGGTCTGGATTTTTTCTTCCAGCGTGCCTTCGCAAATAAGTTTGTAAACGAACACCGTTTGTTGCTGCCCGATGCGGTGGGCACGGTCGGTGGCCTGACGCTCCACCGCTGGGTTCCACCAGGGGTCGTAGTGGATGACGGTGTCGGCAGCGGTGAGGTTGAGACCAACACCACCCGCTTTGAGGCTGATGAGAAACAGCGGCACCTTGCCGGTCTGGAACTTTTTCACTGGGCTTTCCCGGTCACGGGTTTGGCCGGTGAGTGTCACATAACGGATATTCGCTTTTTTGAGTTCGTCTTCGATTAGCCCCAGCATGGTGGTGAACTGGGAAAATACCAGAATGCGCCGACCTTCCTCAACCATCTTCGGTAGCAGCTCCATGAGCATGTCCAGCTTGGCGCTTTTGTTGATATTTTTTGCCTTGTCTATTTTCACCAGACGCGGGTCGCAACACACCTGCCGCAGTTTCAACAGGGCATCGAGCACCACGATGTGGCTGCGGCCGAGTCCTTGGCGCTCGATTTCCTCGCGCACCCGTCGGTGCATGGCTAGGCGTACGGTCTCGTAAAGTTCGCGTTGTTTGCCCTCCAGCATCACGGTCTGAGTGATCTCGGTTTTGGGCGGCAAATCGGTTGCGACTTGCTGTTTGGTACGTCGTAACAAAAAGGGTCGTATGCGCCGGTTGAGCCGTTCTGCAGCAGCTTCGCTGGCGTGTTTTTCGATGGGAGAGCGGAAAAAGCGGCGGAATTGTTTGTTGCTTCCCAGCAGGCCGGGCAATAAAAAATCGAACAGGGACCACAGCTCACCCAGATGGTTTTCCATGGGGGTGCCGGTGAGGCACAGGCGGTGACGGGCGTTGATCTCCCTTGCCACGCGACCTGCTTGTGCTTTGGGGTTTTTGATCACCTGGGCTTCGTCCAGAATCAACAGGTGATACTCGTGCGCCAACAGCGTGTCTTTGTCGCGCGCCAGTAGGGGGTAGGTGGTGATGATCAGGTCGTGATCGGCTATGCCCGGAAAATGCTGTTTGCGGTGTGGGCCATGCAAAACCAGCACCTTGAGTTGTGGTGCGAAGCGTTCAGCCTCATGACGCCAGTTAAACATCAGGCTGGTGGGGGCGATGACCAGACTGGGTCGGTTGGCGCGCCCGGCCTCTTTTTCCAGCAGCAGATGAGCCAGCGCCTGTACCGTTTTGCCCAGCCCCATATCGTCGGCAAGAATACCGGCCAGCTGATATTCACGCAGGAACTGTAACCAGTTCAGCCCTTGCTGTTGATAGGGGCGCAGCGTTGCGGTTAATCCCGTGGGCACAGTAACCTCGGGGATGCCGTCTAGATTACGCAGGCGTCGGACCAGTTGCTGCGCGTCATGATCGCCTGCCCATTGCAGGGGAATGCCATCTTCATCCTGATCCAGCGCGCTGATTTGCGCCAACTGTATGCGGCTGAGGCGCAGATCCTGATTTTCGGCCGGATCAATCCCATGATAAATTTCCAGCAGGGTTTCCAGTAACGGCAAAATTTTTGCGGCGGGCAGGCTCAGCAGGCGTTCCTCATTCTCTTCGTTGTCAAACGGAATGATGAAATACTCGGTGGTGACCTCTTTCGCATCAGGCAGGCCACGGGGGAAATTACCGAGAAAATCCAGCAGGATGGGCAGCAGGTCGATGCGTCGGCCATCCACCTCCACACCCAGCGCGATGTCGAACCAATCCTGTTGATCCGGTTTTTCGATAGTGCAAGTCCACTGAGTGGCCTCTGCCAGTCGATAGCGAAAATTGTCATACTCGATACGCCAGCCCTGAGCGCGCAGGGCGGGAAGGTCTTTCAGCTGGAAATCCAGCCAGGCCTCGGCATCATTGTCCCTGAATTCAGATTTAAGGGAAAAATAATCCCCGCTGGTGTCGGTATCCCACTCATCAACGTCTTCGAAGCCCAGTTTGTGTAACTGTTTTACGGCATCTTGCTCCGCTTTTTTGTCGCGCGGTATGTGGATGAGCCGGCCTTCCTTGATGTAGGTGGGAGGATCGTCACGGTCTATTTCTGCATCGCCGTAAGCAAAACTGAGGCGGAGGCAATCGTTGGACTCGATCCAGTCGCCGAACAGGCTTTCGTCGTCCTCTGTGATCAAACACAAACAGGGCACGGGTTTGGTTTGAGGCAGGGTTTCGACTTCCAATACTTGCAGCGGAGGGATCGTGACGTCCGGCCAGGTTTTTTGCAGGTTTTTGTTCGTTTCAGTGGCTTGTTCCGGCGGTATCGGTTCCATTGCTACCAGTTTATGGATGAGACTCACCGGCAGGTTGCCGACCAAAGGCCCGCACTCACCCGTATCGTTATCGAGATACCAGGGAGGGGACAGGGGCAGTAGGACCCCGGCCTCCGGGGTGATTCGCCACTCTCCCTGCTGGTAGCCAAAATCGTCCATCGCCCAGTGAACATCAAATTGGCGCTCTGTTCCCCGGCTGAGCAGTGTCCCCCATTCGACACTTTTCAAAAAACAGCGCCCGGTCGCGAGTATGCGCTCTAGCCGGTGTGCTGATTGTGGGCCGTAGAGCTGGGGGAAGCTCGTGTTAGACGCACGAGGCAATTTGTCCAGGATGCCCAGCAATTCCAGATCCTCCGGTTCCAAAAAGCGCGCCGGGGTTCGGCTGTTTGCCCGGCTGGGCTCGTAGGGGCGAGGCGTGGAATACGCACCGTGTTTCAGGCGCCGCACCACGACGGTCTCTACCTGTACGGCATTTTCAGCGAGTTGCAGGAAATAAAGCAGTGCTTGTTGGATTTCCGGGGCGGGGGATTTTGGGGGTGGGAGATGTGACGGTGGCGTTTCTCCTGCAATGGGCAGGGCTTGCTGGTCATCCAGCGCTTGCAGCAACACGGCGGCCACATGTTCGCAATTGTGTTTTTTCGCGCAACTGCACTCGCCGTTAATCGTGAGCTGTTTGTTCTCGTGCCCGGTGCGAATATAAACCCGCAACGGGCGAAGGTTGGCTTGGGGGATGATGGCAGTAATGAGTTCACCCCCGCGCTGAATAGTGGGCGCGGTGATTCGACCGTCGGCGAATAATCTCCAGCCGGTGTTAAAGCGTTCGGGGGAGAGCTGTGCGGTGATGTCTGCGAGGGTAAATATCATGCGCGCATTGTAATCGTAAACACTGCCCGGCGGTTTGTTGCATGGACAGTGACATGGGCTTTACCCGGTTCTTGCAAGCACCAACGTCACCGCTCGCGTCAATTTTTCCAGGTCGACATCCTTGATGACATAGGGCGGCATCAGGTACACCAGCCTGCCGAAGGGCCGTACCCACACACCGGCCTCCACAAACGCGCGGGTGATGCTTTTCATGTCCACTGCCTGTTTCATTTCCACCACGCCAATGGCGCCCAGCACCCGTAGCTCCTGAACGTTGTCGAGATCGCGGCAGGGGGCCAACCCCTGTTCGAGGGCGTGTTCAATGCGGGCGATATTGGCCTGCCAGGGGGAGTCGAGCAGCAGTTTGATACTGGCGATGGCGGCGGTGCAGGCCAGTGGGTTGGCCATAAAAGTGGGCCCGTGCATGAACACACCGGGCTCGCCCTGGTCGATGGTGTCGGAAACCTCCCGCGTGGTGAGGGTGGCCGCCAGGGTGAGATACCCCCCGGTGAGGGCTTTGCCTATGCACAAAATGTCCGGTGATATGTCGGCATGCGCGCAGGCGAACAACGCACCTGTGCGGCCGAAGCCAGTGGCGATTTCGTCCGCGATCAGCAATACGTTGAAACGTGTGCACAGCTCGCGGACCTGGGCCAGGTAGTCCGCTGAATAAAACCACATGCCGCCGGCCCCCTGCACAATGGGCTCCAGGATGACGGCGGCGATGGTGTTGGATTGTGTTTCTAGTATCTCCGTCAGTGGCTGGATATCCTGCGGGCTGCACGGCTCGCCGAAGCGGCAATGAGGCTGGGGGGCGAAAATATTTTTCTGCAATACGTCCCGGAACAGACCGTGCATGCCGGTGTCCGGATCGCACACCGACATAGCGCCAATGGTGTCGCCGTGGTAGCCGCCGCGCAGGCTGACAAAACGTTGTCGCTGGGGCTGACCCTTGGCGTGCCAGTATTGGACGGCCATTTTCAGCGCCACTTCTACCGCGACTGAACCAGAGTCGGAATAGAACACGGATTGCAGGCCGGGCGGCACGATGCGCAGCAGTTGTTCGGTGAGTTCGATGGCCGGGGCATGGGTCAGGCCGCCAAACATGACGTGCGACACCTTGTGCATTTGCGCAGTGAGTGCGGCGTTCATGACAGGATGGTTGTAGCCGTGGATGACGCACCACCAGGAAGACATGCCGTCGATCAGCTCCCGGCCATCGTCCAGTCGCAGCCGGACGCCATGGGCGGATTCCACGCAATACACGGGCTGCCTGGACAATAGGGCGCTGTAAGGGTGCCAAATGTGATGTGGGTCGGTGCTAGTCATACGCGATGGGGTCAGCTGGAAAGATGAACGGGTGACGGATGCGCTGATTCTATCGTCAAATGGGAATTTATTCGCGCCGCAGACGGCAATGGTGTCCGGCACGATGCTGAAAGTCGCGGCAGGAGGAAAAGCAGCTCAGGCCAATCGCTCAGGCCGGTGCGGTTTACGCAAACCGCACCGGTTAGTTTATGTCAGCGCCGTAACGTGATTTTGCGTGACTTGTCTTTAGTGCAGATCACGGACCGCTCGTTTTCGATAACGCAATCCAGTTGATGTTCCATTTTTTGCCAGCCCAGCGTGACCGGAATCTTTTCACGGAGAGCCTTGTTGGCAGCATCAACGCTGAGGACATTGTTACGGTAAGTCGCCTTGAATGATTTCCCGGAATTGTCAAAATCGAATAGGCTGGTCTTTGTGGAGTGGGTGATTTCCGCTATGCCGATATTACTTTTAATGCTTTTCGATACGCACGTTAGGCGGACGCCTTTCGCCCGGCATGCGGTTATCGCCGAAGGTAAAAATTCCGAGGCACGACTGCCCTTTTTCCAGCCTCCCGCCAAGATCATTTGCTGGGCGGTTTTGGCGACTAACTTGGGCTCTTTAGGTTTTACCACGGGCTTGGGTTTGGCGACGACCTTGGGTTTGATTACGGGCTTAGGCTTGACCACTATCTTGGGTTTCACCACAGGTTGGATTTTGATGGCGAGTTCGCGCTGGCGTTTGCGGCTCGCATTTTCCTGGGCGCGAGCGACACGTTTGATGCTACCGCTGGCTGTGCCGTAACCGCCTCCCAGCGCTCGTTTGTACCATGTCATGGCCAAGCTGAGATCCTGCGGTACTCCCAGCCCATTTTCGTAAACTTCACCCAGGTAATATTGGGCACGTACGTAGTTTTTTTCTGCGGATTTTTTTAGCCACTTGTAGGCGTTTTTATAGTTACGCTTGACTCCTTTCCCTTTTAGGTAGGCCAGCCCGACCTTGTAGGCGGATTTTTTATCACCCCGTGCGGCGGCTTTGCTGTACCAGGCAAAGGCTTTGACAGTGTTTTTTACAGCGCCACGGCCTTTCTCATACATTTCGCCGACGGCGTACTGGGACTTAATGTCACCTTGCTCAGCTTTGGGGAGCGCACGTTGGTATTTTTCCTCCCAGATATAATCGCCCGCCGCGAAGGCGAGAGGAGTGGTTACAAATAGGAGCAGCACCATTATGAACCGAGCAAATGGCTTCATAGAGATGCTCCGTTTTATTGAGGTGTGTGTGTGTGTCGTTTGCATGGCTCGGTGTGGACTTTGTGAAAAATTAGTATTGCTGGTACATCGTCAAGGGTATTTTTTCCAGAACCCGACAAGCTCCTAGCATATGTTTATCGGCAAATCTTCAAAATGACTTGAATATTAATGGTTACGCATATTTTTGCCTATTATATAGGTGCTCTATCCAGCATAAGCGTAATTGGAAAAATTTACTGCGAATATTTTCGCACTAGCGCTAATTAGTTAGTATCTTAGAATATTACGCGATCTTATAACGCCTGGGTGCCACAGCGAGTTTTCGGATTTGTTCTACACGAGCGACGCATTACCGTTGCGGAATATGCAGCGTGCGCGCAGGCAGTGATCCAACCATTCGCCTAAAAACTGATTAATTTGCCATTTTTCATCACGTTGATACATCCCAGGATTAGGATAACGGTAACGCGAGTCCAGCCGGTGCTGGTGCTGAAAAGCCAGCACTTCGGTGACGGACGCGTCGTAATAATTGCGGATTTTCAAATGCAGGGGCGGTAGCCAATGTTGTTCCGGGGCCTGCCATAGGCGCAGGGAAAAAGTTCGGGTGAATTTACTGGTTTCCAGCAACTGTAATTCCAACCGGGTGTTGTGGGGGCCGGGAATGGACACGGTTTTCTCGATGTTGTTGAAATCAGGAATCACCCGTGCCAGTTTGGCAAAATTGGCTTCGTGTACGGCGGTGGAGTTTTTGAGCAGACGTTTTTTCAGTGGTGGAAATCGCAACATGTGTACAACCATCGCTCTATTTTCATCGGGTGCTTTTTTGAGAGGGGTATTGTTACGTAATCCAGTCTCGCATGCGAGCTCGCAGACGGATGTGGGACTGGCTGAGCAACTGGCTGATGCGTGATTCGCTGACATTGAGCACCGAACCGATTTCACGCAAATTGAGTTCCGACTCGTAGTACAGGGCCACAATCATTTTTTCACGCTCCGGCAGGGTGTTGATGGCCTTGGAGAGGCTCTGTTTGAAATGATGTTTTTCCAACTCCGCCTGTACGCTGGGCCGGTTATCGGAGAGGGCGTGGCCGATGCTGTCCTCATCCACACCGAGTTCGTCCCAGCTCATGACCCGGTGTGAGGAAATGTCTTGTAGAGTTTTGAAATATTCATCCCTGGAGATGCCGAGGGCGGCGACGACTTCGTCATCGCGGGCATCGCGCCCCTCGCGGCTTTCGATGTCACGAATGGCCTTGGTGATGTCGCGCACTTTGCGGTGTACGGACTTGGGCGCCCAGTCGTTGCGTCGTAATTCATCGAGCATGGCGCCACGAATGCGAATGCCAGCATAGGTTTCGAAGCTCGCACCCTGGTTAGAATCATATTTTCGCGAGGCTTCCAGCAGCCCAATCATACCCGCCTGTAGCAGGTCATCCACAATCACTGTGGCGGGCAGACGCGCCTTGAGATGGTAGGCAATGCGTTTCACCAGCGGCGCATATTGCGTCACCAACTTATCGTGTCCCGCATTTTCCAGGTTGTCGTACATGCCGTTGTTTGCCCTTGTCCGGGAATGCTTCCGTATTGCAGCCGTGCTGCCGCCGGGTGGTTGTTGTTTGACCCCACTGCCGTGGTGAAAGCGCCCCGTAGATACTGCGGTAATGAGGCCGGTGACACGAACGCATTGGTCTCCAAGAACTTCGGCAGCTGGGGCTGAATCTTTAGAAAAGGGATTGACGAATGCCGGGCGAGAAGGCGGCGTGGTGAAGGTGGTACAGCTGACGCTTTCCTGAGAGGACGTGGGAAAGTGCTACAACTGATGCCTTCCTGAGAGGACGTGGAAAAGTGCTACAGCTGACGCCTTCCTGAGAAAGCGTGGGAAAGAGTCCCGCCGTCTACGTATTCCAACTCACCGCCCAGCGGCACGCCGTGGGCGATGCGGGTGCTGGTGATGTGACGGGCTTTCACCAGTTCGCTGATGTAGTGGGCAGTGACCTCACCCTCCACCGTGGGGTTGGTGGCGAGGATCACCTCGTTGAGATCGCCCCGGTCGAGTCGTTGCTCCAGCAGATCCAGCCCGATGTCCGCCGGGCCGATGCCATCCAGTGGCGACAAATGTCCCATGAGCACGAAGTACAGGCCGTGGTATTGGGTGGCTTGTTCCACGGCGCGTACATCCGCGGGGGATTCCACCACGCACAGCAGGCTTTGGTCGCGCTTGGTACTACTGCAAAGACCGCAGATATCGGTCTCGCTGAGGGTGCGGCAGGTGCGGCAATGGCCCACTTGCTTGGCGGCCTCGGTGAGCGAGCGGGCCAGCGCCAGCGCTCCCTCCCGGTCCCGTTCCAGCAGATGGAACGCCATGCGCTGCGCCGACTTCGGCCCGACACCGGGCAGGCAGCGCAGGTCCTCGATCAAACGATTGATGAGCGGGCTGAAGTCCATGGAGAGGTGTGTGCGGGTGACGTGAGTTCGGGACGCGGCTTAAAACGGCATCTTGAAGCCGCCGGGCAGATTCAGCCCCGCAGTCATGCCGGACATTTTTTCCTGCGACGTGGTTTCCACCTGGCGCACGGCGTCATTCACCGCCGCTGCCAGCAGGTCTTCCAGCATGTCTTTGTCATCGCCCATCAGGCTATCGTCGATGCTGACGCGCTTCACATCGTGGCGACCGGTCATCACCACCGAGACCATGCCGCCGCCAGCCTGGCCGGTGACTTCCATATTGGCCAGCTCTTCCTGAGCCTTTTGCATGTTGGCCTGCATTTCCTGGGCCTGCTTCATCATTTTGCCGAGACCGCCTTTAATCATGATGTTGCTCCTCACTGAATTGACTACGGAAAACCGAGAATGGCCACGAATTATACATGAGGGCGCACTGAGGGCAGGTACTTTCTGTCGGGGTGGGGCGCGCGCATCACGTCAGCGTGTGACATTAAATCTCTTTGGGTTTTATTTTCCGCCCCTTGGGGCGAAAAAAACAGACAAGCAGAGTGCCGATTGAATACCCCACTTTCGAGAGAAACGAGAAAGTCGAGCGTTAAGCGAAAGGGCT
The DNA here is from genome assembly GCA_013151575.1 of Gammaproteobacteria bacterium. Classification (GTDB taxonomy): domain Bacteria; phylum Pseudomonadota; class Gammaproteobacteria; order SZUA-152; family SZUA-152; genus SZUA-152. The sequence goes on from JAADHZ010000054.1 coordinate 10,558, forward strand.
TGTCCCGGGGGGGAGTAGGGTGTCAGTGGAGACGACCTTGCCGCTTGCCAGGATGTTAAGCTGCGCCTTTGACCGGCCCCGGTTCAAGGTGCTGGCTGCACTGACCCCGGTTTCACCTGCCCGTCAAAGGCTTTGAGGATGGCCTGCACCGTAGCATCGTTACTGATGGCGGACTCTGCCTGGCTTTGGCGGGCATCGGAACGCTTCTGCTGGCGCTCCGCCGGTGTGGTATTGACGGCGTTGGTTGCGTTTTCCAGGGTGATGCTGAGCCTGACATTCCGGCCCAAATGCTGTCCCAGCGCCTTGCTTAGCCCGGCCTCGCGGCTTTTGTTCAGCAGATATTTATGGCTGGATGACAGGGTGAGCTGGAAGCGGTCGCTGTCCTGTTCGGTGAGTGCGCAGTTGGCGGCTAGCTGTTGCAACATGCCGGAAAGATTCATCGCGCTGACCAGGTTTTCCCAGTCGTCAGGGGCGGCAGTCGTGGCAACAGAGGCTGGCATCGAAGCGGGTTGCCCGGCCGGTGACGTCGTTGGCGCGGGCTCTGCCACGTGCGTTGCGGCGGTGCCTGCTGGCGGTGCAGAAACGGGGCGCGTCCTTTTTTGTGTGGGCGCTACGGGCGGCGTGTCGGCATCAGCCGGTTGAAACGCCAGCATGCGCAGCAGCACCATTTCGAAACCGCCACGGGGTTCGGGAGCCAGCGGCAGATCACGACGGCCGATGAGGCCGATTTGATAATAAAGTTGCACGTCTTCGGGGGACAACTGCTGCGCCAGCGCCACGATGGCCTCGCGGTCGCCCAGCCCGTCGTCGATGGCGTCCGGCGCGGCCTGTGCCAGCGCGATGCGATGCAAGGTGGAGATCAGCTCCGCCAGCACCCCAGCGAAGTCCGGGCTGTGTTGCGCCAGCTCATTAATGCGTGCCAGAAGGCCGGGGGCGTCGTTGGTGGCTAACAGCTTGAGCAGGTCGATGACGTGGTCTTGCTCGATGCTACCCAGCATGGCGCGCACGTCTGTCTCTTTCACCGCGCCGCTGCCGTAGGAGATGGCTTGATCCAGCAGGCTCAGCGCATCGCGCATAGAGCCGTCGGCAGCACGGGAGATCAGCGCTAGCGCGGCGTTTTCCTGGTCGATATTTTCATCGCCCAGCACCTGTTGCAGGTGGCCGCGAATCTGCTCCACCGGTAGACGTTTGAGGTTGAATTGCAGGCAGCGCGACAGAATCGTTACCGGCAGTTTTTGCGGGTCCGTGGTGGCCAGCAGAAATTTCACGTGGGGCGGTGGTTCTTCCAACGTTTTCAACAGCGCGTTGAAACTGTGGTTGGAAAACATGTGTACCTCATCAATGAGGTAAACCTTGTAACGGCCACGGCTGGGCGCGTATTGCACGTTTTCCAACAGTTCGCGGGTTTCGTCCACCTTGGTGCGCGAAGCGGCATCCACCTCGATCAGATCCACGAAACGTCCCTCGTTGATCTCGGTGCAAGCGGAGCACTCACCACAAGGCGTGGAACTGACGCCTTTTTCACAGTTCAGCGACTTGGCCAAAATGCGCGCGATGGTGGTTTTGCCCACGCCGCGAGTGCCAGTGAATAAAAAGGCGTGGTGTAGGCGGTCGTTATCCAGCGCGTTGACCAGCGCCTTGAGCACATGCTCCTGGCCGACCAGTTCGGAAAATGTGCGGGGACGCCACTTGCGTGCGAGGACTTGGTAGCTCATGATTTTTGTGATTCTGAGGCGATGGAAAGACTGGCCATTGTAGCGGTGATCAGGCGCGGGGGGCTAGCATTTCGTGCGTAGGGTGGGAGCCATCCACCCTACGGCTTGCTACTTGGGGAAGAGGGTGGCAACCCGTACCAGCCACACCTCACACACGAATCCACTGCTGCCGCTGCTCCCTTCCAGGCCTGACGGGGTTCACAATTTATCGTTGCGAGGGGACCAACACGGGTCGCCATAAATTTGACGCGATGCCGGTAGGCCGGTCCGCGTTCGAGGGCGGCCATGATACCCAAAACCTGCGGCGAACACACTCCAAATCGCCCAACGGTCCAGGGCAATCGGGCTTAAAAGGTCTTGAAGCCGGAATCACCTACCGTACCGGCACCACTATTCAGCACGCTATGGGACCGCTACTAGCAAGCGCTCATTGGTGTATGCCGTGCCTATATCGGTGTTGTGCCAACGAGAGATCGAATTCAATTCCGTGCGCGCCGCGATGATGGCTGATCCTGCGGACTATCGTTGGAGCAGTGACCGATCGAACGGGCTTATTCCGAGCAGAACGGGATGCCGAGGCACTTAGCGACATTTGCCTTGCCGGACAACGCCGGGAAATCAAGCCCCGGGGTAGGCCACGAAAACCCGCGATAAAATCGACGAGGCCGCGATAACGATTGTTGAGATAAATTTGAGCCTGGCCCCTTTAGTTTCTCTCATAAAGCACTGGTGAACTCTCTCCTGGAAAAACAGCTTTTCAGAAAGCGCCACATCTGGCGCATCACCCTTGATAACGCATTATAAAATGACCGATACACAATACCCATGTGTTCCCTGACATCATTTTTGAAATTGTCGAAATATATTTTCAATATCCCAACGCTGATTATAAAAAAGTAGTTAGTGAGCAAATAAATA
>JAADHZ010000003.1 GCA_013151575.1 Gammaproteobacteria bacterium
GTCTGCGACGGGTTGCGCGGGTGGGATCAGTGCAGCCAACCGCTAATGGCTTTGAGGCTGTCCGCCGTTAGCAGGCCTGCGGCCTGTTGCAAGCGTAACGTGTTGAGAATGTAATCGTAACGGGATTGCGCGTAATCCCGCTGGGCGCTAAACAAGTTGCGGCGGGCTAGCAGCACGTCCACCGTGGTGCGGGTGCCGACGTCGTAACCGGCCTCGGCGGCGCGCAGCGCGCTTTGATTGGATATCTGCGCCTGTTTGAGAGCCTTCACCCGGCTGATGCCGGAAAGTACACTGAGATAGGCATTGCGCACTTGTAGTTGGGCTTTTCGGCGCTGTCCCACCAGCGCTTGTCGGCTGGCTTCAAGCAAGTGTAGCGATTGACGAATTTTTGAGCTGGTGAGGCCTCCTGCATAAATGGGCAGGTTAAAATTCAGACCGATGGAATTGGTGTCAATGGTCGTGCCAAAAAAAAGGCTTTTATTATCGCTGTAGGCGTGGCGGGCTTCGAGATCAAGCGTTGGGTAGTGGCCGCTACGTTGTTGGGCCACATTTTCCCGGGCTTCATCCAGCGCAGCCTGAGTAGCCAGCAAATCAAAATTTTGTTCCAGGGCGGTGCGAGTCCATTCCTCGATGTCTTCCGGATCAGGGCGTACCAGGGTGATGTCATCGTTCAGTTTGTCTAGCTCGGCGTGGTAGGTGCCGGTCAGTGCGCGCAGTGCTTCGACGCGGTTATCAAGCTGATTGCTGGCGAGAATTTCTTCCGCCTGGGTCAGATCGTAACGGGCCCTGGATTCATGCACGTCGGTAATGGCGACTAGACCCACGTCGAAACGCTGCTGAGTCTGTTCAAGCTGGCGTTTGATGGCGAGCTTTTCGGCACGAGCGAATTCCAGGTCATCACGCCGGGAAAGGATGTCAAAATAAGCTTCGGCCACGCGCAGTACAAGAGCTTGCAAGGCGGCATCGTACTCGGCATTAGCGCGGGTGACGTTGTGTTTGGCCAGACGACGGGCAACATAATTATCACGCCGGTAAAGGGGTAGCGTCAGGTTAAAAGAATAGCTGGTTTTGCTGGTGTTGCCAGAGCGGCGTACAGGTTTGGTAGCGCTCGCGTTGCCTTCAGTTCTGCTGGCGCTGAGGTTGATGCTGGGCAAAAAATTGGCCTTGCTCTGCCTGAGTTCCTCGCGCACAGCTAGGTGCTCAGCCTCGGCCCCCCGGATGATGGGGTCGTTGTCGGCGGAGCCGATAAATGTCCATCAGGCTTTCCGCCTGTGCGCCACCGGTGGCAAATACCAGCAGTGTGGCAAGCAATGGGGCCGGGAGGAGGCGGGTTGTGAGCATGCTGATTTCTGTGTGTTGGTGGTTGCGTTGAGCGTTAATGTGCGCGGCTGACGATGGTCAGAACACAAAACCGGACGGTTGTTCCACATTGAGCAGAGTGGGAAAATCCGTTTCGTAAAGGATCTCGGTTGTCCACTGGGATTCGCTGGTACGGGTGATGAGCTGCACTTCCATCACCGGGCTTTGGCCGACGATGACCACCATACGTCCGCCCACGGTGAGGTTTTGCTGAAAACTGTCCGGCAGTATTGGCAGTGAACCGGTGACGGCGATAACGTCGAAAGGGCCGCCGTCGTCCCAATCGTGGGAGGCGTCACCTTCAATCAGCGTGACATTGTTGATGTGCTGGGCGCTGAGATTTTTCTGCGCCAGTGCCAGTAGCTCCGGTTGAATTTCCACGCTATGCACCTGATCGCCCAGCTTGGCGAGTAGAGCGGTGAAATAGCCACTGCCGGTGCCGATTTCCAAAACCTTGTCGTCGGGTTGCACGTCCAGAGCTTGCAGTAGGCGGGCCTCCATGATGGGTTTCATCATCACCTGGTCGTGGCTGAGAAACACATGCACGTCGGAAAAGGCCAGCGCCCGGTAGGTCTCGGGGACGAAGGTTTCGCGTGGGGTGTCGGCGATGGTGTCCAGCACTCGTTGGTCCAGCACTTCCGCCGGGCGAATTTGCTGTTCGATCATGTTGAAACGGGCTTGCTCAGTGTGCTGGTCGGGGTTCGTTGCCATCATGTCTCGCGCCTGATATCAAATTCTCAAGGACAGGCAAGATTACGGCGTTTATCTTGACGAGGCAAGATGCCGAAGCTAGGCGGCGGATTTTTATCTTGCTTTTCGCTATACTGCCGGGCCTGAGGCTGGGGGTGTCTCGTGTGTCGGGCTTGTGAGTGCGCGGTGCGCGGACTGAGAAATACCCTTTGAACCTGATCCGGTTGGCACCGGCGTAGGGAAGCTGCTCCTCTCTTTTCTGTTTTATTTTAGAAAATCGGAGTGCTCTGCGTCTGTGGCGGCCAACACAATATTGTTTGTTGAGGACCACAATCCATGAGCGCCATCCCTGAAGAGTTCCTGCAAAAAACCGCCGAGTTGTCAGAACAGGTGACCCAGCCTTTTTCCGGTTCCAGGAAAATTTATGTGCAGGGCTCGCGCCCGGATATCCGTGTACCCATGCGGGAAATCGAACAATCCCCTACGTTTAATTTGGACGGCTCAGAGGCGGAAAAAAACCCGCCCATCACGGTGTACGACACCTCTGGGCCGTTTACCGATCCCGCAGTGACGGTGGATTTGATGAAGGGCATGCCTGATGTGCGCAGTGCCTGGCTCGACGAGCGAGACGACACCGAGATCCTCGACGGCCCCAGCTCCGGCTTCGGTCAACAGCGCCAGAGTGACCCCGAGCTAGCGACGCTGCGTTTTGAGCATATCCGCGCTCCGCGTCGCGCCAGGCTCGGCTGCAATGTCAGCCAAATGCACTACGCCCGTCAGGGTATCATTACGCCGGAAATGGAGTTCGTCGCCATTCGCGAAACCCAACGTCTGGACGAATTGCGCAAGGATGCCCGTTACGAAAAATTGCTGCGCCAGCATGCCGGTGAAAACTTCGGTGCCAACTTGCCACAAGACATCACGCCGGAGTTTGTGCGTGACGAAATCGCCGCCGGTCGTGCGATTCTCCCCGCCAATATCAATCACCCCGAGCTAGAGCCGATGATTATCGGCCGCAATTTCCGGGTGAAAATCAATACCAATATCGGCAACTCTGCGGTCAGCTCCTCCATCGAAGAAGAAGTGGAAAAAATGGCATGGTCGGCGCGCTGGGGTGGCGATACACTGA
>JAADHZ010000151.1 GCA_013151575.1 Gammaproteobacteria bacterium
TCATCGTCACCTCCCCGGCAATACGCACGATCTGCGTGCGGGTGGGGATGACGATGGTGTCATTGGGTTCCAGCAGGATGTTTTGCTGCACGCCGTTCTGTGAGGTGACCACCCGCCCCAGCGGGTCGATGAGGCGGGCGCGTTCGGCGAATTTAGCCACCAAATCAGCCTCCTGGGTGCGGATGTTCACCTCTCCCTGAGTACCCGACAACGCCAGCATCGAGCTGCGCTCCAGGCGAAACAAGCTGTCGCTGATGGCATCCTTCTGCGCCACCGCCACGGAAACCCGACGCAACAGTATCGCCTCGGTATTGGCCAGGCGTGGGTCCACTGGAATATGGTTGAGCACATCCACCAGGCGCGAACCCCGTTTGATGGACAGCACTGTCGGCCCGTCAAATTCGCCTTCCACCTTGACCAAAATGGTGTTGGCGCGCCCATCATCCCGCAGGGTCACCGTGTCACCATTCAGCAGAGAATATTTTAGGAAAGCGGCCAGCGGCATGGTCTGTTCGATGGGCATGCCGTTACGCATACCCACGATGGTGACCTCGGTGGCCTGCGCGGCCTTGGGAATCACCTTGAGAATCTCGGCCCCCGAGGTGTCGATCGACTTCAGTTCCACCAGCGCGGCGCGGGCCACATTACCTTCGAGCTGAACAACCGCCCCCCGCTGCCTCACCAACACGGTGTCGTTCTCCTGTAACTGGGGTAAAACAATCTTGCCCCTGAGGATGAAATCGTAGAGATCGACGGTGTCGATCAATTTTCCCGCGCGAAGAATATCAATGTTTCGGTAACTGCCCATCCCGGGGTCAATCCCCCCCGCCATATCGAGAAAAAACAGGATGCTGTCCGAGGGTAGACCCGCGTAACGGCCGGGATTGTTGACCATACCCGTCACGTACAGCGCCACCGGCTGCGCCGTCACCAGGTTCGTGTACACATCAAAATTACCCGTGTAAACCTTGCCGATGTGGCCCTTGACCGTGCGTGTCAGGTTCGAATTTTTCACCCCCTCCAGTTTCAGGGGGCCTATTTCCGGTATAAAAATATTGCCCTGGCTATCGAGGGTAAAAATTTCCTTCACCGTCACTGAACCCCACGCGGCAACGGCGACTTTGTCCCCCGCCGTCAAAACGTAATTAGGATTGAGCCCATCTCCTCGCGCCTTTAGGAAGTTGCCGTTGAAGAGCTTGGCGCCAAAGGGTTCAATTTTGTTCCCTTGCTGAAGGCCTGCGGGCAATTTGGCGGAAACAGCATCGGCGGCGGAAACGGGCAACACCACTCCCAAAAACACCAACACAATAAACAACGAAGAAGGCCACCCTTTCATGCGGGTCATTCCGACTCCCCCTTGACAAATACAGGTTTGGAAAAAAACCAGTTGCGGTCGTTTTCACACGCAACCCGCTCACGACGGATGCCGCCATCAATGACCACCAGCGGCCGACAACGTCGGCTGCTGGCCGCCGCGTAAACCGCACCAGCGACAACCGTCACGCTGCCCACCATGCTATTTTCGCCCGTTTTCATGGACGGTATTTGCGAAAGAATGGCCGCGTTAACGGAATTGCCAGTAGCATCGGCGGGGGAAGCCGTAGCCGCGCTGTCCAGCGCCGCCCGTTGGGCCGACGTCGTACCCATGGTGGTGCCACACCCCGTGAGCAAGGCCGGGAACACAATCAAAAAAAACACGTATATTTTTTTAGCGATGATCATTTCAACCTTAACGTGCAACGAAAAAACTCAAATAAACCAAAGCGATGCAGTTTATAGACTGCCGCCAGTAATTTCCAGGAAAAGCTAGGGGGCGTTAACCATTAACCTGAGATAAACATGATGTTGAATCATTTTTCGTGCTGGCAAGGCGCGGTGAAGACGAGACCATTGCCGTTTCGCACCAGAATATTTACTTTTCCCTGTCCGTTTTATTCAACAAACGCAACAATACCATTCCCAGTCGCTCATCAAGCTGCGCCCGCACCGGCACGACCCATTGCCGTCCATTGGCGTAATCTGCGCATTTCACGGCGTCTTTTTCTGTCATCAGTACTGGGAGTTCGTCATCGAAGCAAACGTCTTCCCGCACAAAGGGATGGTGGTCCGGGTAGGCGTGTTCGATGATTTGCAGGCCGTGCTCTTCGAGCTGACGAAAAAACCGCTGCGGATGTCCTATCCCGGCAACAGCGTGAACCTGCTGCCCTGAATAGGATTTTAAGCTCGCGCGATGTGATTCCCTGCCCAATTGCCACAGCGCAATGGGCTCCAAGGTCATGCGGTATTCGCGAGGACCAGCAACGCCGTTGGTGACGACCACATCCACGCTGTTCAAGCGACTGCGTGGCTCCCGTAGCGGGCCCGCTGGCAGGCAATGGCCATTGCCGAAACGTCGCACGCCGTCGATCATGGCGATTTCCACATCGCGCCCCAGCCGGTAATGTTGCAGGCCGTCATCGGCGACGATGATGTCGCAGTCGTTATGTTCCAGCAACGCCCGCGCTGCCCCCACACGGTCGGGACCGACAGCCATAGGGCAGCGGCAGCGACGCGCCAACAGCACGGCTTCGTCCCCCACCATGCGCGCGTCGCTGTCGCCGCGAACCTGTTGCGGCCACTGCCTGGCACCGCCGCCGTAACCTCGGCTGACAATGCCGGGACGATGCCCCTGCTCTCGCAGAAATTCCACCAACCAGGTGACCATCGGCGTCTTGCCGGTGCCGCCCACCGAAATATTGCCGACGATGATGACCGGCACCGGCATGTGCGTGACATTGAAAATTCCCGCACGGTAGGCCAAACGTCGGGTGATGGCGATAAAACAAAACAACCACGACACCGGCAACAGCAGCAGGCTCAAATACCCTTTGTTGTACCAGTAGTAGTCGAGGCGTTTCATGGGTTCGTGTTCACTGCTGTCCTGTTAACTCCACATCGTCATACCGGGCTTGACCCGGCATCCAGTAAGCCGTTGAAACCACTGGATTCCGGCCTACGCCGGAATGACGGAGAGATGTTATCGATATTCATGTCCCCGACACCTCTGGGCATTCTGCGACTCAAGCACTACGCCAACGACAGTAAAACAAAATCAAGTTACCGGGGCAGCTGTGGCTCGTGTTCAAATGGTCAGTCTGTTTCCACGCTGCTGTCCGTCATCGCATCAGCGGTTTTTTCCGTGAACTGCATCCGGTGCAGTGCGGCGTAATAACCGTTGGCTTCCAGCAATTCCTGGTGTTTGCCGCGTTCGACGATCGCGCCGTCGTCCATCACCAGAATCAGGTCCGCCTGTTCCACTGTGGACAGGCGATGGGCGATCACCAACGTGGTGCGGTCGTGCATCAGTTCATTCAATGCCTGCTGAATAAAACGTTCCGATTCCGTGTCGAGCGCCGAAGTGGCTTCATCCAGAATCAGAATGGGGGCATCCTTGAGTAAGGCGCGGGCAATCGCAATGCGCTGACGTTGGCCGCCGGACAACAGTGCACCCTTGTCCCCGACCACCGTATTCAAACCCTGCGGGGTTTCGGAGATAAAGTCCGCTGCGTAGGCCGCACGGGTGGCGCGCTCGATGTCCGCAGGCGTCGCCCCTTCCATCACGCCATAGGCGATGTTGTTGGCGATGGTGTCATTGAACAGTGTGATGTCCTGGCTCACCAGCGCCACCTGTGCGCGCAGGCTGTCTAACGTGAAGTCTTGCACTTGTGTGCCGTCCAGCGTGATCTCGCCCTGACTTGTCTCATAAAAACGTGGCAGCAAACTCACCAGGGTGGACTTGCCGCTGCCCGAACGCCCGACGATGGCCACGGTCTGTCCGGCTTCGGCGGTAAAACTGATGTTTTTGAGCACATCACCTTTGGACTGCTCATAACGGAAGCCCACATTGTGAAACTCGATTTTTCCCTTGGCACGTTTGATCACGGCTTCACCGCTGTCGCGCTCTGATTCTTCGTCTAACAATAAAAAAACACTCTGGGCGGCCGCGATGCCCTGCTGCACGGTGGACTGCACCATGGTCAGTCGTTTCATCGGTGCGAGCAGCAGCATGCTGGCGGCGACAAACGACATAAACGTGCCCACCGTGAGCGCCTCCAGCATCGCTTCGGAGGTGGCTACATATAAAATTACCGCCAGCCCGCTGGCCCCCATAAATTGCGACACAGGCACACTCACCGCGCGCGTTGCCGCCAGTTTCATGTTTTGTCGGCGATTGTATTCGTTGGCCTTGGAAAAATGTTTTTCTTCGTGTTCTTCGCCGCCAAAAATTTTCACCACCCGGTGGCCTTCGGTAATCTGCTGGGAAAGCTGGGTCACGTCACCCATGGAGTTTTGAATGCGCTGGCTGATGCGCCGAAAACGTTTGCTCACGAACACCACTAACACGGTAATCACCGGACCGATGAACAAAAACACGATGGCCAGTTTCCAGCTGGTGTAAAACATCAAAATCAGCAGGCCGATGATGGTGAAGCTGTCGCGCACCACAATCGTCACCGCCTTGGTGGCCGCCTGCGCAACCCGTTCGACATCGTATATAAGTTTGGAGGTGAGCTGGCCGGAAGAATTGTTGTCGTAGTAGGCCGTGGGCAGGCGCATGAGCCGCGCGAACATCTGTCGGCGCATGTCACGAATGATGTTACGCCCCACACGCTCCATGCCGTAGTTGGAAACAAAACCCGCTACACCGCGCACCAGAAATATTCCCAACAGGCCAAACGGCAGCCAACGGATAATATCCGGATCCCGGTTCACGAAACTGCCGTCCAGCATGGGTTTCATGATCCACGCAAAACCCGCCTCGGTGGCCGCCACCACAGACATGCCCAGGATCGCCAACAAGAACACCGGCCAGTAATGCCAGGCGTAACCCAGCAGACGTTTGTAAACTTCGCTAGCAGACATTGAAAATATGACTCGGAGGGAGAAAGAGAACCAGCAGCACTCCCTTAACGGGAGCCAACAGGCGACACGGGTTCACTGCTCCTCGGTGTTTCGTACCGTGGCAAAATTGATGTGCACAAAACCCAATTGGCGGGCTGCATCCATCACCCGTATCACCGATTGATGGGGCGTTTGCGCATCGGCGCTGAGGATGATGGGCGGGTCCGTGCGGTCACCGGCCACTTCCTGCATGGCTTTTTTCAGGGTTTCAATCTTGGTGTTGATGACGCGCTGGTCGTTGACATAATACGTGCCCTCCGCGCTGACGGTGACTTCCATCACAAACTCATCACTGATGGCGACATCGGAACTTGCCTCCGGCAGGGATATCTCGATTTCAGATTCACGCTCGAAGGTGGTGGAGACCATAAAAAAAATCAGCAGTAGGAACACCACGTCAATCAACGGCGTAATGTTGACGTCGAGGTCATCCTTGCGGGCAGGCTGCATGTTCACCGTGCGCCGTCTCCCGCCTTGGTGGCAGCGGAGGCGACATCCGATTCACCGCGTTCACCGTGAATCACCTCCACCAGCTTGATGGCCTCTTGTTCCATAAACACCACCAGACCGTCGATCAGGCCGCGAAAATAGCGGTGGGCCATGAGGGCGGGAATAGCCACCGATAGACCGGCGGCGGTGGTAATCAATGCCTCGGAAATACCGCCTGCCAGCACGGCGGGGTTACCCACGCCCTGGGAGGTAATGACGCTGAACACCTTGATCATGCCGATCACGGTGCCCAACAGGCCCAGCAACGGTGAAATGGCGGCGATGGTGCCGAGGGTGTTCATGTAGCGCTCCAGCTCGTGCACCACATGTCGCCCAGTTTCTTCGATACTTTCCTTCATAACTTCACGGTGGGCGTTGACGTTGGACAGCCCCGAGGCCAACACCCGCCCCAGCGGAGAGCTGTTGCGCACGGTGGCGATTTGTTCTGCGGTCATCGCCCCCTTGGAATGCAGCTGCCAGATTTGAGCCACCAGATGTTTGGGGATGATGCGCTTGCGCTGCAAAGACCACAGCCGTTCACCGATAATGGCCAGCGCGGCGATGGAACACAGGATAATAGGCAGCATCAACCAGCCGCCGGATTTTACGATTTCGAACACGAAGTCTTGCCCCTCTGAAACGTCCGCGCATTATCCATGCGCAATAGAAGGCGTTACTTTAGCAGAGACGCGGATGCCCCGGAAGATGCGAACCTTTCCGGATCCTGCCAATACCAGTAGCGCCGATGCTGTTGGCGGTAGCGGTGAACCCGCGTCGCGAGCCGCTGTGTGCTTTCCGCTGCACGCAGCCTGAATTCAATCGCACCACTGCTGGCGCTATCCAGCAGTTGCACCCCCTGCGCACGATAACGCGCCACCACCTCCGGTTTGGGGAAACCGTAACGGTTGCGATATCCCACCGGAAACAACGCCAGCTGTGGGGACACCGCGCGCAGAAAATCTTCACTGGATGAGGTTTTACTGCCGTGGTGAGGCACCACCAGCACCTGCGCCGACAGTGCAGCGTCGGGGTTTTCCCGCGCACGGGCCAACAATTGCCGCTCGGCCCCGCGTTCGATATCCCCGGTCAGCAACACACGCTGTCCACCCGCCTGCACCCGCAACACGCAGGAGCGATTATTGCCCCGTCGCCCTCCCGCGACCTCCCCGTCACCGGGGTTCAAAAAACGAAACTGCACCCCGTTCCACTCCCACGCCAGCCCCGTGTGACAGGGCTTCGCCCGCAAACCCGGAAATCGTTCTGGCACACTGCTGAGGGTGCGCAAAATGGGGATCTGCCGAGCCAGACCATCGACACCGCCCCGATGGTCGTTATCGCCGTGGCTCACCACCAGCACGTCAACCCCGCCAATACCACTCGCCCTCAGGAAGGGAGCGATCACGGCATCCCCAGTATTGAAACCGCTGGAAAAACGTGGCCCCGTATCAAAGACCAGCACATGCTCACGGGTCTGCACCACCGCTGCCAACCCCTGCCCCACATCCAGTAGGGTGAACACGGCCTCCCCTTCTGCCACCACCGGAGCCCGTGCAAACACCAGCGGTAGCAACCACACCAGCCCCACCCAGCGCGCGGGCAAACCCCGGGGCGACAACAGCCACAGCACACCACCCACCGCTGCTACCACGGTCCAGGGTTCGACAAGCCCGGGTCGCCACACCGCTGACGGCCAATCGCTCAACCATTGCAACCCCCACCACAACAACGACAGGCTGTCATTGGCTAGGCCCAACAACCCTCTCGCCACCTCGGGCAACATGCCTGCCAATAGTGTACCCAACAAGGTTAACGGCACCGTCACCATACTCACCCAGGGCACCGCCACCAGATTTGCCAGCGGCGCCACCAGCGAGGCCTGTTGAAACTGCAACACCGTCACCGGTAACAGACCAATCGCCACCACACATTGCACCCTTCCCCAACGCCACCAGCGCGACGCTTTTCCCAGCCGCCCCTGCATGCCGTAAAAAATAATAGCCACCGCCGCGAAAGACAGCCAAAAGCCCGGCGCCAGCACCGCCATGGGGTCCAGCACCAATACCAACAACAGGGCCAACGAAAGTAGAGAGCTGGGCCGAGTGCGACGCTGTAACAAAGTGGCCAACATGACCACCAGCACCATCACCAGCGCCCGCTGAGTGGGAATCGACAGCCCCGCCAGCAGGGCATACCCTGTGGCAGCGAACATAGCGGCCACTGCCCCGGCCTTGGTGGCCGGCCAACGCAACGCGGCGCGAGCAGACAACCGCCACACACGCCGCATCGCAAAAAAGGCAAACCCCGCCACCAGCCCCACATGCAGGCCGGAGATGGCCACTAAATGGCTGGTGCCCGTGCGCTGTAACACCTGCCACTGCTCGCGGCTGATTCCGTCACGCAGCCCCATGGCCAGCGCCAACACAATGCCTCCCTGCTCCCGGCCTGCCAGCAACGGAACCAAGCGGTCCCGCATACTTTGACGCCACTGTTCGAGGGGATAATCCAGCGCGTCTCGCCCCAGGCGCCGGGTGATATCCGGAGCCTGACGCACGTAACCCTTGGCGCGGATACCCTGTCGAAACAGCCACGCCTCGTAATCAAAACCACCAGGGTTCATGAATCCATGGGGTTGCTTCAGGCGGACTTGCAGCCGCCAGCGTTCCCCCACCCGTAGCGGCGGTGCGTCACCGTACCAGGTCAGTAACAGCGTGCCCGGCAACGGCCGAGGCTCGCCGTCCAACTGCAATGTCAGCGGGGAAAACTGAAAGCGGGTGCTGCGCGACCGGATCACCGGCAACGAGGCGACAACACCCTCCACCACCACATCCTGTCCTTCCAGCGCAGCCTCCAACGGGGCGGCCAGGTAAGCGTGGGCGACCAGGTTCGCCCACAAAAAACCCATGCCGATACTGGCCCACAACCACAAACTGGGCCATCGCCATGCCGTAGCGACCAGCACCAACAGCCCCAGCGACCACACCGGTGACGGCAGCGTCGCCAGCTGTTGCAAGGCCACCGAACCCAACAAAAATCCCAGCGCCATCCTGCGCATGTTTCCGACTTTCCCTAAATGATGGATAATGCCAAACGTTTCATGCCTCTAAACAAAACTGAGCTTCTTGACGTAAGGTGGACATTGCCCACCCGACAAAAAGCAAAAGTGTAGGCAGGAAACATTTTTTGCCAAACGCGTTTACCTACTATATAGCGGCAACGTTAGCGGATCGGCATTTTTTTAGCTGTGCAATTTGAACCCTGTTGGGCCACGATAACGCTGCGCCAACAATAGCCGACATAATTCCATGCCAAGACGTTTTATCAAACGCTACATGCCGGATCACGATGCGATCCGCAATCACAAACATCTGCAATTCCTCGGCACCCTGCTACACGACCCCAACATCCTGCACCTAAACCGACGCTCCGTGTCCGGCGCGTTCAGTGTCGGCCTGTTCATGGCCTTTGTGCCGGTGCCTTTCCAAATGGTGCTGGCGGCCCTGGGCGCCATTGTGGCCCGCGTGAACTTGCCCATCTCGGTGGGGCTGGTGTGGATCACTAACCCGCTGACCATGCCGCCGATATTTTATTTCGCCTACAAGGTGGGGACGTGGATCCTGGACACGCCAACGCGCGAGATCCATTTTCAGTTATCCGTTGAATGGCTGACCCGGGAGCTGGGTCTGATCTGGCAACCCTTTTTGCTGGGCTGCCTAGTGCTGGGGGTGGTGAGTGCGGTGCTGGGCAATCTGCTGGTGCGCGGACTGTGGCGTTTACAGGTGAGGCGTAACTGGCGTCGACGTCAGGGGCGGCGGGCGAAAAAATTCAAGCACAAAAAAACGGGCAATGCTGCGGAATAACGATTAACTCATTTACGTTACCCAGGCTACTCGAATTTTCCGTCCACCAGATGCAGCACCCGCGACATGCGCCCCGCCAATTGCAAATCATGGGTCACCATCACTAGGCTGGTGCCCAGCTCCTCGTTGAGCGCCAACATCAGGTCGTAGACCTGCTCCGCCGTGCGATAATCAAGATTACCGGTGGGTTCATCCGCCAATACGCACAAGGGCTCGGTGATCAACGCCCGGGCGATGGCGGTACGCTGACGTTCGCCGCCGGACAGCTCTGCCGGTTTGTGTTTGATACGCGCCGCCAGGCCCACCTTATCCAGCAATACGGTGGCCTTGTGACGGGCCTCAGACACGGCCATCCCGCGAATCAGCAGTGGCATCGCCACATTTTCCAGCGCGGTGAATTCCGCCAGCAGATGATGAAACTGGTAGACAAAACCCAGGGTCCGATTGCGCAGGCGGCTGAGGGCGACCTCGCCCAGTTGCGCAAGATCCTCACCCGCCAGTTGGATGCGTCCGCCACTGGGCCGGTCCAGCCCGCCCAACACATGCAGCAAGGTGCTTTTTCCCGAACCTGACGCACCGACGATGGCCACCCGTTCGCCACGACCAATCTCCAGATCGATTCCGCGCAGCACCTTCACCGCCAACTCGCCCTGCTCGAAATTTTTATCGACGCCCTCGCAGCGCAACACCACATCATTCATAACGCAGTGCCTCCGCCGGTTGGGTGCGTGAGGCGCGCCAGGCGGGATACAGGGTGCCCAGCACGCACAGGGCGAAGGAAATCGTGGTGATATGATAAACGTCGTCCCAGTGCAATTCGGACGGGAAGCTGTCGATGTAATACACGTCTGCGGGCATGAACTGTATGCCCATCACACCTTCCAACCAGCCCACTGCGGCTCCCACGTTGAGAGCCAGAGAGACACCACCAAGGGTGCCCAATAGCACGCCGATCAGGCCGATCACCGTGCCCTGCACGATAAAAATGGCCATGATGGAGCCGGGGGTGGCACCCAGAGTGCGCAGAATCGCGATGTCCGCTTGCTTGTCCGTGACCACCATCACCAACGTGGAAACAATATTGAACGCCGCCACCGCCACGATCAGCGATAAAATAATGAACATCATGGTTTTTTCGATTTTTACCGCACGAAACAGGTTGGCGTACCGCTGGGTCCAGTCGGAAATCCAGTAGCCACCGGGCAAGCTGTCGACCAGCCTGTTGCGCACCGGCACCACCTGATACAAGTCATCGAGTTTGAGCCGCAGACCGGTGACCCCACCGTTGGTGCGAAACAGCCGAGCCGCGTCGTCGATGTGGACCAAGGCCAGGCCGCTGTCATATTCATGCATGCCCACCTCAAAAATGCCGCGTACCGTGAAGCGCTTGAGCCGGGGCATCAGCCCCGCTGGCGTACTGGTGGCCTGCGGCGTGACCACCGTCACCTTGTCCCCCAGCACCACCCCGAGGGAACGCGCCAAGCCTTGGCCAAGAATAATGTTGAATTCCCCCGGACGCAGATCACCGAGCTGACCGTAGAGCATGTGCTGCCACACGTCGGAGACTTCCGGGTCCCGCTCCGGCAGCACCCCACGCAACAGGGCGCCGCTGACACGGGAATTGAAACTCAGCATCGCCTCCTTGCGGATGTACGGTGCCAGCCCCACCACGTGCGGATCGGCGTCGGTCACCGCCTCCGCCAGCGCTTCCCAGTTCTGTAGCGGATCACCGCCCTGGGTGATGGTGATATGCGAGGCCATACCTAAGATGCGATCCCGGACCTCTTTCTGAAAACCGTTCATCACCGACAACACGGTGATCAACGCTGTGACCCCGAGAATAATGCCCATCACCGAGGTGAAGGAAATAAAGGAGATGAACTGATTGCGGCGTTTGGCGCGCAAATAACGCAGGCCAATGTAAAATTCCAGCGGTTTAAACATGGGGGGTGTTTTCTAGGTATCTGGTCTGACTGGCGGATTGGCGGTATCGTGGCATCGACGTGGCGCGAGCTGGAGCAGTCTACCATGCACTCGACACCGACACGAACCAGAGGAGCTCAACGAAAAACACATGCGCACAAAAAATTTCAGTTTCCCATTTCCACTAAAGTCTCTCCCCTCCCTGCCGATAAGACGGCAGCAACCCTCTGATCTGTAAACACATGAGCGATTCCTTCCTGCCCGCCGCCGACGCCTCCTCCGCCAGTGCGGAATCGGATGTTCCTCCTCAGCGCCGCCTGTTTTTGTTGCAGGGGGAAATGAGCGGGGGGCCGTCCCTGTTCCCCACCGCCGTAGAAAATGCCCTGTCGCGGGAAGTCTACCGTCTCGATAGTTTTCGGGACGCCGCCAGCCTGTTCGACGCACTGAAAAAAAACAAACCCTTTGCGGTGCTGGTGGACAAGGACTACGCAGACCCGCAACACACCGGGCTTACCGTCGCCAGCAGCACCCTCCTCGGCAACCAAAACATTCCCGGCATCCTCATCGCTAGTGAAAACGACATGGAATCCCGTCTCACCGCCGTGCGTGCCGGTGTTCACCACTACCTGACCAAACCAGTCAACATTGACCAATTGGAGAACATGCTGAGTCGCGCCACCCACGGCGAACAGGAAGCCCCGTACCGCATCCTGGTGGTGGATGACGACGAGTTGCTGCGGGGGCTGTTCGAACTGACCCTGAAACGGGCCGGGCTGGAGGTCAATACTCTGCCCCACGCCAACAATATTGTGGAAGAGGTGCACGCCTTTCAGCCCGAACTGATCTTTATGGATGTGCAAATGCCCGGCGCCAGCGGCCCAGAGGCGGCCTCGGTAATCCGGCAGATACCGGAATTTGACGTCATCCCTATCGTGTACCTTTCAGGAAACACCGAACTGGACCTGCAATTGGCGGCCCTCACCCTCGGCGGTGACGACTTTCTCACCAAACCCGTAGATTCTACCCACCTGGTGGTCACCGCCACCGCCCGCGCCACCCGTACACGCGGACTGCAACAAACCCAGCGTCGCCTGATGCACACCGCCCAGGAATTGCAAAGTTACCAACGACTCGCCGAACACGAGCAACACATGGCCCAACAGCTGATGAACCGCATGATTTTCAGCAAAGACCTGGAAGATGAATCCATGCAGTACTGGCATCAACCTGCCAGCCGTTTTAGTGGCGATTTGGTGG
>JAADHZ010000001.1 GCA_013151575.1 Gammaproteobacteria bacterium
TCAATTTGTTCAGCATTTTCCAGCGCAGTCGGAGACTCTGCATCGGTGATTTGCACGTCATCCGATGTTTCGATGGCCTCTTCAGCCGGAGGCTCAATGGGGAGAGGGGCGGTGAGAAATTCTGTGTTTTCCTCCTCTGTCCCCGGTGCAGCGACGGCGGATTCTTCCAGCGCCTCTCTCTCAGCCGGGTATTCCAGAGATTCTACCGCTGGTGAATGCTCGGATTCTGTAGCCGCCGAGTCGAATGACGGCTCGCGCTCTTCTTCGATTGCCTGCACGTCCGGCTCGATAGTGTTCGGAGCCTGTTCGGCGTTTGCGTCGGTGCCATCGGCTACAGAGGTATCCGGTGTTTCAATGAGGGTAGTTTCCGGCTCGGAGGCATTGGCAAAATTCGCAATCTGCTCCAGCAACACCAAATCGGGCTCAAGGGTGGTGTTGTTCCGCACGTGTTCCGTGGCTCGAACCAACCAGTCTATTCCCCTTTGCACCCGCTCCGGCAGTGCTGCATCGGCCTTGATATGTCCTTCGTCAACGGTTTCGAGTACCGATTCCAGTGCGTGGATAAGATCACCGATAGCCGGAAAATTGGCCAGACGGGCACCACCCTTGAGGGTATGCAGAGCACGCTGGAGTTCGTGAATGGCCGCCGTTTCATTGTCGCCGTCCCGCCAGGCCTGCATGTGCTCATCAATGTTGCCCAGGATTTCGTTGGCCTCTTCGAGGAAAATGGCCACCAATTCGTCATCGACCTCGACTGAGTCAAAATCAGCGTCGACGTCGCTGGTGGTGGTTTCTTCTGTGGCGGAGGGGGCGGCCTGTGCCTGTTTGAGCAGCTGGGTGATGTGTGCGAGTAAGGCGGAATTGTCCAGGGTTTCAATATCCACCTGTTCGAAATCAACAACCTGACGCTCAACGGAATCGGTAAATTCTCTCAGTACGATCAAACTCTCGCTGCTCAGCGGCAATTCTTTTTCGCCCAAGGTGCGAATCAAGCGGTCCATGGGGTCACTGATTTCGGCGATGCCTGTGACATTGGCCATGCGAGCGCTGCCGTGCAGGGTGTGCAGGGCGCGGTGCAGGTCATCATCCAACGCAGCTTCAAGCTGATTGCCGTGAGCACGAAGGAAGCGATTGAGGGTTTCCAAGTGCGTGGCAGTTTCCTTGCGGAATACGTCCACCAGTACCGGGTCGAAGGCCGGTTCAGGGACCGACTCGTTGGTGGCTACCACAGTTTCCGCAGGTGCGAATTCCTGGACCTGCGTCGGTTCGATACTTTTCTCGTGTGCAAGGTCCAGGTTGATGTCATCGGGTTCTTCGGATTCAACAAGCACATTGTCATCAAGCACAGAGGCGATATTCGCGGTCTCCGCCGGGTTGAATATTTCACTGACATCAAGGCTTTCCCCGCCGATCAGCGCTTCAGCCTGTGCGACGAGGATTCTGATTGGCGGCCGTTGCTGGGTTTCTCCTTTGAGATGGGCAAGCAATCCGCGCAAGGCGATTTCAGAATGTTCCAGCACTTTAAATAACGCCGGACTGGGATTGATCTTGTTTTCCAGTACACGGTTAAGCAGGAGTTCCATCGTCCAGGCGAAATCACCCATGACCATGGCGCCGGCCAAACGACCGCTGCCTTTGATGGTGTGGTAGGAGCGGCGCAATGTTTCGAGGGATTTTTGATCGTCGAGGTTAGCGCGCCAGGCGTGCAGGCAATCGGCCATGGTGCCTAGCACTTCGTCTGCTTCTTCGATGAAGATTTCAAGAATTTCTTCGTCGACTTCTTCTTCGGGGTAGATTTCCTCGCCTGCTGCCGTCATCAGCGCTTCAGGGCTTGTTGTTGCGACGCTTTCCGATGATGCGATTTCGTCAATTTCACCCGTTTCGGCTGGAGCAAATTCAACAGCTTTTTCATCGTCAGACTGCTCTTCGATAGCAGGGAGTTCCTGCTCTCCGGTGGGGGCATCGACAGGCGGCGGAGCCTCGGGAGTGAGCATGTTAGTGGCGGAATGCCCCAACTGTTCGACGCTGACGGCGGCGACGGTTAGCACTCCCTCGGGATGGCTGCGGCCTTCCTGCACCGCCTCCAGAAAATATTCGATGCTGGTGATGGCGTCGGCTAGGGTGTCGAGCTGATCGCTGTCGGGAGCGGCGCGGCTGGCTAGCACGTTGTTGCGAATAAAGGCGGTGGCAGCCCCGAGCAGGTCTGCTGCGCGGGTGAAATTCATTACCGCGAGGGCTCCCTGGATTTGAACCAGTTTAGCCGGGGATTCCTCAATGGCTTCAAATTGTGTGGGTTCCACAGCGAAGGTGTTGAAGCCTTCTTTGACGTCCGCCAATACCTCGCGGGCCTCTTTGATCACTAGATTAGTGATCTGGATTTGCTCGCTGGGTGGCAACAAAACGGCACTGGGTTCGCCGTCATCATGTACGGAAAGGTCCGGCGCCTCGGCCTCGTCGCAGTTGCGTTGCGACTCCGCGACGTTATCCAGCGATGCCTCCACATAAAGCAGGGCGCTGGCCATTTCCATCAGCGTATTGTCATCCGGTTTGTCGCCCCGAGCCACCAGCCGTTCAATGCTGGTGGCCTGGTCCTGGATAACTTTACGCAGGTCGCCCAGCCCCAGCATGGCCAGGGTGTCGGCGGTACGCCCTAGGTTTTCGCCCAGGGGCTGCAATTCAGCGACGTCGCGATCGCTGTCGCGCACAAAAATGTCCAGTTGATCTTTGACATGCAGCAGGTCGTCTTTAATGACGCTGGAGACATTTTTCAGAATATCGGCGGTGGAGCCCTTCATATCGTCCCGCGCCTGATCCATGGAACCACCGTAGGGCAGTAGTTCGGCGAGGTTAAAGGTTTGTTTCAGCGCCTGTGCACGGGGGCCGTTGGAGGAGCTACTACCAATATAAAAGAGGCAGTTTTTCAGTAGTTCCGAACGGGGTTCTGTAGTAAGCGCTTCTTCACCTTGGTCGATGAGGCGTTTGATTTCCCGATCGACCTGTCCCATAAGCATTTTTACGGAGCTGCTGATTTCCAGGCCGTCCTCCAGCAGGGCTTCAATGATGCCACCGGCCACCCACCATAGGCGTCGGGCGCCTTCGCCATCACAAGCATTTTGCAGTTCGCGCAGTACGGCGGCGAGTTTTTTCAAGCTGCCGACGGTGTCTTTTTCACGGAACCAGCCTAGCAGCGATACCTGAAATATCGGACGTAGTTTACGCGCGTAGGTGGAAGCATCTGGGTACGTTTTATTGGGAGAACTTTGCTTGGGCGGCGGCGGAGCGTCCAGGTCCGGGGAGAAAAAGGCATTCTCGCTCAGCAGGGGCTCGCCCCGTGAGGCGCGCAGATCATTCAACAACGGTGTGAGCACCATGGGAATGTCGGGCTGACCCCGTTCCAGGGATTCGAGGTAGCTGGGCAACTGGATAACCGCACGGATCAGCACGTCGTAAGCGTCGTTTTTTTGCGCGATTCGATTGTTGAGCAAGGCGTTGGCGACTTTTTCCATTTCTTCGGCCAACAGGGCGGCGCCGTAAATTTCGACCATTTGCAGCGTGCCGTAAACCTGGTGCAGGTAGGTCGCACAAAAGCGAATTTGTGTGGTGTCGCTGGGATCCTCAATGAACGCTTCCAGTGCCTGTTGTGTCTGATTCAGGCTTTCCTGGATTTCGTCTTTGACCCACTTTAGCGTGGTGTAATCGAGTTGTTCACCCATGTTTTTTCCCAATGTACCTAATTCCAAAATGTTCGAGTGGCTGCCGGTGAATAGCGGCTATTGGCGCTGAAAAGCCAGGGTGTTCGCAAAGTGGAAACGCTCCATGTGCGGATGCGTCCAGTTAAGCAGTTCGCCCACACCAAGCATTAACAGACCGCCTGGCAGCAAATGATCAGCAAGCGTGTTAGCAATCTGAACGCGTTGCTCCTGATCAAAATAAATCAGCAAGTTGTGGCACGTGATGATATCCATCTTGCCAATGGGCGCGTCGCCAATGTCGAGGATATTTAGCTGGTTAAAACACACCCGTTTACGCAATTGTTCGATAACCTGGAACCGGCCATCCCTGGTTGGCTCGAAATATTTGTCCTGCCAGCCCGCGCCGATTTTTTTGATTTTTTGCGAATTATAGATGCCAACCTGACCTTGGGTGATGGCATCGCGGCTGATATCGCTGGCGGTAACACCCAAATAGTATTCACATCCCAGCGTATTCATGTGGTCGTCAATGGCCATGGCAATGCCGTAAGGTTCCTCACCGGTGGAGCAGCCGACGCTCCAGGTGTGGATGGACACGGGTGTGGCCGGGCATTGTTCCTTTGATGTCGGAAGGTAGTGCTGGGTGATCAATGCCAAGGTGTTTTCATGGCGCAAAAATCGTGTTTCATGCACGGTGAGATGGTGTATCAGGCGGTCCCATTCGATAATGCCCTGACGTCCGTTTTGCACATAGTCGAAATAACGCTGGTAATCGTTGATGCCCAGCGCGCGCATGCGCATACCGAGATTGGTCACTAAAAAGGAAATCCGATTGTCGGGGAACCGCATACCTGTGCGCTTTTTCAGCAATTCCGCCCATAGCAGAAATTGCTCGCGCTCCATTTTAGGGAGGTGTTCGATTGCGAAATCGACTAGGCCAGGCGGTTGTTCCATGTTTACCTTCATTTTTGTATTTAGCCGGGTACGCTCATGTGATTACCGTTGCCTGCGCCAATGTTTACCTGTTGTGGGCGATTGTTCTGCCGCAATACGTGGAAATTTCTTGGCCGTTCGGTCTCGCCTCGAGACCCCGGACCGAGTCAATATTCGGGGCGCTTTCAGCAAGGCATCGTAAATAGACCCTAGTTCGGCAGTTTGAAACCGGCCACCGATTTGCGCAATTCGTTGGACAAGTCAGCCAGGTTTCCGATGGAGGCCGAGGTCTCGTTGGTGCCGGCGGAGGTTTGCGTGGTGACCTCCTGGATGACGTTCATGCTTTCCGAAATACTGGAAGCAGCGGCAGCCTGCTGTTGGGCGGAATCAGAAATCGATTGTGTGAGATCCGCAAGATGTGTGGACACACTTTCGATCTCCCCCAGCGCCTCGCCGGCGTTCAGCGCCAGCTTGGCCCCACTGACCACCTGCGACGTGGATTGCTCCATCGACGATACGGCTTCGTTGGTATCGGACTGGATGGTTTTCACCAGTGCTTCAATCTGCCGCGTGGCATCGGTGGATTTCTCAGCAAGTCGCTGGACCTCATCAGCAACCACAGCAAAACCACGCCCTGATTCACCGGCCATGGCGGCCTGGATGGCCGCGTTCAAAGCAAGGATGTTGGTCTGGTCAGCAATGTCGTTGATGAGCTCCACCATGTCACCGATTTCTTGCGAGCTTTCACCCAGCCGTTTGATACGTTTGGAGGTTTCCTGAATTTGCTCACGAATAGTGTCCATGCCGCGGATGGTGTTCTGCACCGCACCCGTACCCCGTTTGGCAATTTCCAGGGATTTGTTGGCCACTTTGGAGGACTCGTCGGCGTTGCCGGACACGGTGTCGATGGAGATAGCCATTTCGTTGATGGCAGCGGAGGCGGCGGTGATTTGCTCGGCCTGATGGTCGGAAGCCTCGGCCAGATGCATAGCGGTGGCCTGCGTTTCCTGCGCGGCGGCGGAAACCTGCACCGTGGTTTCGTTGATGGTGGATACCAGAATGCGCAACTGGTCGATGGTGTAGTTGATGGCGTCCGCGATAGCTCCGGTGATGTCTTCCGTCACCGTAGCGGAAGCGGTCAGATCGCCATTGGCCAAGTCGCCGATTTCATCCAGCAACTTCATGATGGCATCCTGATTGCGGCGGTTGTGGTCGGCC
The DNA here is from genome assembly GCA_013151575.1 of Gammaproteobacteria bacterium. GTDB lineage: Bacteria > Pseudomonadota > Gammaproteobacteria > SZUA-152 > SZUA-152 > SZUA-152. Next base: position 5,844 of record JAADHZ010000001.1, read on the forward strand.
GTCTCGGTTAGGCGGTTACGAGTATCGCCCTGAATTTTCACCCCCAGCCAAATGAGAATCAACAAAGCGATACCGCCGGCGAGGTTACCCGTGGCGCCGGTGAACAATCGATTATCACCCAAATGGCGATAGGCATCCATAAGCTCGGTGGTATGAGCCAGCAGGGTTTCGCTGTTTTTCAACATGGAAGCTGATGCTTTTTGGGCTTCCACCAAATGGGGTTGTTGTTCCAGTATGCGGCCAACCAGCTCATGTACGGTTTCAAATTGCTCTGCGACTTCGCCCAATTTTTCGCGCGCATCCGGGTCATTCACGCGGCGAATATTCATTTTGCGGTTGCCTTTTTTCATGGCATCGAGCACGCGCCCAAACAGGGCAGCGTCACGGCCAAAACGTTCGGCGGCTGCACCGGATCCTGGGCCGCCAGCCAACACCTTGTTAGCGTTAACGGAAATACGCGGCACCAGCATCAACTGACGACTGGCCACGTAAACCTGGCCAGCGCTGGCACCGGACTCGATCATGATGCTGACCACTTCGTCGGAAAGCGCCAGTAGGTTAGGCATGGTTTCGTTGATGGCGCCAACAAATTCACTGAGCATGCGAATGGTGCCTTCAGCTCCGAGGATGGTGTCTGCATCTTTGCCGAATTCGGCCCACACCTGTTCAACGGCATCGAGACTGCTATTAACCTCCAGGGGGGAGCTGGGCAGTCCGGTTTGGCTGTTGCCATTGCGTAACAGGTTGAGGTTGTTTTCAAATGCGTTGCGCGTTTGTTTGAGGAGCTGGAACGCGGACACGTTGGCGGAAGAGGCTTCCTGCGCATTTTTCACAATGCTCTGTGATAATACGCGCTGCTCACCCGCCAAGGTGATGTATTCTTTGTCGTAGTTGGCTTGCGTATCGACGTAGAAGAAAATCGCAACGGCGGTTACCAGCAGAATCAGCAATGTCGCGCCGAGTGCTAACAGGCCGGTGTCAGCTGATAGTTTAGAATGAGATGCTGTTTTCATCGGTGATTGGCTCCTAAGCCCTACGTTATTTTTTCGTGTGATGTTGAAATTGTTGCGTTCAGACAGCGACCTTGTAAAACAATGGATCCTGCGTCAGTGCCATCATGTCAAACAAGTGCCAGATTTGACCGTCATGTTGAAATGCGCCGTGAATATAGGGTTTGATTGCCGGATCAAGTTTTTTGATTCGGGTCACACGCTGTTCCGGTTCAAAGTGGCGCAGCCCCAGCACTTCATCAACCAAAAGCCCCACCACCAGTTCCCCCTGGTCGATAACCAGAATGCGTGATTGGGGATTAATGCGAATGGGCGGCAGGTTAAGAAAAACGTGCAAATCAACAACGGGAAGCAATGTTCCCCGAATGTTGGCTAAACCCTTCACCCATGCCAACGTGCCAGGAACCAGGGTAAGGTTGGGGTAGTGCAGGATCTCGTTGACGTGATTCAGGGGCGCCACAATGTTGATGCCTCCAACCCGGAATGCGATACCACTCCAGACGGAGGTTTGAACCGCCTGTTGAGGAAGACCTCTTGCGTTTTTTTTACTGCGGACTTCCAGTTCTAACAGCAAGTCGATGGGGGGGAGTAGTTTTTTCACCGTGCGTATCCCAAATATATTCCTGATATCAACCTGCGATCGATGGCTCGGCTCGCGGGAGGTTATGCGCCCAACAGAGTATTGATCTTGCCGATGAGTTCGGTTTCATTGGTGGGTTTGGTCACATAATCTTTTGCGCCCTGACGCAATCCCCACATTTTGTCGGTTTCCTGGTCTTTGGTGCTGACGATGATGATGGGGATGCTGCTGGTTTCCGGGTCTGAGGAAATTTGTCGGGCAGCCTGAAAACCGTTCATTCCTGGCATCACCACATCCATTAGTATCAGGTCAGGTTTTTCAGATTTGGATTTTTCTACACCGTCTTCTCCACTGTTGGCTGTGATGACCGCAAAGCCGTGTTTTTCCAGCATGGTGCTGGTTACATAAGTTTCAGTAGGTGAGTCATCAACTATTAAAATGTTTGCCATGAAATGCCTCTCCCAAGAGTCGTTGTGTGCTGATGTGAATGCCTGAAAAATTGTTCGTTCCGGGCGCCTCGCCGCTAACAGGAAATATCCAATAGCTTGCCGGTTATGTCAGATGTTCCTTAATGGCGCCCAGGAGTTCATCCTTGGTAAATGGTTTGGTCAAATATCGGTCGGAACCCACGATACGACCGCGCGCGCGGTCAAACAGCCCGTCCTTGCTGGTGAGCAAAATGACCGGTGTGTTTTTATAAAGGTGGTTTTTTTTGATCAGAGCACAGGTTTGATACCCATCAAGCCGCGGCATCATGATGTCCACGAAAATAACATCTGGGTTCTGGTCGGTGATTTTTGCCAGAGCCTCAAAACCATCCACTGCGGTTACAACATTACAACCAGCTTTTTTCAGCAGAGTTTCTGCGGTACGGCGAATGGTTTTGCTGTCATCAATGACCATGACCAATACGCCTTCCAGGCTGGAGTCTTCTATTTCGCTTGTCACCACATTGCCTCGTTATAGATTGTGACCGATGTTCGCCCTCGGCGGTACGGGATTGTAGAGGGTTTTGTTTGTCTGTCGTTGTTTTGTTTCAGCTTGTGTTGTCTGTCCTAGGGGGACCGACTCGCCGACTCGGCCGCAGGTAAGCCCGTCAATGCATGCGAGCCCATCGTGCGACGAGTTCCATTGCGCGACCTTGTCGGGGTAATTGCGAACTGGCCTGTTAAATCAATGGTATCGCCCTGGTTATTTATCACATTATTCAAGTACAATCCATAAGTGCTTGCTGCCCTTAGGTATATCACGCTGCTGATTATCTCCCCCACGCTATCGGCCATCGGGTCGAATAACTTAAAAGGTCTGCTATATCTTTTTTTCTCGAAACGCGATGTAGTCGTGGGCGGAAAATTCCGACGTGCTGAACATTTTAACGCCGGTCACCGATTTTAGCCCGCTTTAAATTGGTTTGTTTTTGATCCACCCTGCGAGATGTTGCCAAAATGACCCAGCTTGGTCTTGTGATGGACCCCATCGCCTCCATCAAAATACACAAAGACAGCAGTTTTGCCATGGCACTGGCGGCCCAGGCCCGTGGCTGGCCGCTGGTTTACATGGAGCTGGGAGACCTGTTTTTACGGGACGGCGCTGCCTGCGCACGCATGAGGCCGCTCACCGTAACAGATGACCCGCAGTCGTGGTTCACGTTGGGCGCGGCGCAGGATCGTCCGCTGTCCGAACTAGACGTCGTGCTAATGCGGAAGGATCCACCTTTCGACACCGAGTTTCTCAACGCCACCCAATTGCTGGCAATTGCCGAAGACCAAGGCTGCCTCGTGGTCAATCGTACCCAGGCCCTGCGTGACGCCAATGAAAAACTGGCCAGCACCTGGTTCCCCCAATGCGCCCCGCCCACCCTGGTGACGCGGGATGCCATCCGCCTGCGTGCCTTTCTGGCCGAACACGGTGACGTCATTCTCAAACCGCTGGATGCCATGGGCGGCGCTTCTATTTTTCGCCTGCGTACTGACGACCCGAACATCAGCGTCGTGTTCGAGACCCTCACCGAATACGGCCAGCGTTACACCATGGCCCAGCGATTCATCCCCGAAATCAGCCAGGGCGACAAGCGCATTCTGTTGGTGGACGGCGAACCGGTTCCCTACGCCCTGGCACGAGTGCCTGCGAAAGGTGAGACTCGGGGCAACCTGGCAGCCGGCGGACGCGGCGTGGGCGTAGAGCTGACCCCCCGAGATCGTTGGATCTGCGAACAAGTAGCGCCTCGTTTAAAAAGCATGGGTCTGCTGTTCGTGGGGCTGGACGTCATCGGCGATTATCTCACGGAAGTCAACGTCACCAGCCCCACCTGCATTCGCGAGCTGGACGGCCTCTACGGGCTGGACATCGCAGGCCAATTGATGGACGCCATCGAGCGTCGCCTGTCGGCATGATTTCCGCTGCGGCACGCATGTTCGCCGTCGTCGCGCTAGCGTCGTTGCTGGCTTGCGAGCGGCAGACACCGGAGTATCATGAGCAGCTGCTGGTGTTTGGCACCGTCGTCGATATCAAACTCTACGGGGTGGACGCCAAACGCGCCGCGCCGCTGGTAGCGCAGGTGGCGGAAGACTTCCAATACATGCACGAAGCCTGGCACGCCTGGCATCCCGGCTCCCTCGGCCGGGTGAACCAGCTGCTGCCGTCCGGCGAGACCTTTGCCGTCGGCCCCTCCCTGCTGCCGCTCATTAAACGCAGCCAGGATTTATCAGCGCGCAGTGGCGGCCTGTTCAATCCAGCCATCGGCAATCTCATTGCGCTGTGGGGTTTTGCCAGTGATGAGCCACCCACCGGCCCGCCTCCCACGAACGCAGAAATTCGCGCGGTCCTGGATTTGAAACCGGCCATGTCGGACGTGCATCTCGACGGCATCAATATTCACACCGACAACCCGGTGGTGAAGCTGGACTTCGGCGCCTTCGCCAAGGGTTATGCGGTAGACCGAGCCATCGAGCGCTTGCGGGAAGCGGGCATTGCCGACGCCGTGGTCAATGCCGGTGGTGACCTGAGAGCCATCGGTCGCCACGGCCAGCGGCCCTGGCGCATCGGCATTCGTCACCCGCGGGCTCCAGGCATACTAGCCTCGGTGGAAGTGGAAGGAGACGAGAGCGTATTTACCTCCGGCGACTACGAACGCTACTTTGACTGGCAGGGTAAACGCTATGACCATATCATCGATCCCCGTAACGGTTATCCCGCCGAAGGTCTGAGTTCCGTCACCGTATTTGCCGACCAGGCAGACCTGGCCGACGCCGCCGCCACAGCCTTGTTTGTGGCTGGGCCCAAGGCATGGCTACCGGTGGCCCGGGCCATGGGCGTGAGCGGCGTAATGTTGGTGGAAACAACCGGTACCGTACAAATGACACCTGGCATCCGCGAGCGCATTCATTTTGAAGTGGACGAATTGCCACCCATTATTATCAGCGAGGCCCTGTGAACACGAAGCCCCACACACGCGGCGACGCCGTGGTGATGACCGTGGCGCTGGTGTTGCTGGCCACCCTGTACGGCTTGTTTTGGCAGTCCGACGGCCACGGCGCGGAGGCCGTGGTGCTAGTGGAAGGCAAACGTTGGGCGCGACTCAACCTGTTTCAGGACCAGGAGCTACGGGTCCCGGGCCCCCGAGGCGAAAGCGTGATCCGGGTGCAGGATGGTCAAGTGCGATTCGTGGCAAGCCCCTGCCCCACGCAGCAGTGCGTGCACCAAGGCTGGTTATCGCAAGGCGGAGAGGTGGCTGTGTGCCTACCTAACCGAGTCAGTGTGCAGATTTTGGCGTCGGACCCCCGTTTCGACACCATCAACTTTTAGTGACGCAGTCGGAATCAATGGGCTCCCGGCGCAGTATTCAGACCACTGGCGACGACCACCTCATCGCCGCCTTCGCGGCCCTGGCCATCACCGTGCACATCGCGGAAAGCGCCCTGCCCAGTCCCTTTCCTGGAGTCAAGCCGGGGCTGGCCAATGTAGTGACCCTGCTGGTGATGTGCCGTTACGGTTGGCGCATGGCAGCATGGGTTTCGTTACTGCGGGTATTGCTGGGCAGCGTGCTCATCGGGACCTTTTTGTCACCGGCATTTTTTATGTCTGCCGCCGGAGCCCTGGCCAGCATCCTGGTGCTGGGCGTAATCTACGGGACCAGTCAGTACCTGGGGGGCTGGGCGGTGGGGCCGCTGGGGCTGGGTATTGCTGCCGCCATGGCGCACATGTCCGGGCAATTTTGGGTGGCCTACACCCTGTTTGTGCCCCATGCGGGCCTGCTCACAGTGTACCCGGTGCTGATGACCCTGGCCGCCGCCCTGGGGGTCGTCAGCGGACTGTTGACCCGCGGGGTGCTTGCACGGTTGAATAGCACATCGACGGCATCTTAATGCCGACATTATTTTTGAACCCATTGAATCATTGGTAAACGATACAGGCATGGCGACCGCAGCGGCAACACGACCCCAGATTGGCACCGGCGACCGGCTCGGGCTCACCCTGTTTTTTGTGGTGGTGCTGCATGTTTTGTTTGTTTTCGGTTTTAGTTTCGAAGCAGAAGACCGGCCGCAACCCAAACAAAAGCTGCCGGGGCTGGAAGTCACCCTGGTACAAAGCCGCACCGACAAGGAAATAAAAGACGCCGATTTTCTTGCCCAGGCCTCGCAGGAAGGTGGCGGGAACACCAAAGAAAAAATGCGCCCCACCTCACCGGTAGCGCCCGTCGTGCCCACCAGTGAAGCCGGAGAGGTGCGTGAATTCGTGCCGGAGACCCGAGCCCCCAGCGCACCCGAGCCCCAGCAACGGGAAATACTCACCGCCGCGACATCCCCCCGCAAAATCTCCACCAATATCGCTGCGCCCCTGGTGAAGAAGGAAACACAACTCACCGCCGCGCAATTGCTTTCGCGCAGCAAGGAAATCGCCCGACTGTCCGCCGAGATCGACCAAAGCCAGCGGGTGTTTGCTCAGCAGCCCAAACGCAAGTACATTTCCGCACGCACCCGGGAATACCGCTTCGCCAGTTACGAGGAGGCCTGGCGTGCGAAAGTGGAACCATCGGCAAAATCAATTTTCTAGACGAAGCCAAGCGCAAAAAACTTTCCGGCAGTCTGATCATGGCAGTGACCTTGAATTCCGACGGCTCCATCAAAGCCATCAACGTGCGCGAAAGCTCC
>JAADHZ010000128.1 GCA_013151575.1 Gammaproteobacteria bacterium
TTGCCCATTTTTTCTAAAGATATGCGTCATCGAGACGAAATAACTGCTGGAATCGTTAAAATCGTTAAAATCGTTAAAATCGTTCGCCAGTCGAATCAGGGACCGAAAAACATGGGGAAAAACATCGAAAATGCCGGTATGCGGTATCTAAGCCCTTGCCAGGCAGCCGAACGATTCATGGTGTCACCAGTAACGTTGCGCCATTGGGCCTTGGCGGGAAAACTGGCATTTATCACCACACCGGGAGGGCATCGGCGTTTCGCGCTAGAAGAAGTGGAGCGCTTTGCAGCAAAGTTTTTACAGGAAAAAGGTGGGCGGATGCCCGCATGCGAACTGTCCGGACAACGCATTTTGGTGGTGGACGACGATCGGTTGATAACGGAATATCTTGTCGAGCTTTTTACTGGATTGCCCGGACCACGGCATTGTGAGGTGGCTCATGATGGGTTTGAAGCAGGGCGGAAAGTGGCCGAGTTTTCCCCTCACGTGGTGCTGCTGGATTTGATGATGCCCGACATCAACGGTTTTCAGGTGTGCCAAAGTATCAAATTGGCCTCAAAGACCCGCGATACCCGCGTGATCATGATGACGGGATACCACACCCCAGCACATGTGGAGCAGGCTCTGGACGCAGGCGCCGAGGCCTGCCTAGCCAAACCTTTGGACAAACTTCTGCTTATGAAAACATTGGGTTTGGACGAGAATGTTTCGTGATAAAAGGGAAAAAATTCAACGGCCGCAATAGCAATGTTTGTAACGCAGTAGCGGCATAATTTTGTAGATGTATTTCAGCATCAGGCAGGAGAATCCGGACTAATGAAAAAAAATTTCCCCATCACTGGTAACGAAAATAATTTTCCGAGCGATGTTCACATCGTGTCCACCACGGATACGAAAGGGACGCTCACCAGCTTTAATCAAGACTTTTTGGATGTGAGCGGTTTCACCTCCGAAGAATTGATGGGCAAAAATCACAACGTGGTGCGCCATCCTGACATGCCGCCAGCGGCCTTTGCCGACTTGTGGAATGTGATCAAACCAGGCAATCCTTGGATGGGGGTAGTGAAAAACCGTTGTAAAAACGGTGACCACTACTGGGTAGACGCTTATGTCACCCCTTGCATCGAAGGGGTGCAAACGGTGGGCTACCAATCGGTACGCAATAAGCCGGAACGAAAACACGTCGAACGGGCCGAGCAGCTGTACGAGCAACTCAACAACGGCACGAGCCTCTGGCAACGTTTGAAGAGCAAATGTCGATTCGGGTTGCTGGGTAAGATTTATACGGGTTACGCGCTGGCGTTTCTGCCGGTGCTGATATCTGCGCTGGTAGGAGAATATGTGCTGGCGAGTGTGGCGTTGGGGGCTGTTGTGGGGCTGGTGGCCGGCAAGCTTGTTGCGCATCCCTGGCAACAGGCCGCACAACAAAGCCGGGAGACCTTCGCCAACACCGTCGCGCAGCAGGTTTACACTGGTCGCGCTGATGAGCTGGGCCAGCTGCAATTGGTACTACGCGCTCAGCAGGCCAGGCTGCGCACTGTGGTGTGGTGCATCGATGCGGCGGCCTCCCAGCTCGATGAGATTGCCAATGGCACGGCAGCGGTGGTGGAACAGAGCAACCAGGGAATCCATCAACAGCAATCGGAAATTGACCAGGTGGCCACCGCCATGAATGAAATGTCTACGGTGGTGCGGGAAGTGGCGCGGAATACTGCCCAAGCCGCTGAAGCGGCGCACGAAGCCGAGGGCGTCGCCAACAATGGTGCGCAGGCCGCGGCCGATTCCATTCGCGGCATCGACAAATTGGTGGACGATGTGGAGCAAGCCGCGACGGTGATCAAGCAGCTTGAGCGGGAATCGGATAGTATCGGCAGCGTGCTGGACGTGATTCGCGGCATCGCCGAGCAGACCAATCTGCTGGCCCTCAACGCAGCCATTGAAGCTGCCCGCGCTGGTGAGGCAGGCCGAGGTTTTGCCGTGGTGGCAGATGAAGTACGAACTCTGGCCAGCCGCACTCAACAGTCCACAGAGGAAATTCAGCGCATGATAGAGGGTCTACAGTCTGGGGCTCAGCAGGCCGTGTTAGCCATGGACAAGGCTCAGGGCGGTGCGAAAGCCAGTTCGAAACAGGTAGAAAACTTGGCGGAAAGTCTGACCAATGTGTCAAGCGCGGTGAATGCCATTAACGAAATGAATATGCAAATTGCGACTGCCGCTGAGGAACAAACGGCAGTGTCGGAAGAGATCAACCGAAATATCGTCAACATCAGCACGTTGGCAGAGCAAACCACCGTAGCATCCACAGAAACGACGCATGCCACTGAAAATCTGGCGCAAGAGGCAGGCCAGTTACGTGCCGTGGTTCGCCAGTTCGGAGACGAATAACGCGCCATGTCATCTACCGAAGACTCTCAAATACACTCTCGCCCCCACCATCAGCCTTACAAGGTGCTGATTGTCGATGATGAAAGCACGCATCGCGCGCTGGAAAAAGAGGTATTAAGTGGCGAGCAGTTCACCGTCACCGAAGCTGGTAATGGCGAAGAGGCCTTGGCGCGCCTGTGCGAGCAGGAATTCGATGTCGTGCTTGCCGACAAGCGCATGCCCGGCATGGACGGTGACGAGCTGTGTCAACGCATCCGCGCCGACCTCAACCTCTCACTCATGCCGGTCATCATGGTGACCGCGAGCAATTCCCGTGATGATCTGCTGAACAGCCTGAACTCCGGCGCCAACGACTTTATCCGCAAGCCCTACAACCCATTGGAGTTGGTGGCACGCACCAGCAACTTTGCGGCCCACAAACGCCTTACCGATCAAATGGAAAATGCAGAAACCCTGCTGTTCGCATTGGCGCGCATGGTGGAAGCCCGCGACGAACACACGGGTAATCACTGCTCACGTCTGGCGCACACCTCGGTGGTCATCGGCGAGGCGCTGGGCCTGGGAACGGAGGAACTGACGGCGCTGCGTCGTGGCGGGGTGTTGCACGACATCGGCAAGCTGGGCATTCCAGACAGCATTCTACTAAAAAATGGCCCGCTGAATGAGAACGAATGGATGGTGATGCGCACTCACACCATCATTGGCTCGGAGTTGCTGAACGGTCTGAAAAGTATGCAAATGACCCTACCCATCGTGCGTAATCATCATGAACGCTGGGACGGCGGTGGTTACCCTGATGGCCTCAAAGGTGCAGACATTCCGCTATTGGCACGCATATTTCAAGTCGCCGATATTTACGATGCCCTCGCCCATGCGCGGCCCTATAAGGCAGCTATGAGCCATACTGAAATTGCAGTGACTATTGAAGAAGAAACCGTGCGCGGCTGGCGGGACCCAGAATTAACCTCGCTGTTTTTGGATATCCTGCGCCAGCGGCCTGAGGATTTAAGCGTATCGGCAGCGGCCGAACGTGACATGGGCACCGAAATTTTTGAAAACATTCTTCGCACCGGCGCACTGACCTGGAATGACCCGGAAAAAACCAATGCATAGCGCTGAACGATCGCGGCAAATGGATAGTCGTGACTCGATGAATCCACTAAAAAACCCATTACTTGAAAAAATAATCAACCAGCATTCCATTGTATCCATGACGGACATCGCTGGTCGCATCACCTATGTCAACGATAAATTTTGTGAAGTCAGCGGTTTCTCTCGCGAGGAATTACTGGGTGCGGACCATCGCATTGTAAAATCCAGCGCGCATTCTCCAGAGTTTTACCGCGATATGTGGCGCACGGTTGCTCAGGGAGATACTTGGCAGGGGCAGGTACAGAATTGTCGTAAGGACGGTAGCGATTACTGGGTGCAGACCACCATCATGCCGGTGCTCAATGCTCAGGGTAAACCGGAGCAGTATATTTCCCTGCGCACCGATGTTACGGCGCAAGTGCGCGCGCAGCGGGCCCTGGCCCAGTTCAAGGCAACTCTGGATCAAACCCTCGATAGCGTATTTATTATTGATGTAAACACACTACGTTTCAGCTACGTCAATTTGGGTGCGACGGAGCAAGTGGGTTACACCGAGCCAGAGCTACTGGCTATGGGCCCCACCGATATCAAACCGGATTTCGACGAGGAGCAGTACCGCGCCGTATTGGCACCGCTGGTGAGCGGTGAGCTGGAAAGTTTCACTCTGGAAACACGACACCAGCATAAATCCGGGCGCTGCGTGCCAGTGGAAATATTCATGCAATATTTCCCGGAAGGCGAAAATTCAGGGCAATGCATCGCCATTGTGCGAGATATCAGCGAGCGGCGGCGCACTGAACACACATTGGCGGCCCTGACGGTGGCGCAACCCTCACGAGAAGTGTTTCAGGACATCGTCAAAACCATGGCTGAGTCCTTGGATGCGCGGTGGGTAGGCATTGTGCGTATTACAGAAAAGGGATGCCCCGTACAGCTGATGGGTTTTTGGGACTCGGGACACCCAGGCGATTTGATGTCCTATGACCAGGAAGGCAGCCCCTGCGCCGATGTTTGCGCAAGCCACCAGTCATTAACAGTCCATGAGCAAGTGGCCTCGCGTTATCCCGAATTTGTTTGGCTACAACGCATCGGCGCCGTGAGCTACCGGGGTGAGCCTTTACTGGGTGCCGATGATGCGGAACTCGGCGTGTTGTTTGTGGTGGATGACAAGCCTTGCGGCGAATCTGCCACCGACCGCGTATTGATGGGGGTAGCCGCTAAACGTGCGGCCTTAGAGTTGCAGCGGTTGAATGCGGAAGAGGTGGCTCAGGCGCGAAATCTGCAATTGTACGAAACCCTGGGACGAGTCAGCGACGGTTTTTTTTCACTGGATGACCAGTGGTGTTTCACCTATCTCAACCCCTCTGCCGCCAACATGTTTCAGACGTCCTGGTTCAATTTGAAAGGGCGAAGCATCTGGGAAGCCTTTCCGGAAGCGGCCAGTTTTTTCCGCACCCCGCTGCGTCAGGCTATGCAGCAGCAGTCGCGGGTATGGTTTGAAGGCCTGTACCAGCCACAGGATCGCTGGCTGGGTGTTTACATATATCCCTCATCCGCCGGGGTGTCCGTCTATTTACAGGACGTGTCAGAAAACAAACGCCTGAAGCTGGAGCATGAGCGCTTGGCGGAGCAAATGCAGCAGGCGCAGAAAATGGAAGCTATCGGCCAACTCACCGCCGGCATCGCCCACGACTTCAACAATATTCTCGCCAGCATCATCGGATATACCGACCTGGCTCAGACCCGTTGCGTAGGGGAAGGGCAGGAAAAACTCAGTGAATACCTAGCTCAGGTTTACAAGGCCGGCGAGCGGGCGCGGGATTTGATCCAACAGATGATGGTCTACAGCCGCACCTCCAGCGCCGAAGCGGTAACACAAGACCCGACCCCCCTGGTGAAGGAAACGCTGAAATTACTGGCCTCGACTCTGCCCGCCGGTATCCGGTTGGAGCTGGAATGTCCAGAAGATGACACGCTGATCATCAACGTGGAACCCGTCCAATTACAGCAAATGGTGATGAATCTGTGTATCAATGCACGGGACGCCATGCACGGCAAAGGACGACTGACCTTGACGCTGGCACGGGTAAAACATCTGTGCACGGTATGCGGCTCCTGCCATGAAGATATCTGCGGCGATTTTGTGGAGTTGAAGGTCATGGACAGCGGCGAGGGCATGGCGCTAGGTGCCCGACAACATCTGTTCGAGCCCTTTTTCACCACCAAGGATGTGGGAAAGGGCACGGGCCTGGGCTTGTCCGTGGTGCACGGCATCATGCATGAGCATCGCGGACATATTCGGGTGGAATCCCGGCCCGGCGAAGGCACCGCATTTTGTCTGTTGTTTCCCGTTGTGGACAAAAAAACCAAGTGCGAAGCGACATCCGGGCAGGGAGATTGCGCAGCAAAAAACCCCCAGAAACTCGCCACCGGCCAACGGGTTTTACTGGTGGATGACGAGGAGCCACTGCTAAATTTGGTGCAGACTTGGCTGATGAAACAGGGCTACGACGTGCAGGCCTTCAGCAACGCGAAGGACGCCTTGGCAAGTTTCGAAACAGACCCTCAGCACATTGACCTGCTGATCACTGACCACGCCATGCCTGGCATGACCGGGCTGGAACTTATTGGTGCGGTCAGAGTGCTGCGTGCCGACCTGCCGGTGCTACTTTGCAGCGGCTACACCAACCCGGACAACCTGGCCCAGGCACACTCATTAAACGTGACCCGCTTGCTGGACAAACCCTTTGAGCGTGGGTCCCTGCTCGAGCTGGTGGGAGACATGGTTTAACGCAGAGCAACATATATAAAAACCTCCGCTACGCACCATAAAGTAGGAACCTTAGACATTATGTATTGACCTGCCCAGCCTCAAACGACGTGAGTTAAGCTGAGGTTGGATACCTTGTGGCTCAGAGCCACTATTGAGGAGGACAGGTCATGAATGGGTTTAGCAAATACGTTGGACTGGATACACGCAAAGCCACGATTGTGGTAGCGATTGCTGAATAACCAATACGTCAGAGGCCATTAACAAGTTGGTTACAAAGCTATCTGCTGATGGCGATGTTCTTTCTTTATGTTATGAGGTCGGGCCGTGCGGGTAGGGCCTACTTCCGCCAGATCAACTGATCTGGGTCATCATTGTAGCGTGGCGACTCCCTCAAGCCCGCAGGTAAAAAACCGGCATTCGCCTGAGTCAGTTTCCGCAGGGCTATCACATGCGATGAAAACCGACCACGCCGTGGTCGTACGCGCGCGTAGTGCTTGCCGTCGCCGGAGATATTCACTAGAATGCGCGGTTCCCGAATTTGCCTTCGTGTGAATTATTCCCGGAGGCAGTGCATCGGTGTTGTGCCGGACGGCACAGGAAAAATCCTGTACAGAAATACATTTGAGGTTTAAGCGCATGAAGCCGGAAATCCATCCCGCCTACCACGAGATTAACGTGAAATGCAGTTGCGGTAACGCATTTGTCACACGTTCCACGCTGGAAAAGGATCTGCATTTGGACGTCTGCTCCGCTTGCCATCCTTTTTACACCGGCAAGCAGAAAATCGTCGATACCGGCGGTCGTGTTGACAAGTTCCGTCAGAAGTACGGCACCAAGTAAACGGTATCGTCACTTGGTGGTCGGGCACCACATGAAAAAGGCGTCCCATTGGGACGCCTTTTTTGCTTTCGGCCTCGGTCGACTGATTGATCGGCCCGGATGTTTCTCTCCGAGCGGGAAGCGGTGGGTCGCCTGCGCCTTGCTGGGGCTATGGTGCGTGGCCGGGGCCTCCGGGGTGTTGGCCGACGAATGCCCCTCCCCGCGTATTGACGAACGGGCAGCTGTTTCTCGGGTGATCGACGGTGATACCCTGCGCTTGGCGGACGGGCGCAAGGTGCGCCTCATCGGTATCAACACCCCGGAGCTGGCGCGCGACGGCCGACCCGCTGAGCCACTAGCGCAGGCGGCGCGCACAGCGTTGGTGAAAATGCTGAAAGGCGTACCGAACGTCGGCCTGCAATTTGGCCGCGAACGCTTTGACCGTTACAAGCGCCTGTTGGCCCACGTGTATTTGCCCGATGGGCAGAGCGTCGAAAGACGTCTGCTGGAGGCCGGATTGGCAGCACACATCGTCGTGCTACCGAATATTGCACGGCTGCGGTGTTATCAGCAGGCGGAGCGTCGGGCCCGGAGGACCGGAGGCGGCGTGTGGCGTAGCGTTTACCGGCCCGTGCCGGTCGCCGAGGTGATGCGGGACCGCGGTGGTTTCCGTATTATCACCGGTAACGTCGTAAGGGTGGGTGAAAGCAAACGCTCCCTGTGGCTGAATTTCCAGCGCCGTCCTGGTGAAGGCCTACGTGAAGGGGTTGCGGTGCGCATTAGTCGCGAGGACTTGGGTTATTTCACACGCTGGGATCCGCGCCAACTGAAAGGCCGCCGTGTAACAGTGCGGGGCTGGTGGCGTCCCTACAAAAAGCAGCTGGTCACCCGTCTGCGCCACCCGGCCGCGCTGGAAATTTTGCAGTGACTCCGGTGCCAACTTTAAGGAAGCCTTGATGAGTTCTATTGTTGTCATTCTGGCTCGGGCCAAAATCCAGTAACGATCGAATTTCTCTGGACTCCGGCCTGCGCCGGAGTGACGAAGCCTTCTTATATTTCAATTGCAACGCCAATAGTGAGAACGCCATCATGAGTAAGACATTCAAACAGCAGGCCCTGGATTACCACGAGGGCGAGCGCCCCGGCAAGGTGGCCATCGAAATCACCAAGTCCTGCGACACCCAACAGGAACTGTCGCTGGCCTACACTCCAGGGGTGGCGGCGCCGGTGCGGGCTATTGCCGACAATCCGGACGACGCCTACAAATACACCGCCAAGGGCAATCTGGTGGCGGTGGTCACCGATGGTAGCGCGGTGCTGGGGCTGGGCAAGGTGGGTGCGTTGGCTAGCAAACCAGTGATGGAGGGCAAGGGGGTGTTGTTCAAAAAATTCGCGGATATCGATGTGTTTGATATCGAAGTGGACGCTCATTCCACGGCAGAATTCATCAATACGGTGGCCAATATTTCCCCCACCTTCGGCGGTATTAATCTGGAAGATATCGCCGCCCCGCGCTGTTTCGAGATCGAACAGACCCTGATCGAGCAATTGGATATCCCCGTGTTTCACGACGATCAGCACGGCACCGCGATTATTGTTGCCGCCGGTCTGCTCAATGCGCTGGAGATTCAGGGCAAACGTATCGAAGATGCTAATATCGTTTGCCTAGGTGCCGGGGCTGCGGGTATCGCTTCCATGCGCCTGCTGGTGTCGCTGGGTGCGCATCGCGACAATATTTTGATGCTGGACCGCAAGGGCGTCATTCACACCGATCGCAAAGGACTTAACCCCTACAAGTGGTCCTTCGCCACGGAAGACACCAGCAAAAATACCCTGCTGGAGGCCATGACCGGCGCGGATGTATTTGTCGGAGTCTCCGGCGCCAATCTGCTGGGCGAAGAAGCGCTAGCGGCCATGGCCCCGAACCCGGTGGTGTTCGCGCTTTCCAACCCGGACCCGGAAATTGACCCCGTCCTGGCCAATCAGGTGCGTGATGATTTGATCATGGCCACCGGTCGCAGCGATTATCCCAACCAGGTTAATAACGTGCTGGGTTTTCCGTACATTTTTCGTGGTGCACTGGACGTGCGCGCTCGTCGTATCAACGAAGACATGATGATCGCCGCCGCCCGCGCCTTGCAAAAACTCGCCCACGAATCGGTGCCGGAACAGGTGCGCCAAGCCTACGCGCTGAAGGGCGAGCCGCTGGGGGAGATGAGCTTCGGCCCCAATTACATTATTCCCAAACCGTTTGATCCACGATTGCGGGACTTCGTTTCCTCCGCCGTGGCTCGGGCCGCCGTGGACAGCGGCGTTGCGCAACTGCCGTATCCGGCGCACTACCCGGCATTGGGTTAATGCGTCGCCTGGTTTTGTTGTCGGTTTGTTTACTCCTCCCTTTTTTGGTAGCGGCGGGCACGGACATCAAGGTTGCTAATTTCAGTGAAGGTGACCTGTCGGGCTGGGAGGAAAAATCTTTCGAGGGTAATAGTCAGTACACCTTCGTCGATAAAAAAACCTTGGGCGCAGAAAATACCGATGCTGCCAAGGATGCCTTGCCGGAAGGGAAAACCAAACAAGTGCTGCGCGCTAGCACCGAGGGCCAGGCCTCCGGTTTGTTCAAAGAGGTAGCGATTGATTTAACCAAAACGCCGTATCTTAACTGGTCCTGGCGGGTGAAAAACCTGTTTGAGGGCAACGATGAGCGCAGCAAGAAAGGTGATGATTATCCCGCACGAATTTACGTGGTGGTGTCTGGCGGCCTGTTTTTCTGGAACACCAAAGCCATCAACTACGTGTGGTCCAGCAACCAGCCCATCGGCAGCGAGTGGCTCAACGCCTACACTGGAAACGCGCGCATGGTCGCAGTGCGTAGTGGAGAAAAACAGCTAGGACAGTGGGTCAGCGAACGTCGTAACGTTCGTGAAGACCTGCAAAAAATGTTTGGAGAAAATATCAAAAAAATTGACGCCATAGCAGTGATGGCGGATGGCGACAACACCGGGCAGGCGGCCACAGCTTATTTTGGGGATATTTATTTTTCCGGGGAATAATTTTTTGGTTACTATAAATAGACTATGGGCTGCGCCTGCACGTACAGGCATGTAAGGAACCGCTGAAAGCACGAGTACACATGGCCTATCTTTTATTAATAGGCCGGAAGCATATTTAAGAGCGGGATAAACGCGCCCGCACCACATCTAAATCGCGCTCGGTATCCACTCCGGCCAGCGGCGTGTCCACCGCTTCCGCGACATGAATGTGATGCCCGTGCCACAGGGCGCGCAGCTGTTCCAGTGATTCCATGTCTTCCATCGCACAGGCTGGCCACTGCGTGTATTGCTTCAGGAAACCCACCCGGTACGCATAGATACCAATATGTCGGTAGTGCTCGGATTGTTCCGGAAGCATTTCAGTGGTACTGGCGAAGGCATCCCGATCCCAGGGAATACTGGCGCGGCTAAAGTAAATCGCCATGCTTCGTTCGTTTCTCACTACTTTAACTACATGGGGGTCGAACAACTCGGAGGCCGTGGTGATTTTTGCGCACACGGTCGACATGCTGGCCTCATGGTTAACGGCAAGATTATCGGCCACCTGGCGTATTACCGTTGCGGGCATCAGCGGTTCATCGCCCTGCAAATTGACGACGATGTCATCGTCCGGCAATAGCAGTTTTTCCGCTACCTCGGTGATGCGGTCTGTCCCCGAACGATGTCCAACATCGGTCATGCAGACCTGGCAGCCAAAGGACTCGGCTGCCTCTGCGATACGCTGATCATCTGTTGCGATCACCACCCTGCTGGCACCGCTTTCCAGCGCACGTTCATAAACATGCTGAATCATGGGTTTGCCGGCAATATCCAGCAACGGTTTCCCTGGTAACCGGGTTGCGCCAAAGCGCGCAGGGATGATTACGTTGTATGACATGGCTACGTCCCGTCGGGTGAGCGATTGTTCACTCCACTTCCTCGTCGGCAGGCAGGGCGCGCGCCTCATCTTCCAGCATGACGGGAATATCATCGCGTATTGGATACGCTAGTCGATCTGCTTTACAAATGAGTTCCTTGTCGTCTTTTTTGTACACTAGCGGGCCTTTACACAAAGGGCAGACAAGAATATCCAGCAGTTTTTTATCCATAGTGGTTCCTGTGTTTTTACCGATATGTTTTCAAATGGATTTCTAATTTTTATTTTGCGGGCAAATTTGGCCATTATAGCCTCCGCCGGTCCAATTCTGCACAGCCTCTTGCTAGGCTAGCAAACTCGACGTCATGCAAGACGGATAAAATTTTTCCGAATACTCTGTCACTTGCTACACGGGCTCCACGCAAAAACATAACCTGACTACCCACGAAACTCAGTCATAAACTGGAAAATTTAACCCCCTAAAAATCCAATCAGTTATAGGTATAATTCCGAGTAATTCAACTTTATTGTGACGAAAACTCATCAGAAATTTGACCTGTTTTTATGATGTTTTTCAATCCGGAGAAGAGAGACTTGCGTACTTATTAGGGGTGTAAAGTCATGTTGAACTTATGCACTGGCTGAGTTTCGTGGGCAATCAGGATAAAATTAGGTAGCAGACAGTTTTTTAATCAGGCATTGAAATTTAGATAGTGATACTTGTTGCCAGGCAAACACTATCCAATGCCCTGTATGCACAGCAGAAAGAGTTTCAAGAGACGCATAGTCCATATCGCCTAAGGAATGCGCACGGTACCTCATCAATGCCATTGCTCCTCAGGCTGAAACGACGGTAACTTGCGCCTGTCCGGAAGAGCTCTCCCGAGCAACAATGTAGTCGCACGAAGACAATTAGGTACTAATGAGAGCCAAGAATCAATAACTTACGCCCAGTACGTGACCGTAAGTTATTGATGTTTTCTTTGTGTTTGGGCGTTTTGCAAAGAGGCTTATGAGTACATTGATTAACCGGCACCTATTGGCCGGTGCCTTTATTGGGCTTTGTGAAAAGCCCTCAACGCATCAGCATACGTCTGCGGTTTTTTCACGGCGTTCGTCTTGCTTCAGCTCAATAGTTATTCGCCTATGTCCCCCAATCAATATACTCCTTAGCAAAAGCGCCAGTACAATCCATAGTCCCATTGCACCTCCACCGGACGTGCTACCCCCGCCGGACGTGCTACCCCCACTGGACGTGCCACCTCCACCGGTGGTGCTACCTCCACCGGTGGTGCTACCTCCACCGGACGTGCTACCTCCACCGGACGTGCTACCTCCACCGGACGTGCTACCTCCACCGGACGTGCTACC
>JAADHZ010000119.1 GCA_013151575.1 Gammaproteobacteria bacterium
AAAATTGCAGCAACTAAAAATGGCAATGATGCAACCAATTTAATTAAAAGTCTTGCTGATCTCAAATCAGAAGGCACCAGGCGAATTCTGAGCCTATATAGTCAGGATACTCGAAGGGCTGATGACCCAGTGGGGCCGGCGCAGATGATTTCTGAAACCGTGTCTAGGTTGCTCATGACATTTCCTTCGGATAATGGGGTCAGTTCGCACACCGTCATCGGCGGTTAATCTAGCGAGTAAGGGTACCGTCCCCAATGCCTCCAAAGAAGCATTGTCAGCATATGATGCGGTGAGTTCGATTCCTGTTAGGTTGATTTCTGTAGATATTCAACAAGCTTTGAAGTTAGCGCTTGATTACAATATTTACGCATATGATGCTTACTTTTTGCAGTATGCAAAACAACTTTCATCTCCCTTAATCACGCTTGACAAACGTATGAAGAAAATTGCACGAGACCTAAACATTGAAATAGTGGAGTAAATAAACTAAAAGTATTTACTTATTCAGAAGCACGCCAGAATCTATCAAAGATTTTAAAAATTGCCCAAAAAGAGGAAGTTGAAATTCGTCGAAGAGACGGGGCGATATTTTCTCTTGTATCAAAAAAGGAGAAAACCAAATCTCCATTTGATGTCCCAGGAATAAAAACAAAAGTTTCAACCCAAAATATACTTGATGCAGTGAGGGAGTCTAGAATGGGCTAACGAATTAGGTTATGTCGTGTGAGGAACGAACCTCGATCTGAACCGGTTTGTTGGACAAACCCGATGATTGGCACATGAATTTGTTATGAAGATAGCTTTTTGAGTTTGTCTGTTATTCAAAGCCCGTAAAATTTCGCCCACCTTGCATTCGAGGACTTATTTACCCTTGCGGTAATTTTTTTGATTTCAGAAGGATATGGGTCAATTTTTTCCTAACTGAACTTCCTTGGGTTTTATTCCCCGCCCCTTGGGGCGAAAAAAACAGACAAGCAGATTTCCGATTGAATACCTCGCTTTCGAGAGAAACTCGAAAGTCGAGCGTTAAGCGAGAGGGCTTGCCCCGGGGATTTTTATTTCTTTGTTATTTCTGAATTGAAAACAAAATCAGTTCAACCACTGTATTTTTCAAAATGTAAAAAAGCAGCTAACGAATTAGGTTTTCCATTACCCATAACTTTACGACCAAACCAGTAAGGCCGCTTGGTCGTGATTAGCTGTCGTCAGTACGAGGCTGCGGTGATGGATCGTATTTTTGGGTAAAGTTCGGCGGGGTAAGCACTGTGTTCTGCGGTGTGCTGCTATCGTCTGGTGTGGGGTAGTCCAGGGTGTAATGCAGGCCTCGGCTTTCACTCCGCGACATGGCGCATTGGATGATGAGGCTGGCGGCTTGCACCAAATTACGTAATTCGATCAAATCATTGGTGATGCTGAAGTTGCTGTAGTACTCGTCGATTTCGAGCAGTAGCAGGTCGGTGCGGCGTTTAGCCCGTTGCAGGCGTTTGTTGCTGCGCACGATGCCCACGTAATCCCACATAAAACGGCGCAGCTCGTCCCAGTTGTGGGATACCACGACTTCTTCATCGGAATCGGTAACCCGGCTTTCGTCCCATTCCGGGATGGCGGCGGGCAGGTCGAGGTGCCTGCCGTGCTGGTTGATGTCTTCGGCTGCCGCCTGGCCAAAGACCAGACACTCCAGCAAGGAGTTGCTGGCCAGTCGGTTGGCGCCGTGTAGGCCGGTGAAGGCGGTTTCGCCTACGGCGTACAGGCCCTCGATGTCGGTGCGCCCGGCTAGGTCGGTCATCACGCCGCCGCAGGTGTAATGGGCTGCTGGCACCACCGGCAATGGTTCCTGGGTCATATCGAAGCCAAATTCCAGGCAGCGGGCGTGGATGTTGGGGAAGTGGCGGGTGATGAACTCCGCCGACCGATTTGAAGCTGATGTCGAGATATAGGCATTCGGCACCCAGGCGTTTCATTTCGTGATCCATGGCGCGGGCGACGATGTCCCGTGGCGCCAGTTCGCCACGCGGGTCGAAACGGTCCATGAAACGGGAACCGTCCGGTAGTAGCAGTTTTGCGCCTTCGCCACGTAGCGCCTCGGACACCAGGAATGACTTGGCCTGCGGGTGGTACAAGCAGGTGGGGTGGAACTGAGTGAATTCCATATTGGCCACTCGGCAGCCAGCGCGCCAGGCCATGGCGATGCCGTCTCCGGTGGAGACGTCGGGGTTGGAAGTGTACAGGTAGACCTTGCTGGCGCCGCCGGTGGCCAGCACCACGCAGCGGGCATGGAAGACGTCGACGTGGCCGCTGTCGCGATCCAGCACGTAAGCCCCCAGCACCCGTTGCGGTTGCTGGTCCAGTTTTTCGGCGGTGATCAGATCGATGGCCAGATGATGCTCGAACAGTTCCACGGTGGGGCGCTGTTTCACCGCTGCCACCATGGCCTCGGCCATGGCTAGGCCAGTGGCGTCGTCGGCATGGGCTACTCGTCGCTGGCTATGGCCGCCTTCGCGCGTGAGGTGCAGTTTTTCATTTTCTGTATTGACGCGGGTGAAGGCCATGCCCAGTTTCCGCAACCAGCGTATTTGTTCGGCTCCGCGCTCGGTCACAAACTGCGCGGTTTCCGTGGCGCACAGGCCGACGCCAGCGCTGAGGGTGTCCTGCACATGGTTTTCCACGCTGTCATCCGGATCGAGAACGGCAGAGATGCCGCCCTGGGCGTAACGGCTACAACCTTCGGACAACGGGCCTTTGGCAATAACCGCAACTTTCAGGGAAGGGTCCAGGCGCAACGCCGCGCCCAGCCCGGCGGCGCCGCTGCCGATAACCAGTACGTCGTGGCTGTGGTGCTGGCAATGGTGTTGGCTCATGGTCCCGAGCTTACTTGATTCTCCCGGTAACGCCCATATCTCGATGATCTACACCCGGCCATGGCCAGTTCGCGGAATGATGCGGTGAGGTATGCCGATAATATCCCTGTTTTTTACGAACTATCCCAGATAGGCACTGTCTAGGAAGGTAAGCTGGCCGGGAGATTTCATCGAAAAAGTGCCTTCGACAATTAAAAGGGGTTGCCCGGATGGGCGAACAGAAGGTAGATCAGGCACTCGTTGAGCGAGTGCAACGTGGGGACAAGTCAGCATTTGACGTGCTTGTGCGTAAATATCAGCACAAGGTGGTCCAGCTGGTTACGCGCTACGTGCGCGACCACAGCGAGGCCCAGGATGTGGCGCAGGAAGCCTTTATCAAGGCGTATCGGGCGCTACCCAATTTTCGCGGTGACAGTGCGTTTTATACTTGGATGTATCGCATTGCCATTAATACCGCAAAAAATTATCTGGTGGCGCAAAAACGTCGCCTGCCTAATGTGGATATTGATGCACAGGAGGCTGAACAATTTGAGGGTGCGACGGGTCTCAAAGAATACGCGACCCCGGAACGCATGTTACTGAGAGACGAAATTGAGCAGACGATATTTTCAGCCATCGACCAACTCCCCGAAGATTTGAAAACCGCCATCACCCTGCGCGAGATCGACGGCCTGAGTTACGAGGAAATCGCTCAGGCCATGGAATGCCCGGTGGGCACGGTACGATCAAGAATATTCAGGGCACGTGAGGCCATCGACAGCAAGTTGCGACCTCTAGTGCAGGCAGACGGTACGGGCTGACCCTGGGTTGGTTACGGGGAAAGCAATAAAATCAGCGGCAAGTTTATGCGTGTAGACCCGGTCGCTGGTGATGCGTGGCAACGAACAGATTAGAGCAGCAACAAAAATCAGGCAGCAATAAAAACAGCAGGTAATTGATGATGAAACATAGCCCGGGTGAACGAATCTCTTCGTTAATGGATGGCGAACTATATGGCGTGGAGCAGCAGGGGGCGGTTGATGAACTGCTCACCAATGAAGCGCACCGGCGATGTTGGGAGCGTTACCACGTGATCAGTAACGCCATGCGACATAATCTGCCTGGCGGCCTCGATTCCGGGTTAGCCTCCCGGGTGATGGCAGCGCTGGAAAATGAGCCCACCGTTCTGGCACCGACCCTCGCGTCGGCTCAGCCTTCGACTCCGACACCAATTTCGATTTCCTCTTTGACTCAGGCCCAACCCCCAACAGAACATTCGACGCAAAAAATGCAGAGTCGCTCGTTGCTAGGGCGGAAAATGACCGGACTGGCAGTGGCGGCCTCGGTGGCGGCGGTCACCGTGCTGGGGGTGCAAAACCTTTATCGTGCGGATAGTGCTGCACCTTCCGTTGCCCCCATGGCGAAAGCCTCCGCAGAACATTCGTTCCAGCGGGCCTCGCGTCAGGATATCGCGCGGGCGACATTGCCAAGTATGACCCGCAGCATGCGGGGTATGTCGGGTGTGCAAACGGTCAATACCCCTCTTTCCTCTGTGCGTCCTCAAATCCAAATACCCAACCGGCTGCCCAGCCAAATGCGTCAAACCGTCCGCCCGAATTTGTATCCTTACTTGATGGACCACAATCGGCAGGCGACGCGCATGGTGGTTGGTGTGATGCCGTACGCGCGCATGGTGACGCCCCCTTACCGCACGCAGTCGAAAAATTTACAGCGGGAATTGTTGCGACAGGAACAACAGCAGGGGCTGCGCTAGCGGTGACCAGGCAGCGCCTTCTTCTCGCTGGTTTTCTCTTCGGGCTGAGCATCAGCACCCCGGTGTTGGCAGAAGGCCAGCCGGTGCTGGGTATGCTGCAACGCATGCAGACGGCGTTACAGACGCTTAATTATCATGGCACCCTGGTGTATCTACAGGAAGGACAGGTGCAGTCCATGCACGTCGCGCACCGGGCTGACGCCAACGGCGAGCAGGAGCGCCTGATCAGCCTCAACGGCGTGGCGCGCGAAGTTATTCGCAAGGGTGAGGTTGTGGCCTGTTACCTGCCGGACAGCAAAACCGTGACGGTGGGCAAACGCCAGATGACGGGCAACGTATTGTCCAAACTGGCGGAAAACGATTTCAGTGAATTACAGCGCTATTACCAGTTTGAGCTGGAATCCCTGGATCGTGTAGCGGGGCGCCCGACACAGGTCCTACGCATCAAAGCGCGGGAAAGTGACCGCTACGGTTATCGGCTATGGCTCGATGCACACAACGCCCTGCTGTTGAAGTCCGAACTGCTGGACGAGCGGGGCGGCGTGCTTGAACAGGCCATGTTCTCCGATATTGAGGTAGTGGACAGCATTCCCTCCGCCATGGTGGAGCCCACCACAACCGGCGAAGATTTTTCCTGGTTTCAGCTTGACCAGGCCGATGGCTCCCGGAAATTGACCCGCAGTGATTGGCGACTCGTGGCGTTGCCGGTGGGTTTTGCCGTCACTGCGCATTACCTTCAGGCTATGCCCAACAGCCGCCAGCCAGCGGAGCGCTGGGTGCTCAGTGACGGGCTTGCCAGCGTGTCTGTCTTTATTGAACCGTTTGAGGCTGGCCAAGAACCCTTCGAAGGGGGGGCGCCGATGGGCTCCGTCAACGCTTTCGGGGCCGTGGTGACGGAACATCAAATTACCGTTATTGGCGAAGTGCCCTTGGGTACGGTGGAGCGCATTGCCCGCACCATTCGCTTCAGTCCCGACAAACCGTCCGTCGTGAGTTCGGCCCTTGATTGAGGAACGTGCACACGTGGTGTCTGTTGAAGACGACAGCGTGTGGGTTGAAACCCAGCGTCAAACTGCCTGCGGCCATTGCGCAGCAAAAAACGGTTGTGGTGCCCATACTCTGTCCAAGGTGATGGGGGCCAAACGCAACCGGATCAATGTACTCAATCCGAAGGCCGCCGTCCTGTCCGTCGGTGACGAAGTGGTGATCGGGCTGACAGAACATGCATTGGTGCGTGGCTCGTTGGCGATTTATCTGTTGCCGTTATTGTCGCTGTTTGTTTTTGGTTTGCTGGGCGAGGTCATGGCAGAGCAATTGCTGGTATCGTCCGCAGATCTGTTAGTCGCCGCGTTTGGCGTGGTAGGCTTGCTGGTCGGTTTTGTCTGGGTCAAACGGTTTTCGCGTTTTGTGGCCGTTGACCCGCGTTATCAGCCCGTATTACTGAGGCGGAAGATTCCGCTAGTATCGCCGCTGCCTCGGGGTAGCGGGTCGTAAACGTTGTAAATTCTTTTTGGTTCCCCATTTTTCTGAACGCGCAGGAGTGAATATGATTTTCCAAAAAACCCTTTTCTTAAATCAAGCCAGACGTCCCACAAATCGGGGGCAAGGGGTTTTTATCGGTGCGTTGGTGTTGACGATGTCCCTGATGACGTCTTCTGCGTTTGCCAGTCGCCTGCCCGATTTCACCGATTTGGTGGAAAAATACGGGGCGGCAGTGGTGAATATCAGCACCACCCAAAAAATCAAACACCCTAAGGCCTCCATGCCGCACCGTCAAATGCCGAGGCAACCACCCGAGGGGCCGTTCGGCGATTTGTTCCGCCACTTTTTTGGTGACCCACGCGGACAGGGTGGCGGGCATGGTGGTGGTGAGATGGAGGAATTTGACTCCAAGTCGCTGGGTTCGGGGTTCATCGTTTCTGAAGACGGCTACGTGATTACCAATAACCATGTCATCAAGGATGCCACCGAAATTGTGGTGCGCCTGACGGATCGTCGGGAGCTGGTGGCGGAGTTGGTGGGCAGTGATCCTCGCAGCGATATTGCCTTGCTGAAGGTCGATGCCGAAGATTTGCCCGTGGTGGCGCTGGGCAGCTCCGAAAAACTCAAGGTGGGCGAATGGGTGTTGGCCATTGGCTCCCCGTTTGGTTTCGACCATTCGGTAACGGCGGGTATCGTCAGTGCCAAGGGTCGTCCGTTGCCGCGCGAAAACTATGTGCCCTTCATTCAGACTGATGTGGCCATCAACCCGGGTAATTCCGGTGGCCCGCTGTTTGACCTCGAAGGCAAGGTGGTGGGCATCAATTCCCAGATTTACAGCCGTACCGGCGGTTTCATGGGGCTGTCTTTCGCCATTCCCATCGACATGGCCATGCAAGTGGTGGAACAACTGAAATCCAACGGGCATGTGGCGCGCGGCTGGCTGGGTGTGCTGATTCAAGATGTGACCCGCGAGCTGGCGGAATCTTTTGGGATGGACACACCTCGTGGCGCACTAGTGGCTAAGGTGTTGCCGGGCAGCCCTGCGGAAAAAGCCGGTATCGAAGTGGGCGACGTTGTGACCAAATTTGATGGCAAGGAGATAGATCACTCCACGAATTTACCGCCATTGGTGGGCATCAGCCCCGTGGGTAAAAAGATGGAAGTCGAAATTTTGCGCAAGGGCAAGGTGAAGGCGTTGCTCGTTAAGCTGGGGGAGCTGCCGGAAGACGATATGATGGCGGCGGGCGGTGGCACACAAAGCGCCACCGAAGACCGGCTCAAACTGGACGTCGTGGATCTTAACGATGCGCAGCGTGACAAGCTGGAAATCAAACACGGCGGCGTGCTGGTGAAACGCGTACAGGCCGGACCGGCTCGTCGCGCCGGGGTGCGTCGTGGCGACGTGATTTTGCAGGTCGACAACGTTGAAGTGAAGAGCGTGAAACATTTTGCCGAAATCAGCTCAGAATTGTCGGCCGGTAAATCCGTGCCGTTGCTGGTTCAGCGACGCGGTGGCCCGGTGTTCCTGGCGTTGAAAGTCAAGGAATAGTTACGGCAGCCGGATTGCCTTGTCGCCGGTTCAGGGCGCGGGGTGATCCGGTATCGGCTGATGACAAGATGGATTACAATGCGGGCCGTTAATTGATCCCTCGGCCATTGTTATTGCTGGCCAGCGCAGCTCTGCTGGAGAAATGTGCAGATATCAGGGGTGCCGGAAACGGGCCCCTTTTTTGTGTTTGTCGTGATGTCACAGCTATTTTCGCCAGGCAGAGTCGGCGAGCCGAGATTGATTTTCCCAAATTCATTTGTTTAAGACGGTACTGCACATGTCCAAGATGGAAAACATCCGCAATTTTTCCATTATCGCCCATATTGATCACGGAAAATCCACTCTCGCCGACCGCCTGATCCAATTCTGCGGGGGCTTGGAAGACCGTGAAATGTCCGCGCAGGTGTTGGATTCCATGGATCTGGAGCGGGAGCGGGGCATCACCATCAAGGCCCAGAGTGTCACCCTTGATTATCAGGCGGAGAACGGTGAGACCTACCAGCTCAATTTCATCGACACCCCTGGCCACGTGGATTTTTCCTACGAAGTCTCCCGTTCCCTAGCAGCTTGCGAGGGTGCGCTGCTGGTGGTGGATGCCTCCCAAGGTGTGGAGGCGCAGAGTGTCGCCAACTGTTACACCGCCATCGAACAGGGGTTGGAAGTGGTGTCGGTGCTGAACAAGATCGACCTGCCAGCAGCGGACCCGGATCGGGTTATCCACGAAATTGAAGACATTATCGGCGTGGAAGCTGTAGACGCCTGCCGCGTCAGTGCCAAAACCGGCGAGGGTGTGGCTGCCTTACTGGAAGATATCGTCAAGCGCGTGCCTCCCCCCAAGGGAGACCGGGATGCCCCCCTGCAAGCCCTGATCATCGACTCCTGGTTTGATAACTACCTGGGGGTGGTGTCGCTGGTGCGGGTAGAGCAGGGCACCCTGCGCAAAAAACAAAAAGTATTGGTGATGAGCACCGGACGCAGTCACTTGGTGGACCACGTGGGCATCTTCACCCCCAAACGCCAGGACACCGACCATCTGACCGCGGGCGAAGTGGGTTATGTCATTGCCGGTATCAAGGACATCGAGGGTGCTCCCGTAGGTGATACCTTGACCCTCGCGGACCGGCCGGCAGACGTGCCCTTGCCCGGTTTCAAAGAGGTGCAGCCGCAGGTGTACGCTGGCATTTTCCCCATCAGCGCCGAAGACTACGAGGACCTGCGCGACGCACTGGCCAAGCTGCAACTCAACGATGCCGCCCTGTTCTACGAGCCGGAAACTTCACAGGCGCTGGGCCTGGGTTTTCGCTGTGGATTCCTGGGCATGTTGCACATGGAGATTGTGCAGGAACGGCTGGAACGCGAATACGATCTGGATCTGATTACCACCGCTCCCACCGTGGTGTATGAGGTGCTGGACACCAAAGGTGAAACCCTGAAAGTGGACAATCCCTCCAAGCTGCCCGAAGTCGGACGCATTGAGGAAATCCGCGAGCCAATCATTCACGCCAATATCCTGGTGCCACAGGACTACATCGGCAACGTCATCGGCCTGTGCGTGGAGAAGCGCGGGGTTCAGAAAAAAATGTTGTACATCGGTAACCAGGTCTCGCTGGAATATGAGCTGCCGATGAACGAGGTGGTACTGGATTTTTTTGATCGCCTGAAATCCGTGAGCCGTGGTTATGCCTCGCTGGATTATCATTTTGTGCATTTTCAGGCCGCCGATTTGGTGCGGTTGGACTTGCTCATCAATGGCGACCGGGTAGACGCCCTGTCGGTGATCGTGCACCGGGACCAGGCCCAATATCGCGGACGGAATTTGGCGGAAAAAATGCGCGAAATTATTCCCCGGCAAATGTTTGACGTGGCGATACAAGCGGCCATCGGCGCGCATGTCATTGCCCGCTCTAATGTGAAAGCGCTGCGCAAAAACGTCACCGCCAAATGTTACGGTGGTGACGTGTCGCGCAAACGCAAGTTGCTGGAAAAACAAAAGGCCGGTAAAAAACGCATGAAACAAGTGGGCTCCGTTGAGATTCCACAAGAAGCCTTTCTTGCCGTGTTAAAAGTCGACAGTAAAAAGTAGATAGCGTTAAAAAAGGGGTGCGGGTCCGCCGTCGGAAACCGTGCTGAATGTCCACTATGAAAATGATCCTTTTAGGAAGCCCCCAATGAATTTTGATTTCCCCGCCATTATGGTTAGCGCCGTATTTATCACGGGATTTATTTGGTTGTTGGACGCCCTGATATGGGCGCCGAAGCGGCGCGCCGTGGCCGAAAAAATACCCCGTCAGGAGCCTGCGGGCAACAAAGATAATACCGATTCCAAGGCCCGTCTTGACGACGCTATCGAAGGCGTGCTTCGCGAGCCAATACTGGTGGAATATGCACGTTCACTGTTCCCCGTTATTCTGGCCGTGCTGGTGCTGCGTTCATTCCTGGCGGAACCCTTTCGTATTCCCTCCGGCTCCATGATGCCCACTCTGCTGGTTGGAGATTTTATTCTGGTCAACAAATTTGCCTACGGCGTGCGACTGCCGGTACTGAATACCAAAGTGATTAATGTCGGTGAACCCAAACGGGGGGACGTGGCGGTGTTTCGCTACCCTAAAAACCCTTCCATCGATTATATTAAACGTATCGTTGGTGTGCCCGGAGACACTATTGCCTATTACAACAAACAATTGTTTGTGAATGGTGAGCCCGCGACACAGGAGGGGCTCGGTCCTTATATGGGGATTGGTGCAGGCGCCGGCATGACCGGGAATCAGATTCGCAGCGAACAACTGCCCGGGGTTAAACACAATATTTTGATCGATCCCAGCAAAGGGACTCTGGAAGGGGAATTTAAAGTCCCAGAGGGAAAATATTTTGCGATGGGCGACAATCGTGACAACAGCAACGACAGCCGTTACTGGGGATTCGTGCCTGAGGAAAACTTAGTGGGCAAGGCATTTATGGTCTGGTTAAGCTGGGACTGTGACCTCAATCGGGCGATGAGCTGGAATTGCCAGGCTCCGGTGGGGGCGCGTGTTGGACAATCGATTAATTAGCCAGTCTAACCGCATTCGTACGAATTGCTCAGGCGCGAAATATGCTAGCCTCAATGCAGGCAGATACCGTAGTAAAAACAGGTAACGGAGCAGGACGCTATGAATTTTCCATCCAAACAACGCGGTATGACCGTCATTGCGATGGCCCTGGTTTTGGGGTTGGTTGCTTTTTTCGCCAACCTGACCATAAAGTTATTTCCCATTTATATGGAACATTTCAACATATCCTCTCATTTGGATTCACTGGCCAGCGAAAACAGCACGGTGAGAAAATCAGACAATGAAATATTTGCGATGTTAAAAAAACGCTTTGATATTGATGACGTGACCCACGTGGCCAACGACGATATTTTTATTGAGCGGGCGCAGGATGGTTCGGTAACGGTGGCCGTGGAGTACGAGGTGCGCACCAACGCTTTCGGCAATGTCGATGTGGTGGTTAGTTTCTCGGACGAGGTTGAGATTCGTTGAAACCTGGCATCACGGAATTGCAGCGGGCTCTGGGCTATGAGTTTACCGATGCAACATTGCTGGAGACCGCGTTAACCCATCGCAGCAAAGGCGCGAACAACAATGAGCGTTTGGAATTTCTGGGTGACGCTATTCTGGGTTTTGTGGTGGCCAGTGCGCTATTTTCCCACTACGACAGGGCTTGCGAAGGCCAGCTCAGCCGGTTTCGTGCGGCGCTCGTCAAAAAAGAAACTTTGGCCGAGTTGGCTCGGGAATTTTCATTGGGTGATTATTTGCACCTGGGCTCCGGGGAATTAAAAAGTGGAGGTTATCGGCGCGACTCTATTCTTGCCGACGCCATGGAGGCCGTATTCGGCGCGATTTTTCTGGATGGCGGCATTGTCCCAATACAGCACCTGATCGAACGTAGTTTGCACGATCGCCTGCTGGAGCTTTCGGTGGAAGCGGATCTCAAAGATCCCAAGACCCGGTTGCAGGAATATCTGCAAGGCCGGGGGCTGCCGCTCCCGCACTATGTCGTCGTCGCCACTACCGGTGATGAGCATGAACGCAGCTTCGAGGTGCATTGTCAGGTGGAATGCCTTGATGAAGCGGTGGCCGGGTCAGGTACCAGTCGCCGACGCGCCGAGCAGTCGGCGGCGCAAGCCACCCTGGAATATCTGGATAAGCCCCATGTCGGATGATGAGTTGAAACAAATGATGCCGAACGTAGACAAAAAATTTCGTTGCGGTTATGTGGCCATTGTCGGACGCCCGAACGTGGGCAAGTCCACCTTGCTCAATCGCATTCTCGGCCAAAAAATCAGCATCACCGCCAATCGCCCGCAAACTACCCGTCACCGGATTATCGGGGTGAAGACCACGCCAACCAATCAGGTGGTGTACGTGGACACCCCCGGCATGCACCTGGGCGGCAAACGCGCGATTAATCGTTACATGAACCGCGCCGCCAACAGCAGCATTGCCGATGTCGATGTGGTGATCTTTGTGGTGGACCGCCTGCGCTGGACGGAAGAGGACGATAACGTCTTACAAAAACTGGAGCAGGCCACTGGACCGGTATTTTTGGTGGTCAACAAAATTGATGGCATCACCCGCAAGGAATCATTGTTGCCGCACCTGCAGGATATTTCCCAGCGGCGAAATTTTTCCCAGGTGATTCCGTTATCAGCGCAGACCGGCGAGGGGGTTGATCGGCTGGAACAGGCCGTGGACGAACTGTTGCCAGAGTCAGGGCCATTTTTTCCCAAGGATCAAGTCACCGATCGAAGCGAACGATTCATGGCCGCAGAGCTGGTGCGTGAAAAACTGGTGCGTGGTCTGGCCCAGGAACTGCCGTATTCCACCACGGTGGAGATCGAAAAATTTACCGTGGAAAATGACGTTCGCCACATACATGCCGTGATCTGGGTGGAGCGCGACGGCCAAAAAGGCATCATCATCGGTAAGCAGGGCAAACAACTCAAGCGCATCGGTGAGCAGGCGCGCAAAGACATGGAACGGGCGTTCGACGGAAAAGTTTTTTTGCAGTTGTGGGTGAAGGTGCGGCAAGGCTGGGCCGACGACGAACGGGCCTTACGCAGTCTCGGCTATCAAGATGACTAGTCGGAATGACTAACAAACGGGTGCAGTTGCAACCCGCCTACGTTTTACATCAACGCGCTTATCGCGACACCAGCGCCCTGCTGGAAATATTCACCCCCGAGCACGGCCGCGTCGGCGTGGTGGGCAGGGGCGTGCGGGCCCCCAAGTCACGCCGCCGTGCGCTGTTGCAACCTTTTCAGCCGTTGTTGATTTCCTGGAACCAGCGCGGTGAATTAGGCAGCCTGGCCGGAGTGGAGGCGCAGGGGCAAGCACTGCGGATTACGTCGGCCTTTATCGCCAGTGGTTTTTATCTCAACGAACTGCTGATGCGCCTGCTGGTGAGAGATGATGCCCAAATGGAATTGTTCGGGATGTACGATGCAACACTGCGGGCGATCGCGCTGGTGTTGCCGGAAGACGAGGTGGCGCTGGAAATCCTGCTGCGACGTTTTGAACTGCAATTGCTGAAGGCACTGGGGTATGGTCTGGTACTCGACCGCGATGCCGCCAGTGGCGGCCACATTGAGCCGGATGCCGCTTATCGTTATGTGCCGGAGCGCGGAGCGGTGTTGGCAACGGAACTCAACCGGGACGACGGTATCCCCATTGCTGGCAGTTCGCTGCTGTCCCTGGCGCGAGGCGAACTGATGGATCGCCAGGCCCGGAGTGATGCGAAACGATTGTTGCGTGGTGTGCTGGCGCGCTATCTGGGCCCCCGGCCATTGCAAAGTCGGCAGCTGCTGCGGCCGCGCGCGACACCATCGACCACAAACGTGCGCGAACCGGGTGCGCAACAATCAACTCGGTCATCAAAATAAACAGGGGAACCTGCCGGTCATGAATAAGTCCATTTTACTCGGTGTGAATATCGACCACATCGCCACCCTGCGCCAGGCGCGTGGCACACGCTATCCGGATCCCGTGCAGGCGGCCATTGAGGCCGAGCAGGCAGGGGCGGATGCCATCACGGTGCATTTGCGCGAAGACCGGCGTCACATTCAAGATCGCGATGTGGAAATGCTCAAGGATATTCTACAGACGCGCATGAACCTGGAGATGGCCGTTACCGATGAGATGTTGGCTATCGCCGAGCGCTTGCATCCCGCCGATTGCTGCCTGGTGCCCGAGCGCCGCGAGGAATTGACCACCGAGGGCGGGTTAGATGTCGCAGGGCAGCAACCCCGCATGCAGCTGGCCTGTGCACGGCTGGCACAGGCCGGTGTGCGGGTATCGTTGTTCATTGACGCCGACCCCAAGCAAATCGAAGCCGCAGTCGCTGTGGGTGCCCCAGTCATCGAGATACACACCGGCCATTTTGCCGATGCCGAAACGCCAGCAGAACGTCAAAGCCAGCTGGCACGCATTGTCCAGGCAGTGGAGCATGGCAATGCCTTAGGTCTGCAAGTGAACGCTGGCCACGGCCTGCACTATCACAACGTGGATGCCGTGGCGGCGATCCCCGGCGTGCGTGAACTCAATATTGG
>JAADHZ010000026.1 GCA_013151575.1 Gammaproteobacteria bacterium
TGGCCATCGCTGCCCATGAAATACCGCAGGAAGTGGGTGGTTTTGCGGTGTTGCTGCACAGCGGTTTCAGTCGCGCCAGGGCCCTGTTGTTCAATGTGCTGGCCAGTCTCGCCACCATCGTTGGCGCGTTGCTGGCCTACTGGAGTCTGGCTGATGCTCAGAGCATCCTGCCCTATGTGTTGGCGGTGGCGGCATCGAGTTTCATCTATATCGCCGTGGCAGACCTGATCCCCAGCCTGCATAAACGCACCGAGGTCAGCGCCACCATTCAACAGGTGGTATTGATCGGCGCTGGTGTATCACTGATATTCGTTACCCATTCGACGCTGCATTAGCCCTTTGATGTCAGGAGCCTGGCCATGAACACACCGCCCCATCAACACTGGTACATGCTCACCCTGGTGGGGCGTGATCGCAGCGGCATCGTCGCCCACGTGACCCACGCCCTGTACGAGGGCGGCTGCAATCTAGGGGAGACATCAATGATGCGCCTTGGCAGCAGTTTTACCATCATGATGATGGTGCAGTACGACGGCACCGCGAACTCATTACAAAAACTACTGCAAACCGAGGCCGAGTCGCTTGGCCTGCACCTGCATATCGACAAAATTGAAGGCGGTCTGCATCAGCATCACCTGCCGGATGTGCGCATCAGCGTGTACGGTGCTGACCGTATCGGCATGGTCGCGCACGTGACCGGTGCGCTGGCGGAGGCGGGGCTGGATATCCTGGACCTGGCATCGGACGTGGGTGGCAGCGAAAAAAACCCAATTTATATCATGCATATTGAAGGACGCGCGGGGGAGGGCATCAAGGCCCTGCAATCGGCACTGGATATTGTGCGCAAAGCAGGTGTGGACGCCCGGCTTAGCGCCATCGACACTCTGATCGCTTAGGCCAGTGGCGCTGAAAATCCTTAGATACCCGGACCCACGCCTCAAGCAAGAGTCTTTGCCTGTGGAAAAAATTGACGATGCGCTACGCGATTTTATTGCCGAGCTGGAGCTAACCTGCGCACCGGCCCTGGCGGGGTAGGTATCGCCGCGCCGCAGGTGGGGCGTTTTCTGCGCATCGCCATTGTCGATATTTCTGGTATGCGCAAGTTACCTGCCGACTCCTCGATCAGCGGTCGCATGGTATTAATTAACCCGGAAATTACCGAATGGGATGGTATGGTCATGGGGCGCGAAGGCTGCCTGTCAGTGCCAGATTTCACCGGCAACGTGATACGTGCGGAACAGATCCGCTGCACCGCTATTGACGAAAAAGGACAGCAGCGCGAATACCGGTGCATAGGTTATGAGGCACGCGCTGTTCAACATGAAGTGGATCACCTCGATGGTTTGCTATTTTTGGATCGCCTGGTGAGCCGACGAACTGACTTGTTTAAACGCAAAATTTACAAACAAAAGAGTGAAACATGAGAATTGGGCACGGTTACGACGTACACCGTTTTGGTGAAGGTGACCACTTAATGTTGGGCGGCGTGCATATTGCCTTCGAAAAAGGCTTTATCGCCCACTCCGATGGTGATGTTGCCATCCACGCCTTATGCGATGCGCTGTTGGGTGCAGCGGCACTGGGTGATATCGGCCAGCACTTCCCCGACAACAGCGCCGAATATAAAAATATCGACAGTCGAATTCTGTTGCGCAACGTGGTGGCGCTGTTAGCAGAAAAAAAACTTGTTGTGGGCAATGTGGACATCAGCATTGTTGCCCAGTCTCCCCAAATGTCACCACACATTGATGCTATGCGTGAAAACCTGGCGGCGGATTTGAAGGTCAAGATTAACCAAGTCAACGTCAAGGCCACCACCACCGAAGGGTTAGGCTTTGCTGGTCGGAGCGAAGGCATCGCTTGTCATGCCGTGGTTTTGCTCACCCAGTAAATTCGATGAGTTTATTTTTCGATATAACTCCGGCGAATGCTGGAATTTAGCGGTTTCAACGACTTCCTGGATGCCAGAATGCGCCGGGTATGACGGCATGAAATCAACGGGACAGCACTGATCCAAAACACCAAATTTCGGCTGGCACCGAAATGACACATTGCAGAGAGCACCGTAAATGTCCACACCCTCCCCATTACTCCCCGACTGGCCGCGAGCATCGGGCAACCCGATCGCTTCCGCTGCTATCCGATCCTGCGCGGAAGATTTCCGAGTGGATGAAGTGTTGAGTTTTGAGATTGATGGCGCAGGTGAACACTTGATGATTCACGTGTGCAAGCGCAATCAAAATACCGCTGATGTGGCACAGAAACTGGCCCGGCATGCCGGAGTAAAAGTGCGTGATATCGGTTACGCCGGGCTCAAAGATCGCAATGCTGTCACCACGCAGTGGTTCAGTGTGTGGCTGCCGGGAAAACCTGATCCGGACTGGTCTGCGCTTGAAAATGATGATTTGAAAATTCTCAAAGGTCAACGTCATAGTCGCAAATTGCAGCGCGGTGCATTGCGCGCCAACCATTTTGTGATTGTGCTGCGTGATGTTGAATTCATGCCTCAGAGTAACCGGGCGGCGCTGGAACAACGACTTTCTATTATTTCCGAACAGGGTGTGCCCAATTATTTTGGCGAACAACGATTTGGGCGCGCCGGAAAAAATCTTACCGATGCCACGGCGATGTTCGGTGGGCGGCGCGTGAAGGACCGACACCGGCGCGGTTTGTATCTATCGGCGGCGCGTTCTTTTTTATTCAACGAAGTCGTCGCTGAGCGGGTGAGAAAAACTAACTGGAACATGTTGCTCCCTGGTGAGGTTTTGCTGTTGGCTGGCAGCCGCAGTTATTTTGTCGCGGAGCTTCTGAATGCGGAGATTGAGGCGCGATTTTCCGCCGACGATGTGCTGCCATCGGGGCCGTTATGGGGCAGGGGTGAGCTACCCGCCCGGCTTGAAGCACAGAGCCTGGAGTCCACCGTGCTTGCTGAGCAGTCTATTTATCGTGAGGGATTGGAGCAGGCCGGGCTTAAACAGGAACGTCGCGCTTTGCGTTTATCCATTGAAAATTTTCAGTGGCGCTGGCTGCCCGAAGGGCAACATTTACAGCTGACTTTCGGGTTGCCCACAGGTTGTTATGCAACGGCCGTGTTGCGAGAGTTGGTTGATCTTCGGCACTGAGCCCCATTGTGGGGTGGGGCAATTTGAGTGGCGGTATTAATTCTCTTCAAACAATAACCGCATCGACAAATCCACTGCCTGCACATGTTTGGTGAGTGCGCCTACCGAAATAAAGTCCACCCCGGTTTCGGCAATGGCGCGCACGCTGTCTAAAGATACGTTACCTGAGGCCTCCAGTTTGGCTTGGCCTGCCGTGAGCTGCACTGCCGCCCGCAGTGTGTCGAGATCCATGTTGTCGAGTAACAATTGATCCGCACCAGCACGGAGCGCTTGTTGCACTTCATCCAAATTTTCCACTTCAATTTCAACGGTGAACCCAGGCTTTTGCTGGCGTGCGGCGGCCACAGCGGTAGCGATGGAGCCCGCAGCAAGGATGTGGTTTTCCTTGATCAGAAAGGCATCGAACAGGCCAGTGCGGTGGTTGCATCCGCCGCCGCAGGTGACAGCGTATTTTTGTGCGCTGCGCAGGCCGGGTAGGGTTTTTCGAGTGTCGAGTATTTGCGTGCCAGTGTCGGCGATGAGTTCGACAAATTCATGAGTACGAGTGGCGGTGGCGGAGAGCGTTTGTAGAAAATTCAGTGCGGTGCGTTCGCCGGTGAGCAGTTGGCGGGCATTACCGGTGAGGGTACACAGCGTTTGGTTGGCGGCGATGGCATCGCCCTCGTTGGAGAGCCAGCGGATGTTTACGGTGTCATCCAGTTGTCGGAATACCTCGTCAAACCAAGCGCTACCGCAGAGCACGGCACGTTCACGACTGATGACGTGTGCGCTGGATTGGGTATGAGCAGGGATCAGTGCGGCGGTGATGTCACCGCTGCCGACATCTTCGGCCAGTGCGTGTTGCACTACCGTTTTAAGATCGGTTGGCAGGGAGATGTTCGCCATTGTAGTTCAGTGATCTCGTTGTAAAATCAGCAGACGGTACGTTTTGTAGCGCTCAAATACGGCTTGAGTGCGGTTTCCCGTGAAATATTTGTGTTTTTGCTTTTCGATTTTTTTACCGAAAAACAGCTTGAATACAGATTTAATAAGGCTCCAGATACACGGGTGGTTTTCTGTCAAATAACGATTAAGCGTTTGTCCGGCAGGCACGAGTCGCAACATCAGTGTGTCATCCAGCAATTTTATGTTAGGGCTGACTTTGTGGGTAATGTCATCGTCGCGCAACAAAGTAAAGGGGTGTTTTTTCAGTTCGCTGTAAAACATGTCCATTTTGTGCCCACCACCAAAACTGCGGTCACCGGGCTGGCCGTCGCCAGCATTTTCCGTTTTGAAAAAATCACAAATCACCACTAGCCCGCCAGGTTTGACGATTTGCGCAAGAATGGGAAATGAGGCAGACATGGGAATGTACTGGTAGCTTTCGCTGAACAAGGCGGCGTCATAATGCTGGCGACGCTCTTCAATAGGAAATTTTTCGAAGGTGTTTTCAAATAACCGGGCGGCTTTTTTGTTACGCCTAGCCAGACATTTTCGCACCTGCTCGGCCAGTTTTGGGGCGGGTACCAGGCCATCTGCAACAAAGCCGCGATCCAGCAACTGGCCGAAGATGTGGCCGGTGCCGCAGCCGATGTCGAGGACACGGGTGTTGCCGCCGTCCGGCGAGGGCAGGGCATTGAAAATTTCGTTCGTGTAACGCTGTTGCGCTTCGGCCATGTTGGCAAAGGATAATGGCAGGTCGTCTTCCCACAGCCCGTAGTGCAGATCGTCTACGCTAAGGAGTTGCTGGCCTAATACTAGGCCCAACTCTTTGCTGTTCATTTTTTTTTTATTCAAATACGTACCCTGTTTGCCGTGTTGTTTCGCCGAGAGTGATACTAGTGGTTGCCTACCCTGCATACAAGTGACGATGTCGGCTGTTACTGTTCCAATAGTTTCTGGATTTTGGCTTCCAATGAGTCCTGGTTCGAGCGCCGAAATCCCACGTGGGTGGTGACGATGCGCCCTTCGCGGTCGATCAAAAATGAGGTCGGCATGGCGTACATCCGATAGGCTATGGCGGTGTCACCCCCAGGGTCATGGGCCACGATGAACGACGGCTGCGTCGATTGCAAAAATCGTTGCACCAGTTTCTTTTTACGGTCCAGGCCGATGGCGATCACCGTGAGCCCGTCCTGTTGGTAGCGTTTGAACATGGTGTCCATCCAGGGGAAGGAATTACGGCAGGGGGGGCACCAGGTGGCCCAGAAGTCCAGATACACCACCCGGCCTCGGAACTGCGCAAGGCTCACTTCTGTCGGCACACTGGGTTTTCCTTCGGTTTTCTCCGGTTGTGCCGTCAGTACCGGGAGACTGAAGTCGGGGGCCAGACGCTCCTCTGCCTGGCTGGGAGGTATTGGCAGCAGCAACAAACTCGCACTGAGACAAACCACCCACCAGCGGATGACATCAGCCCGGGAGGAAGAGGAGGATATTTTATCTGCCGATTTCGCCAAGTTTTTTTCTCAACTGTTGTGATTAATATGTGACAAAGGTCTGCCATGATTGTACAAGAATCCCCATTTCAGAGTAGTGGCCAGCGGGGCACAACAAGAGAAAACAGCGAGGAAAGCATATGCTGATTAAACGTCCCGAGGATGTTCGACCGTCCGAAATCACCGAGCCACGGGTTTACGCGGAGCGCCGTGACTTCCTGCGCAACAGCGCAGGCACTGCCTTTGCGCTGGCCGCCGGGGCGGCTTTTCCAGCCCTGCTCGCTTCCCGCAGCGCGCAGGCAGCAGCGGGAAAACTGAGTTTTGCCGGGGGTTCCGCATTGTCTACCGACGAAACCCCCAACTCCCTGAAGGACATCACCCGCTACAACAATTTTTATGAATTCGGCACCGACAAGGAAGATCCTGCCCGGCGCGCCCATACTCTGAAAACCGACCCGTGGACGGTGCGGGTGGACGGCGAGGTGGAAAAACCTGCCGATTATCATCTGGAAGACCTCATCAAAACCAGCCAGCTGGAGGAGCGCATCTATCGCCTGCGCTGCGTGGAGGCGTGGTCCATGGTGATTCCCTGGGTGGGCATTCCCTTGGCGGGGCTCATCAAACGGTTTAAACCCACCTCCCGCGCCCGGTTCGTCGAATTCACCACGCTGTACGATCCTGAGCAAATGCCCGGCCAACGCAGTCAGGTGCTGGATTGGCCCTACGTCGAAGGCCTGCGCATGGACGAGGCTATGCACCCGCTGACCCTGCTGGCGGTGGGACTGTACGGCAAGGTGCTGCCCAATCAGAACGGCGCGCCCATTCGGCTGGTGGTGCCGTGGAAATACGGATTCAAAAACGTCAAATCCATCGTCAGGATTCGTTTCAGCAACACCATACCTCGCACGACTTGGGCGTTGTCCGGCCCTGGGGAATACGGGTTTTACGCCAATGTGAACCCCACGGTGGATCACCCCCGTTGGAGCCAATCCCGGGAACGCCGCATCGGCGAGTTTTTCAAACGAAAAACCCTGATGTTCAACGGTTATGAGGAACAGGTCGCGGGCCTCTACCGTGGTATGGACCTGCGTCGCTCGTTTTGAAAATCGCCGGTAGCGGATAATCAATGAACACGCCGCGTTTTTTCAAATTCGCCGTTTTCCTACTCTGTCTGGTGCCCCTGTTGTGGATTATTGCTGACGGCCTGACGGACCGGCTGGGCGCGAACCCCATCGAAGAAATCACCCAGCGCACCGGTGACTGGACGCTTCGCCTGTTGCTGATTTCGCTGGCAGCAACCCCGGCGCGGCATTTCTTCGGCTGGCGGTGGCCGCTGCGGATGCGACGCATGCTAGGGTTGTATGCCTTTTTTTATGCGTGCCTGCATTTTCTGACCTACCTGGTTTTGGACCAGTTTTTCGACTGGGGTGAAATTCTCAAGGACATCATCAAACGGCCCTATATCACCATTGGTTTCGCCGTTTTTGTGCTGCTGATTCCGCTGGCGGTAACGTCCACCAACACCATGATGCGACGACTGGGCCGGCGCTGGGCGCAGTTGCATCAGCTGGTTTACGTGGCGGCTACCGGGGGTGTTTTTCACTATTTATGGTTGGTGAAGGCAGATTATCGGCAGCCCCTTTTGTATGCCGTCGTGCTGCTGCTTTTGCTGGGTGCGCGAGTGTGGTATCAACGCGTGATGCTGCCTGTAACGATGTCCACACGTTCGCTCGCTATTCCTCCCCACTAAACGCGTTGTTGCAAAAAGCCAGGGCCGTGGTGTCTGCAGTGGTTTTTTCGCTATCATGGCCCCACCCAGTGGCGGTAAACTCTTCGTGCCGTTGCCTTTGGACTTTTTGTGTACACCTTTACCAGGACCACGGTGTGGACGGAATTCCAGGAAATCAAACAGGAGGTGCTGCTGAAAATTGCCGATGTCATTGCGCAACACGGGGCGGAGATCGCCTTTTCCACCTCCGCCGTGCACTTACTAAGTAGTACCTAATGGTGTCACCGTAAACACGGGTG
This sequence comes from Gammaproteobacteria bacterium, assembly GCA_013151575.1. Lineage (GTDB taxonomy): Bacteria > Pseudomonadota > Gammaproteobacteria > SZUA-152 > SZUA-152 > SZUA-152. The sequence continues at coordinate 7,565 of JAADHZ010000026.1, forward strand.
GTGGAGTTGCGACACCTGGCTGCTTATAATCGACGCACACCACACATCAACCGCAATCTGGATTGAACTCCCTATGGCCGACAAACTGCTTATTGTTTTAATGAACACCGACCCCCAAAACCCGTCGGAACTGGGCACACCCTTTCAGCAAGCCAGTGTTGCCGCCGCCATGGAATACGATGTGGAGGTGCTGCTTACGGGGCGAGCCGGTGAGCTGGCCAAAAAAGGCGTGGCGGAAAATTTGCGTTTTACCGAAGATAGCAGTAAAACCGTTTACGACCTGATGCGCGATGCCTTCGAAGCCGGTGCAAAATTCAAAATATGCACGTCCAGCTTGGAATTGTGGGGCGACGATCTCATTCCCGAAATCGACGAAACCGTCGGTGCTGCTTACATCATCAGCGAAGCCATGGATGACGAGACCGTCACCTTTACCTACTGATGTATTTTTTAGTCGCGCTATGAGCGTTTCACCGCAACATATTCAACGTGTCCGCGACGAAGCCGACTGCCTACACAACAGCGCGGATGTTGACGCCGCACTGGAACGAATGGCCGTCGCCATCACCGCTGAGTACCGCAACCAAAACCCATTACTAATTTGTGTTATGAACGGTGGTTTGATTGTCACCGGCGGTCTGATGCTGCGTTTGGATTTCCCCCTGGAACAGGATTACCTGCACGCCACCCGGTATCGCGGAGCGACGCAGGGGGGAGAACTGCATTGGGCGGTGGAACCCAAACAGGTACTCAAAGGCCGGGACGTGCTTATCGTCGATGACATTCTCGATGAAGGTTACACCCTCGCCGCCATCGTAGAACATTGCCAGCAGGCTGGGGTGCGTAGCGTCAAAACCGTGGTGTTGGTGGAAAAACTGCACAGTCGTAAACAGGGCATTGAAGCAGATTTTGTTGGTTTACAGGTGCCCGACCGCTACGTGTTTGGCTGCGGCATGGATTACAAAGGTTTTCTGCGAAATGCGAACGGTATTTTTGCTGTTAGGGGCATGTAAGCTACACCCGGAAAATACGTTTTTTCTTATCCTCAACAGGAAACACCATGGACAAACTGGCAATCATCGGTGGCACTGGCCTCGATTCCCTGGGTATTCTCAAGGTCGAAAAACGTGAAGTGATCAACACACCTTACGGCGAGCCTTCCGGCCCCATCGCCCGAGGCAGCCTGTTCGGCAAAGAGCTGCTGTTTTTACCCCGACACGGCTATGGCCACAATCGTGCGCCGCATAACATCAACTATCGCGCCAACATTTGGGCGTTGCGTGAAATGGGCGCGGACAATGTGCTAGCTATTGCCGCTGTCGGCGGTATTCGCGACGACATGCCGCCCGCCAGACTGGTGGTGCCGAATCAGATCATCGACTACACCTGGGGCCGTGCCGGTACGTACTATGACGGCGGTGCAAGCGATGTGCGCCATATTGATTTCAGCCACCCTTATAGCGAAAAAATGCGGCAACGCTTGATCAAAGCAGCCTGTGCCGCCAACGTGACAATCATCGACGGCGGCACCTATGGCGCGACACAGGGACCACGCCTGGAAACTGCCGCCGAAATCAACAGAATGGAACGTGATGGCTGCCACTTGGTAGGCATGACCGGCATGCCCGAAGCGGCGCTGGCACGCGAGCTGGGGATTTGTTACGCCTGCTGCGCCGTGGTTGCCAATTGGGCGGCGGGAAAAACCAGCGACGAAATCACCTTTGCCGAGATAGAAGACAACCTCAAGTTAGGTATGACGCAATTGGTGGATATGCTGGAGCAGTTGATGGCGTGAGGCCTCTCTTCCTACTGTTGAGTTTGTTTCCGAAAATCCCGGTTGTTTGTGGCCGGGATGTTTATTGTTGAGTCTATTTTCCCCGTATTCGCTCTTGGTCAGCTATGGTGTTAAAGGTTTTTTATTGGAATTGGCAGGTTTAGTGTCTGAGGCTGGTTTGGAAAGGCAGCTGTCCGCATTGATTTTTGCCTGAAGTGTGCAGCGGAGTTGCTCCGATGGTTGGCTGGGATGTAACTGGTCACAGATTTGGTAGCGGCGGATTAGTGTCCAGTGGCACGCAAGTTGTTGCTCCAGTTGTTTGAGGGCGGCGGTTTGTTCTCCCTTTTGTTGCTGGGCTTGTTTGATATCGTCCAGCAGTTTTTGTAAATATTGTCGGGATGGTAAAGAGCTGACAGGGGAGGCCGCCTCTGCCGCGCTGAAACCGAGAATCAATAAAATCAAAATGAGAGGTTTCATGCCATGTTCCGGTTGCGTCTGGCGGTGATTGTTTTTAAATAGGATCGCTTTACTATTCCTGGGCTGAGGAAATGTAGCACAATCTGAACGGTGGCGACTGTGGCGCCGTTCACGCGCCCGCATTGCTGTAGTATTAGCCCGGTTTCAAAATAGATCATCTTGATCACTTTTGGAATTGCCCACAAAAACACGGGTACAAATTTGTGTATTTGCTTGTGTTTTACAGGCTCTCGTCTGCATGATCTTTTCATTTTTTTAGGCTTTGGTGTCAACGGGAGGGATTTCAGTTGTCTGGATCATTGCGCGTTTTACTGGTTGAGGATTCTGAGGACGATGCGGCACTGACGTTGCGTCAGCTCAAAAAAGGGGGCTATGAGCTGTCCAGCCAGCGTGTGGATACACCTGGCGATATGCGGGCGGCGCTGGAGGCACGCGACTGGGATATCATCCTGTGCGATTACAACATGCCGGAGTTTAGTGGCTCGGCGGCACTGTCGCTGTTGCATGCGGTTGAGCGTGATATTCCCTTTATTGTTATTTCCGGCGCCATTGGTGAAGAAACGGCGGTGGAGATGATGCGCTCCGGTGCTCATGATTACATCATGAAGGACAACTTGGCTCGTTTGGTCGCGGCCATTGAGCGTGAGTTACGCGAGGCAAAGGTGCGCCGAGCGCGGTGCCGGGCCGAAGCGGACCTACGGCTGGCAGCCCGTGTGTTCGAATCCAGCGTGGAAGGGGTGATGATCACTGACAGCAAGGCCAAAATTCTGCGGGTTAATCAGGCCTTCATTGATATTACCGGGTATAGCGAGGAGGAGGCGGTTGGGCAACGTCCTGCTATTTTGCAGTCGGGGCGGCATAGCAAGGATTTTTACAAATTCATGTGGGCGAGTATTACTGAACGTGGTTTCTGGCAGGGTGAGGTTTGGAATCGCCGCAAAAGCGGAGAGGTTTTTCCAGAGTGGCTCACCATCAGTGCCGTGTGCAATGCCGCTGGTGAGGTGAGCAATTATATTGGTGGTTTCACGGATTTAAGCCGACAAAAGGAGGCGGAAAATCGCATCCAACACCTGATGTATTACGATGCCCTCACCGACCTGCCCAACAAAGCGTTGTTTCATGATCGTTTTCGGCAGTCCATGTTGCGCGCGCGCCGCGATGCTCGGCAGGTGGCAGTGCTGCATTTGGACCTGGACCGTTTTACCAATATTAACGATACCCTGGGGCATCGAACGGGCGACCAAATGTTGCAGCAGGTTGCGCGACGATTGGTCAGCTGTGTGCGCCCGCGGGATATTGTGGCCCGGTTCGGGGGGGATGAGTTTCATGTTGCCTTGACGGATTTGAGATGTGGCAGCGAAGTGGACATGCAAGTGCAAAATCTGATCGCTGCTTTCAGCGAGCCCTTTCGCGCGGCTGAACGCGAGATATTTATTGTTCCGAGTGTTGGCGGGGTGATGTTCCCCGACGATTCCGGTGATTTTGATGAGCTGGTAAAATTTGCCGATATCGCGCTTCACGCGGCTAAACGCCAGGGCGGTACTAGTTACGAGTTTTACAATGCGTCCATGAACGACGACGCCGTGGATTGGTTGAGCACAGAAAGTGCCCTGCGTCGTGCCCTGCAACGGGAAGAATTTCGCTTGCATTACCAGCCGCAGGTGGCGCTCGATACCGGAAAAGTCATCGGCGTGGAAGCCTTGTTACGTTGGCAGCGCGCGGACGTGGGCATGGTGATGCCCGAACAATTTATTTCCATTCTCGAAGAGACGCGTTTGATTGTGCCCGTCGGTGAGTGGGTTTTGCGGCAAGCTTGCGCAGACCAGCAGACCTGGGCAGCGGCGGGTTTTGAGCCGTTGCCGGTGTCGGTCAACCTGTCGGCCCGGCAATTTCGTGACAAAGGTTTGGTGGACATGATCAGCTCGACGCTGGAGAAAGGCGGCACGAACCCTCGCTTGATCGAGCTGGAAATAACGGAAAGTTGCGCTATGGAGGATCCTGAATTCACCATGCAAACGTTGCGCCGCTGCCATGAAATGGGGTTTCGGATTGCCATTGATGATTTTGGCACCGGTTATTCATCATTGAGCTATCTCAAACGTTTCCCGCTGGATGTGTTGAAAATAGATCGTTCCTTTGTCGCCGATCTACCCGGTGACGATGATGATGCCGCCATAGTGGATACCATCATCGCTATGGCGCACCGGCTCAAATTGAACGTTATTGCCGAGGGCGTGGAAGCAGAAGCGCAAGTGAGTTTTTTGCGTGAGCACGGTTGCGACAATATGCAGGGTTATCATTTGGGGCGCCCTATGTCCTGCGAGGATTTTTTAGTCTGGCTTTCAAAATACCACTGAGGCAGGCGACGTCGCGGAGAATGGCACAGGTTTCACCAGGGCAGGTTAGCTCAACAGTCGGGCGATCGGCGATATTGAGTCAATGGTGGAAATTTTTTCCCTACCCTGTTGTTGTGGTGTTGAGGCGGGCGTCAGTTTTTCCAGAATATCCCGGGCAATATCGTTGATGTCAGTTGTTTCCGGGGGGTGGTTGCATCTTGTGCTGAGCAAAAAGCCCGCGTATTCCACCGCCAACCCCAATAATGACTCCGAACTGTCAAATATGAAACGGTAAAACCGCATCGCATCGCATGCCTGACTGGCATTTATCATAATAACGTTGACGGTAAAATCCGTTTCCAACGATGCGAGAAAGGTCAGTTGGTCATAGGCGAGCCGAACCCCGGACAACGAGCTGTCGACGGCGATGATAATGTGATCACTTTGCACGGCCAGGGTTGTGGACGTTGAGATCAGTGGTATGAGCGCAAGCTGTGGAAGGCCGGGTTCTGCATCGACGTTTTGCTCCGGGGATGTTTTTTGTTGTGGAGGACTCAATGGTGAGGCTAGGGGTGCGCCGCCGACCTGGTGGTTTTCAATATTTAACACCATGCAGCTGCGGTGTTGTTGCTCGAAGGCGCGGCCCAGAGCATAAACGACATGGTCATCATTCCAGGAGCCGAGTAACACCGGAATAATAGTGGTGTGCTGCCAGATGGGTAATCGTTCGTTGGCTTCGCTCAAAAAATAATGACTGATGTCCATTAGACGCTGCGGGGGTTGGGTGTTATTTTTCAGCATGTTATTTCACTTTTAAATTTAACGGCGTCAGAATGTGGGCGTTTATGCTATGCAATGGTTGAGGTCCTGTTCTGCTACCCCTCGTAACATGGAGTTGTGCATTCCTACCTAGTGCCGGCCCGAAAACTCCGAAAGCAATCCGCGATTTCGGGCGAAACTTATTCGCCTACTATTTGAATGGATATAGCAGTGTGTTTTA
>JAADHZ010000097.1 GCA_013151575.1 Gammaproteobacteria bacterium
ATGGCTTTGGTGCCTTCACCAAACTGGTCAAATTCAAACACGCCCACCGGGCCATTCCAGACGATGGTGCCTGCATTTTTCAGCACATCGGCCAGGGCTGCGGCAGAATCAGGACCGATGTCAAAAATCATGTCGTCATCGGTGACATCGCTGACATTTTTCAGGGTAGCTTCTGCGGTTTCGGCAAACTCTTTGGCGCACACAACATCAGTAGGTACAGGAATATCACCACCCCGTGCCTGTGCATCGGCGGTCAGTTTTTTCGCGGTATCGACCAGGTCGGCCTCGTATAAGGATTTGCCGACATTGTGACCCTGCGCGGCAATAAATGTATTGGCGATGCCGCCACCGACGATCAGCTGGTCCACGATTTTGGACAACGATTCCAGCACACTGTCAGCTTGGTAGACACCTTGGAACCACCGACAATAGCCACCATGGGCCGGGCCGGATTATCCAGCGCCTTGCCCAGTGCTTCCAGTTCCCCCGCCAGCAACGGACCGGCACAAGCTACGGGAGCAAATTTGGCAACACCGTGAGTCGAAGCCTGGGCGCGATGCGCGGTACCAAAGGCATCCATCACAAAGACATCACACAATTCAGCCATTTTCTTTGCCAGCGCATCGTCGTTCTTTTTCTCTCCGACGTTGAAGCGCACATTTTCCAGCAACACCAGATCACCGTCATTGATGGAACCAACACCTTTTTCGACCCAGCCCTTAACCATTTTCACCTCACGGCCCAGCAATGCGGCCATGTGGTCGCCCACAGGAATCATGGAAAACTCTTCGTTGAACTCACCTTCAACGGGGCGCCCCAAATGAGACATCACCATGACTTTGGCACCCGCCTTCAAGCAATGTTCGATGGTAGGCAGGGAGGCGAGGATACGCTTGTCGCTGGTTACCTTGCCATTTTTAATGGGCACATTGAGATCCTGACGGATCAACACGCGCTTACCGGCCAGATCCAGGTCGGTCATCTTTATTACGGACATTATTTTCTCCAATTTTTTGTTCAAAGATTTTTGTTAAACATTGATTAAGTAATGCTTAACAAAAGCCTTTGGGATTTCCAAAGACCAGTGGCAAGTGTCGGGTGACCCGACACCTGCCTCTGGCGCCTGATCAAGCGACGTGCAGGACGAAACGCAACATGTTACAGGTATAGCCGTATTCGTTATCGTACCAGGACACCACTTTGACGAAAGTGCCGTCCAGGGCGATACCCGCGCCACTGTCAAAAATGGAAGACTGGCTACAACCACGGAAATCCGTCGATACCACTTTCTCGTCGGTGTAACCCAGCGTGCCTGCCATTTCACCTTCAGAGGCCGCTTTCATGGCCGCGCAGATGTCGTCATAAGACGCTTCTTTTTCCAGCTCAACCGTCAGATCAACAACGGATACGTCAGAAGTCGGAATACGGAACGCCATGCCGGTTAACTTGCCATTCAGTTCAGGCAACACCACACCGACAGCTTTGGCTGCACCCGTGGACGAAGGAATGATGTTTTCCAGGATACCACGACCACCGCGCCAGTCTTTCATGGAAGGTCCGTCGACGGTTTTTTGTGTTGCCGTCGCCGCGTGAACGGTGGTCATCAGACCACGTTTGATGCCCCATTTGTCGTTCAACACCTTAGCGACGGGCGCCAGGCAGTTGGTGGTGCAGGAGGCGGCGGACACAATGGCCTGGCCGTCGTAGCTGTTGTGGTTCACACCGTAAACATACATGGGGGTGCCATCTTTAGATGGTGCAGACATCACGACTTTTTTGGCACCGGCGTCGATGTGTTTTTGGCAGGTTTCTTCTGTCAGGAAGAAGCCAGTGCATTCGATGATCAGATCGGCACCAATATCGCTCCATTTCAGATCAGCAGGATCACGTTCGGCGGTGAGGCGGATGGTCTTGCCGTTGACGACGAGATTATTGCCGTCGACTGAAACATCACCGTCGAAATTTCCGTGCACGGAATCATACTTAAGCATGTAGGCCAGATAGTCTGCTTCGAGCAGGTCATTGATGCCGACCACTTCAATGTCGCCAAACTCTTTCGCAATGGCGCGGAAGGCCATGCGACCGATGCGGCCGAAACCGTTAATACCGACTTTTATTGTCATATTTCATCTCCCAGTTTTTAACCAAAAAGTTCATTGTGGCGGCCATAGGGTGGACATATCGCCCACCAAAACCTCCATTACATATCACATACGGCGGGCAGCGCCCACCCTACAAAATCAGAGGATCGATTCAACAGTGGCAACAACATTCTCCACCGTGAATCCAAATTCCTTGAACAATTCACTCGCTGGGGCAGATTCACCGAAGTGATCGATGCCCACTACTTTGTCAGCATACTTGTACCAAGCATCCGTGACAGCGGCCTCAACAGCAACAGTGGGCACACCCTTTGGCAACACAGAAGCCTTGTAAGCATCATCCTGTGCTTCAAAAACATTGGTGGACGGCATGGAAACCACGCGAATTTTTTTACCGTTGAGTTGTGCAGCGGCGGCCACGGCCAAAGCCACTTCAGAACCGGTCGCAATGATAATGGCATCGGGGCTGTCACAACCACAGTCGCCTAGAATGTAACCACCTTTGGTGATGTTGGCGATTTGCTCGTTAGTACGGGGTTGGTGCGGCAAACCCTGACGCGAGAAGATCAGGCAGCTGGGCCCATCTTTTTTCTCGACAGCTTGCTGCCAGCTTACGGCGGATTCAACGGCATCACAGGGACGCCATACCGACATGTTTGGAATCATGCGCAGGGTAGGGATTTGCTCGACAGGCTGATGAGTCGGGCCGTCTTCGCCCAGACCGATGGAGTCATGGGTATACACAAAAATGCTCTGAATTTTCATCAACGCCGCCATGCGCAATGCATTACGCGCGTATTCAGAGAACATCAGGAAGGTGGCGCCGAACGGGATGAACCCGCCGTGCAGGGAGATACCGTTCATGATCGCGGACATCGCAAATTCACGCACCCCGTAGTTGAGGTAGTTGGGCTCTGCATTGCTGATCATGGGCTTGTAGCCGGACCACTCGGTGAGGTTGGAGCAACCCAAGTCAGCAGAGCCACCGAACAATTCGGGGGCCATCGGCGAATAGGCTTCAATGGAGGCCAAGGATGCCTGGCGTGTGGCAGGGCTCTTGGCCTCGGCATTAACCGCGGCGATGTATTCGGCGGATGTTGTCGCCCAGTCGGCTGGCAGCTCACCAGCCGTGCGGCGTTCAAACTCGGCGGCCAATTCAGGAAAGGCGGCTTTGTAAGCAGCGAATTTTTCATTCCAGGCGCTTTCTGCGGCAGCGCCTTTTTCTTTGGCGTCCCAGGCGGCGTAGACGTCGTTCGGCACCTCAAAGGGACCGTGATCCCAACCCAGCGCGGCCTTGGTCAGGTTGATTTCTTCCTCACCCAAAGGCGCGCCATGGCTGGCATGGCTGCCGGCCTTGTTGGGCGAGCCAAAACCAATGGTGGTTTTACAACAGATCAGCGTGGGCTTGTCAGTCATTGCCTTGGCTAATTTCAGCGCTTTAGCAACGGCGCCCGCATCGTGTCCGTCGACATCGGCAATCACGTGCCAGCCGTAGGATTCAAAACGCTTGGGTGTGTCGTCGGTGAACCAGCCATCGACGTTGCCGTCGATGGAGATGCCGTTGTCATCCCAAAACGCAACCAACTTGCCCAAACCTAAAGTGCCAGCCAGCGAACAGGCCTCGTGGGAAATGCCTTCCATCAGGCAGCCATCACCCAAGAACACATAAGTGTGGTGATCAACAATGTCGTGATCCTTTTGATTGAACTGACCGGCCATGGCCTTTTCAGCAATGGCCATGCCCACGGCATTAGTGATGCCTTGACCCAGTGGCCCGGTGGTGGTTTCAACGCCCGGTGCATAACCGTATTCGGGGTGCCCTGGGGTTTTGGAATGCAGCTGGCGGAACTGTTTAAGGTCGTCGATGCTGAGATCGTAACCGGTCAAATGCAATAGGGAATAAATCAACATGGAGCCGTGCCCATTGGATAACACGAAGCGGTCACGGTCGGCCCATTGAGGGTTGATCGGATTGTGCTTGAGGTTATCGTTCCACAGAACTTCGGCGATATCCGCCATGCCCATCGGTGCGCCAGGGTGGCCGGAATTGGCTTTTTGCACCGCGTCCATGCTGAGCGCACGGACGGCATTGGCAAGATTTTTGTGGTTTGACATGTGATTCTCCTAAAAACAAGTTCAAATAAAAATGGTTACTAAAAGAAAGCCAGTAGCGCCGCATGAGCCTACTGCAGGTGCCGCGCGTAAAAATCACGTCGCAGAAAAAGACGATTGCCACCCACCCTGAAAGCGGTGACCGATCTTGTTTCGTCCAAAAACCGGAGGGCGTGGGCCCCAGGAAGACCGATGTAAAAAAACGCACCCGCTCGGTTTTTTGGTGGGGCATCCGAGCAACAATTCCCCTACGGTCGGCATCCCTGAAAAATACAGCTGTTTTTACTCAGTTATTTTTACCGTGGGCCGCCAGACCGTGCCGCTCCTCATCCCGGAGGAACCTGTAATTGTCCTCGATCATCGCCATCAGGGCAATAGCCAGGACTCGGGGGGGAGCAACGTCACGCTACGACGCCTCTCCATTTGATGGAACAACCCATGCTCGGCACCTGTTTCGTCGGCCCTCTGCCGGTTTCTGCCACCTGTTTCATGCCCTCAAACAAGTCACGGCGTGCACCGGCCACGGCCTCTTTGCGGCTTTCATCCAGCCGCCCGCGATACTGTAGTTGTAAGTCGGCGTTATATCCGAAAAAATCCGGGGTGCAGATCGCGCCGTATTTTTTGGCGATATCCTGTGTTTCATCCAAAAGATAAGGGAAAGGGAAATCAAATTCCTGGGCCACCGCTTGCATGTTTTCGAAGGAGTCTTCCTCGTATTCCGCAGGGTCATTGGACATGATGGCCACCGTATTGACACCCAATGCCTTTAATTCCCGGGCATCGCGCACGATGCGTTCGCGAATGGATTTCACGTAGGGACAGTGGTTGCAGATAAACATGACCAGCAAACCCTTTTCACCAGCACAATCGGCCAGACTCCAGGTTTTGCCATCCACTCCAGGCAACGCAAAATCGACGGCTGCCAGACCAAAGTCACAAACCGGTGTTTCCATTCTAACCATGTGAACGCTCTCTTTTCTGTTTCTGGCACGAAATGAACGGCTTACGATGGACTAAAAACCGTTTCGGGCGACTATCATACACCATGGCTTTGCCGGTAAAAGCACGTGCTACAATGTGCGGCTACTCTCGCATGACGCCCGCCCCTAACCCGCGGCAGCCAAAATACCCCGCGCCCGACATGAAAAAATCACCTGAACTACTTTCTCCCGCTGGCACCCTGAAAAACCTGCGCTACGCCCTGGCTTATGGCGCCGACGCAGTGTACGCCGGCCAGCCACGTTACAGCCTACGTGCGCGCAATAATGATTTTGACCTCGCCAACCTGAAAACTGGCATCGACGAAACCCACGCTCAAGGCAAAAAACTGTTCGTGGCCAGCAATATTTCGCCACACAACGCCAAAATTGCTACCTATATGAAAGACATGGCGCCAGTGATCGCAATGCGCCCCGACGCACTGATTATGGCCGACCCCGGGTTGATCATGATGGTGCGCGAACGCTGGCCGGAGATGCCCATTCATTTGTCGGTGCAGGCAAATACCGTCAACTACGCCACGGTGCAGTTCTGGCAATCGCTGGGCATTGAACGGGTGATCCTGTCACGCGAGCTGTCGCTGGACGAGATCGCCGAGATCCGCCAGCAATGCCCGGACACGGAGTTGGAAGTCTTTGTGCACGGCGCGCTGTGCATCGCTTATTCCGGGCGTTGTCTGCTATCGGGTTATTTCAACCACCGAGACCCCAACCAGGGCACCTGCACCAATTCCTGCCGCTGGGATTATAAGATATCGGAGGCTACGGAAGACGCTACCGGCGACCTGCATCCCGCGCCCCCCCGTCCTGCCGCCTGCGGTGGCACACCCCGCCACCCAGCCGCCGACCAGCCGGTGCTCATTGAGGAACCCGGTCGTCCCGGTGAACTGATGGCCATGGAAGAAGATGAGCACGGCACCTACATCATGAATTCCAAGGACCTGCGCGCCGTCGAACATGTGCAACAACTGGTGGACATCGGCATCGACTGCCTGAAAATCGAGGGCCGCACCAAGTCACACTATTACGCCGCACGCACCGCGCAAGTGTATCGGCAAGCCATTGATGACGCCGTGGACGGTCGGACACTGGACCCACAACTGCTTGGCGTGCTGGAAGGTCTGGCCAATCGCGGCTACACCGACGGTTTTTATCAGCGCCATCACAGCCATGAAACGCAAAACTACCTCACCGGCCACTCCAAAAGCAGCGAACAACAGTTTGTCGGTGAAATTATCCGCATTGATCACCAACACGGGCTGGCCGAAGTCGATGTAAAAAACAAATTTTCTGTGGGCGACAGACTGCAACTGATCCACCCCAGCGGCAATCGGGATGTGGTGTTGTCTCGGATGAGCGACCTAAAAAATCAACCTATGGATGTTGCCCCGGGCAGCGGTCATCGAGTATTGATTCCCTGGGAAGCCGATGAGCACCACGTCAATTCGACGGCAACCCTGGGATTGCTCGCACGCTATTTAGCCTGAAACCTTTTGACAGACTCACCAGAAAACATCAGGCGAAAAAAGTTGCGTTGATCAGTCATCTGACTGGGGGGTGTGGCTTTCACTACATTGGGTGCCCGGTAACACGCCAACTCACCGCCCTGCAAGGACGCTCGATTCTTTCACCACACGTTGGGCCAGCGTTTCGGCTTGGCGCAGTTGTTGTTTCGTCAGACTGGAGCGAATGACATCACGTTTTTGTGCCGCAACCGTAAAGCCCTGCACCGCTGCGGCATTGAACCAGGCATAGGCGTTAATCAAACTTTGCGGTACGCCCTGACCGGTTTCATACAACCAACCCAGATTATTCTGCGCCTGCTTGTGGCCGCTTTTTGCCGCCTGTTGATACCATTGCGCGGCCTGTTTGAAATCTTTTTTTACACCCCGCCCTTCTTCATACATCACCCCTAAATTATACTGGGCGAAATCACCACCTTGATCCGCTGCCCGCCGCAGCCACCTCACCGCTTCACGAAAATTCTGCGGCAAGCCGTTGCCAGTATCGTAGGACACCGCGAGATTGTATTGCGCATACATATCCCCTTGCTCGGCGGCCTTGCGATAATAGGCGACCGACTGAGCAAGGTTTTGAGGAACGCCTTTCCCCAGTTCGTACATCATGCCCAGCAGATTTTGTGCCGCCGCATTGCCATGGCTGGCCAGCGGAATGGTGAGATTGTAAGCGGCCTTGTAGTCACCGGCATAGTAGGCGTTCAGCCCCCTCTCCAACGGATCAGCGGCGCTGGCTGCCTCCACCGTGTTGGAAACAGTGAATAACATGGTTTGCGCGATCAACAACAGCGCGGTCAGAGCCACACTCAAATTCGGGATTTTCGCTTTTGATGGCATGTCGTCCTCCACTCGTTCGTTCTTTCACAATGTCTGATACTAGTCAATAAAATGGGCAATAACCATACCTACTTGCTCAGGAATACGCCTTCGTGGCCCCTCTCCCTGCGGTGAATGAATGGCCCACACTGCGGATCTGTCGTAAAATTCCCCGTTTTTTCATCCCTTTGCGCGCCCTGCCGCCAGTACCAAAATGGAACCATATGACGCTGATCGACACCCATTGCCACATCGACGTCGCGGCCTTTGATGACGATCGCGAGCGAGTACTAGCCCGTTGCGAAAAGGCCGACATCGGCAAAATTGTGGTGCCGGGAATCCGTGCCAACAGCTGGGATGCACTGCTACTGACTTGCTCATCCCACCCGATGCTGTTTCCCGCACTGGGCCTGCACCCAGCGTTTCTGAAGCAGCATTCGGCGCAGGACCTAGACAAATTGGCGCACGGTTTACACGACCACCGGCCAGTGGCGGTAGGTGAAATCGGACTGGATTTTTATCGACACGCACTCGATCGTGATGCCCAACAAGTATTGTTTGAGGCGCAGTTGGCGCTGGCGCAAAACGCCGCTCTGCCAGTATTGTTGCATGTGCGAAAGGCCCACGATCAGGTGCTCTCCACGTTGCGACGCTTCCCCGTCAAGGGCGGCATCTGCCACGCCTTTAACGGCAGTGAGCAGCAGGCCATGCACTACATCGAGCTGGGATTTAAACTGGGTTTTGGCGGCATGCTCACCTACGAACGCGCCAGCAAGCTTCGCTCGCTCGCGGCGCAACTTCCGCTTGAGGCCATCGTGCTGGAAACCGATGCGCCGGACATGACCGTCGCCAGCCATCACGGTGAACGCAACAGCCCGGAATATCTACCGGAATGTTTGCAGACGCTGGCCACGTTACGCACCGAAACCATCGACACCATCGCGGCGCAAACCACGCGCAATGCCGAAGAAGTGCTTTCCCTCAAATGTCTGACAACACCATCGTGACCACTGACGCCGACTTTGAAGCCCGCTTCGGCGGCATTCAGCGCCTATACGGCCGTGATGGCGCGCGTATTATTCGCAGCCTGCATGTGTGCGTGATTGGTTTGGGCGGGGTCGGATCATGGGCGGTGGAGGCCCTGGCGCGAACCGGCATCGGGCAGTTGACCCTAATCGATTACGACACGGTGTCCACTAGCAACATCAACCGGCAACTGGTGGCCCACGACGGCACTCTGGAGCAAAAAAAATCTGCGGTGCTGGCGCAGCGGATCAACAAAATCAACCCCCACTGCCAATGTCATATCATTGATGACTTTCTCACCGTGGAAAACCTGCCCGACTATTTATCGCTGGATCGACATTACGATTATGTGATTGACGCCATCGACAGCATCAAATTCAAGGCCGCGATGATTTATCACTGTCGGCGCAACAAGATTCCCATCGTCACCACCGGCGGCGCGGGCGGCTTGACTGACCCCTCAACGGTGCAATGCAAAGACCTGTCACGTACCGTGAACGACCCCCTCGCCGCCAAGGTCCGTTCACGGCTGCGCAGCGATTATGGCTTTACCCGCAACCCCAAACGCAGCTTTCGCATCGAGTGTGTTTTTTCCACCCAGCAGCCGAAATACCCCAAGGCCGACGGCAGCGTCGGTTTTGAAAAACCTGGCATCCACGGCATTTCGCTGGATTGCAGCCTGGGTTACGGCTCGGCCAGTTTCGTGACCGCCACCTTTGCCAACCTAGCGGTGGCAAGAGTCATCGAACGTTCACTGGCGCGTAACGACCCACAGTGAATCTTTTGCACTTTTACCCGGCGACGGGGAAAATAGCGGCACGCGTATGGCGCTCGTATTCAGCACGGACCACATCACCCCCCATCGCCCAGGAGAGCCCTTTGTGAACTTATCGGCACAACAGTTTTTAGACTGGGATCGCAAACGCATTACCCTGCTAGGGATGTCCGGCGTCGGCAAAACCCGCCTCGCATTCATCCTGCGGGAGAGCAACTGGTTTCACTTTTCCGGTGACTATCGCATCGGCACGCATTATCTCGGCGAGGCCATTCTCGATAACATTAAATTGCAAGCCATGCAAGTGCCCTTTTTACGTGACCTGCTACAGTCGGACTCGATTTATATTTGCAATAACATCACCGTCGATCACCTCAAACCGGTGGCCAGCTTTCTCGGAAAACTCGGTGACCCGAATAAAAACGGCCTGGGGCTGGAAGAATTCAAACATCGGCAACGATTACACCGAGGGGCCGAAATCGCCACCATGCACGATGTGCCTCTTTTCATTCGCAAAGCCCGGGAAATTTACGGCTATCAACATTTTATTAACGATGCCGGTGGTAGCATGTGCGAACTGGACGATGAATCAGTGCTGGAAGACCTCGCCGAACACACCCTGCTGCTGTACATCAAAGCCTCCAAACAAGATGAAAAAACCCTCATCTCACGGGCGGAAAAAGCGCCCAAACCGCTGTATTATCGTGAGGATTTTCTGGATGAACAGCTGGAAATCTACATGGCCGAACGTGACCTTCCCTACGTCGCGCTCATCGAGCCGGACGATTTCGTGCGCTGGATATTCCCGAAACTTTTTTATGCACGCATTCCACGTTACGACGCCATCGCGAAAAAATACGGTTACACCATCACCACGGAAGAGCTCGCCACGGTGCACAGTGAGCAGGATTTTGTTGAACTCATTGCTCGCGCCATTGCTCGGAAGACCTGATACCGTCACCCGTCAACCCAGCACAGGAAATTTCCATGCCGTTAGTCGCCAACTCATCGCTGCCCACCTTTGACCGCCTGCGCAAAACAGGTGATACCGTGCTGGCTCCAGAACGAGCCCAGCAACAGGATATTAGGGAAATGCACATTGGGCTGCTGAACATGATGCCCGATGCGGCGCTGGAAGCCACCGAGCGACAATTTTTTCGGCTGGTGGGTGAAAGCAACCAAATTGCGCAATTCCACATGCACCCCTTTACCCTGCCGCAGCTTGCCCGTGGCGCAAAGGCGCAGGCGCATATCGACCAGTATTATGAAAGCTTTGCGGACATTACCGCAGCGGGGCTGGACGCACTGATTATTACCGGCGCCAATGTGACCCGGCCGAACCTCGCGGAGGAAACCTTTTGGGAGCCGCTCATCGACGTCATCGACTGGGCGTACAACAATGTCACTTCGACCCTGTGTTCCTGCCTGGCCACACACGCGGTGCTGCAATTTCGCCATCAAACGCGACGACGTCTCCTGCCGAGCAAGCGCTGGGGGGTGTTTTCACATGAAGTGGTGGACCGCCAGCACCCGCTGGTGAACGATGTGAACACGCTCTTTGACGTACCCCACTCGCGCTTCAACGACATTTCACGTCAGCAGCTCGAAGATGCCGGTCTGCACGTGCTGGTGGAGGGGCGGGAGGCTGGCGTGCATCTGGCGGTCAGCGAAGACCGTTTCCGTATCGTGTATTTTCAGGGGCACCCAGAGTACGACATCCACAGCCTGTTGAAAGAATACAAACGCGAAATAAACTGTTTTGTTAACGGCGACCGCTCAGCCTATCCGCCGTTTCCCAATGCCTATTTTGACCTCCAGACACAGGCGGTTCTGCGGGAACATCAAACCAGTGTGCTGGAGGCATTAGCCCAGGGTAATACCAGCCCAGCATTACCGGAGCAATTCATCACTGAACATTTACACAACACCTGGCGCGACTCCGGCAGAGCCATCATCAGCAACTGGGTGGGCCGGGTCTACCAGACCACCAACAGCGACCGCACAAAATGTTTCATGGAAGGTGTTGACCCCAGCGACCCGCTGGGGTTGAAAACGTAGCGGTTGCAATGCCATTAAGTTAAGAAATGTATGCCTGTTTTTTATCCGTCAAGTCAGCATTGGGCAGCCAGTGCCCATGCGAATTAAGGTTTAGAGGTTCAGTGTGTACCACAGAATATGGAAACAAAAAAACAGAGTGTTTGTCACGCAGAGGTCGCAGAGACACAGAGGCGCAGAGGTTTTGGTGTTTTTCTCTGTGTCTTTGCGTCTCTGTGACCTCTGTGTTGACAAGCATCAGGCCTGGTAAAGCGACAGACTTCTAGGCAGCCCCGGTTTTTGGCCGGATGCGCTTAATTTAATGGCATTGGTAGCTGTTGCTTTAATGGGGTGTACTTCCGGGGTCAGTGCATCATCGCCTTCACCCGCATTTTGTCCTGCTTGGTCGGGCGATGATTCAGATTCAGAATAATATCAGCCAGGGTTTTTTCATCGGCGCTTGCCGGGGCATCCGCCATCAGCGCCTTGAGTTTGGAAACATCCTGCGGGCTGACTTTATGTTCAAGATTCATCATTGCCGTCGCCAGAGTGCGCTGATGTGCCGAAGTCGAATCACTGGCGACAATTTTTTGCAAAACTTCTTTTCCTAACGGGCTGGGATAATGTTTGAGGCGGTGCATGATTTCGGCCATTTGCTGCATGGGTGACGCCTCGCCAGCCACGGCAGAATTGCCCACCGACAAGACACCGCTCAACAGCAAAACGGCCAGCATGATGGCCAGGGTGGAATACCGGTCACTCGAATCACGAAAATTGTTCATATTTGCATCTCCTTTTTAAGTACGACTCGCTGGGCTAACCCGAAAAGACAAAGTATAGGCAGTAACCTTGTTTGTAAAAAGTCGTATTGATAAAACATCTTTGCGCACCACCGCGCACCTGCTCACCCTAAAAAACCCCACAAAAAAGCCGGGCTTGTTCCCAAACCCGGCTGCTTTGAACGTGCACTGACATGTTTTGATTACGCTGCCGTCAGGTTTTCCTTAATAGCAGATATCACGGCGTCGGTGGTGGTAGCGGCGTTAACGTTCATTAACAAACCTTCCACCTTCCGCCTCGTAAAAACCGATGAGCGGTGCGGTTTTTTCCTCATACGTTGCGAGACGATGGCTGATGGCTTCTTCCGTTTCATCCTCGCGCTGCACGATGGCCGCGCCACACTTGTCACACACGCCTTCCTGCTTGGGCGGATTACTTTTTACATTGTAAATCGCCTGGCAATCGGAATTAACACAGGTGCGTCGTGTGGACAGCCGGTCCAGTACGACGTCCTTCGGCACATCCAGATTGACCGCCATGTCCAGCTCAATATTCAGTTTGGCCAACAGTTCTTTCAGCGCCTCAGCTTGCGGAATTGTGCGCGGGAAACCGTCCAATAAAAACCCGCTGTCACAATCCGGCTCCTGCAATCTGGCCTCCATAATGCGCATGATCAGCGCATCCGACACCAGATCTCCTGCGGCCATGCAGGCAGCAACCTGTTTGCCTAACTCGCTGCCTTCTTTGACCGCCCCGCGCAAAATATCACCCGTGGATATCTGTACCGCGCCACTGGTTTTGGTCAAACGTTTTGCCACCGTGCCTTTACCGGCACCCGGTGCCCCCAACAAAATAAGTTTCATCTAAAAATT
>JAADHZ010000066.1 GCA_013151575.1 Gammaproteobacteria bacterium
TATGTTTAAGATAGTAAAATTCGATCAGCTGCTAAGGTATACGGCATTATCAACTGTGGCACTTAGTATTGCTATCTATTCTTTGGTTCAGGTTTTTTGGGTTGCTGACTTTTCGTTATTTAAAGTAATCACAATATCTTCGATAGTTAGTACTTTAATGGTCGTAATTCTTCTATCACCGTTTTTTTCAAGAAAGATATGGGCTCTTATAGGATTGTTTAATAAATCTCTATATCCAGATTTAAACGGAACATGGGATGGTGAAATTACTTTGGAAGATGGGAAAACTTTACAAGTTAAAGCCGTAATTCGTCAGTCTTTGTTGGCCACAGAAATAGACCTCCATGGAGAAACAACGAAGTCAATTACCTTAGAAACCACACCTACTATCGAGCAAGGGCAGAAAAAACTCTACTATGTCTATCGCTCATCTCCTAAAGCACCGGGCTGGCCATCGTATAATGGCTCAACACTGTTTGATATACGAACGCTCGAAAATAAACAGGGAAAATCACTAGAGCTTTCAGGCCATTATTATACTGACCGTAAGACTCTTGGCAGGATCAGATTGCGCCAAGTGTGCACTGACTCAAGTAAAGATGTTTCATTTTATTGAAATGCCTCACAAAAAAAGTTTAACGACGCTCTGAATGGCTGTTAAATGGTAAATGGCTCGATAGATGTTGCAAAACGTCAAGGTCCGCTTCTACTGCTTTGCTGAATTCAAAAATTATTTGTAAGTGACTCCTTCGCAGCCGACAGCAGCCAATAGGTTAGATAGGAGTGCGTGATCGTATACGTTGTTAGGCGAATGTTTGGCAGTGCTGGGGCGCGACCAAAATATGGTTTCGCGCACAAATAATGCCGTTGGTTGTCGAAGGGGTATTGGGGACGGTACCCTTTATAGGCCCCACAAAAGGGTACCGTCCTCGGCTGTCGAAATTCATTGGTTTTAGGCTAAAAATATTCCCCGTTTTTTGGATGCTGCTTTGTCGTTAGTTTTGTTCAAATTCAAAGCGTTAGGTCCGCCGTATGACAATTAAAAAGCAGGGGACCAAAATTCACTAAAAAGCTATTATTTCGACAGCCTAGTACCGTCCCCTTACTTTCGTATTGATCCCATGATCAAGGCAGCAAAAACCATCAAGCGGCATTGGGACGGTGTACTGAGTTGGTTTGACAGCCATTTTGAGGGGATGAACAGTTTGATACAGGCCGCGAAGAGCCGAGCCCGAGGTTACCGAAGCAATCGAAATTTCATCGCTATGGCCTATCTAATTCGGGGCAAAACTGGAGTTTGATCTACCCACTTGAAACAGCGAGGAGCCCGTTTTTCTTGCTAGGCATACCAGTCCACATTGTTGACTCGCTTAAAGGGCTCTTCTCCGAATGGCGCTGGCTTAATAAAATAAGCAAGTTAAATCAAATGGTTACCATTATGTGTTTAACTGCTTCACCATCAACCTGCCCCTGAAAAACTCGGATCCATAAACACTCAACCGAATAACCGAGCTGTGTCTCGTGCGTGTCCACGTAGCGCCAGCATTAGCAAGGCCATGAAAAACAATCCTAATGGTCCTTGACTACCACCACCGGTGCTTCCTCCACCAGAGGTGTCTCCGCCCGAAGTATCACCACCGGTGCTTCCTCCACCAGAGGTGCCTCCGCCCGAAGTATCACCACCGGTGCTTCCTCCACCAGAGGTGCCTCCGCTCGAAGTACCACCACCAGTGCTTCCTCCACCAGAAGAACCTCCGCCTGAAGTACCGCCACCACTGGAACTTCCTCCCGACGTTGTGTTGGTTACGCTGACATCATCAAAATACGCAGAATCATTGTAGCTGCCGACGCCTATTTTGCCGGAACCAAGACTGCCATCACTGGCGCTCATCACTAGGTTGTCGTCAAACTTTACGATAATATCGTTCCCTGTACGGCTCACCTGAATAAGGTGGTACCTATTGTCATTTAACCAATCTGTAGTTGCAGTGGCCAGTTCTATACGTGAGCCATTCACAACCTTGAACAACTGGGTTGCGCTTTGGTCATTATTGAACATCACAAAATAATAATTATTTTCATCCTGAAAACCGAACACTACTGCGTAGTCAGCCAAGGAATTCGAAGAAATTTGATCCCCCAGTTTTGCTTGAGCGATAAATGTGAAATCTGCGTAGCTAACGTCCAATAATGAGTATTCACCCAATCGGCCGCCGCTCTGACTGCTAAATCCAGTAGTATTCAGAAAGTATGCACTATCACCCTCATCCAGGGCTATTGACCACCGCGTTGGGGTCGCTGGCATCCATCCATCAGCATTTCCAGCTTCAAAACCGTCGCTGGCAGCATAAGTGAACTGCACACTACTCATTGGAGAAATAATATTACCGTTCTCAGCCATGTCTTGCACATTGCTCACGGTCAGGGAGTAAAGTGTACCCTCAGTCATTGGGCTAACAGCAAGCCTTACATTCCGCCCATCGGCACTTAAGGCAGCCGACAATATACTCACAACACTCACACCATCATCTACACTGTAGTTACTCACAGTCTCCGCCGAACTTACCTCTACATTCTCACTAAAACCCACATTTATGGAGCTTGGACTAGTCGCCACCGCAACCACAAGCTCCGGCAGCAGGGTGTCGGTATTCACGGACAAAATCACTTTATCGCTAACGATGCTTCCTTCCGGGTTAGAGACTAAACAATCATACACAGCGCCGTTATCCGATAATTGTGCCTTAGTCACCATGTAATTTGCGCTAGCAGCCCCGGTAATGGCCACGCCATTGCGGCGCCATTGATATGCCAAAGGAGCGCTACCATTCGCTACTACGTTGAATACCGCACCTTCACCTTCATCCACTAATACAGAAGCAGGTTGTTCAATAAAACTTGGAGGTGTTGGTGTCAGCACTAATTGAAAGCGATTACCATGAGATAACGTAACGGGCCCCATTATACGTTTTTCTTCCATCGGTCGTCCCCACGCATTTACCACCGTGAGGTATTCGGGTTTTTGATAAAAAGAATATGCAAGCTCGTAAGCGCTAGCCTCGGGACCTGTAACTGCTTTAATCTGCTCATACGGCCAACTAGACGGATTGCGCGCAAACCCTACATGGTAGTCAAGGGCTAATTCCAGTCCCCGACCGTTACCCGTTTTATATGAAAACAAATCAGTGCCCCAATGGCGCGCTATCTCGGCCGTCTGAGTCATTGCATTAATTGCGTAGAGTGAATACGACAGCCCCGTAGTCCTTGTAAACTCCTCCTCCATCTTGCCTGCACCGCTGATTTGAAAGGGAATGAGAGCTTTGTATGAATCAAAGGCAAAATTGAGCAAATTCACGTCTCCAAGAAAGGCGCCAGCGGAGCTGACGAGAACATTTTTCCAGTTGGCAAAATTGTTAGCTCCTACCCCCTTGTTCTTAATGTAGTAGCCGTAGGTCTTGACCCATTCTGTAAAAGCAGATTTTTCTACGGGATCCCATTCTTGATAATTCCACACTAAGTCCGCGCCATAAAACAAACCGGGTATGGTTATTAGAAGTTCAATAAGTCCACCACCACCAGATTTATCTCCAGGCACCATATATGTATCCGGATTCAGGGACCATGTACGAATAAGAGAAATAGCTTTTTCCGCATATGCCGAGTTTTCAGTGAAAGCATATGCGAGCCCTAAATTGCGCATCGCCCGGCTCAACTTGATGGCGGCGTTATAGTCCCCACGATCCGCCTGAGGATTGATTTGTCCATCGCGACAGTCAACCCCTCCATCGACTCTCGACCAACCACAGTATGGAGATTCGCTGTAGAACGTATGACTAGTACGTCCCTGGAAAGTTACGCTATATTCCCCCTCGTTTAGAGCTTGTTGAGCATCCGATATCATTTTGTCATAAGCATTCTTCCACGGCTGTTCAGCAGCAACGACCTTTGTTTTAATTGCCGCTATCTCCTCCACGTCAATGTACATATTTGGATGGATTGAAGCTGTTGCACTATGGATAGGTATGGTGACTATCAACAGCAACAAGGAAGCCCAAAGAATCTTTCTGTTGTATTGTGTAATTCGCAGCACAGTAGTTTCTTGTAAATACCCTAGTCGTTTCGTTTCAATGACCATCAGCGGCTTAACCTCCCTACAATTTAAAATTTCTGGCCTGTCTCTCTGGCAGATGATTTCTTTACAGAGCCTCTTGCAAAACCCCAAACACTAAGAAAATAACAATGCTTAAGGTCATGTCGTTGGACGCAAGTTGTTGATTCTTGGCTTTCATGAAATAGTTTTGCAACATAAGGGGAACAACGCATAATTGCAACGACGTTAATTCAATCAGCGGGCCGAAAATTGGAGGGATTAAATATTGTAACCCCTTAACTTTGCTTTGAATTTCGTCGATGTTCTCCGAGTCTATCGCAAAAAAGGTTTTCAAAACGTGATGTTATTCACAACCAAATGGTAAGTTTACACCGCTTACACAAAAGGGTGAATCTGATCACACTTTATTCAGTACTTTGTTCTGAAGTTACCTTTATAAGGTAAGGTATTCATGGCAAATTAGCCTGTGTAACGCGCTATTTTTCAATGTCGAAAAATGTATTTTCTGCTGTTTTTATCCATCATTTCCGATGAGTTCAATCGAGTCCGTGATTGACGCTTGCGACTACTCGAGCCTGGCTCAATGGTTTTATTCAAGCCAAGGAACTATGCAATCCCATCCTTCCTTCCGTAGGTATCTGAACGTGGAATGCCGTCAAAATCCCGATTCCAACCCTCGAAATGCATGAATGGCAACAGGTCAATCAGCGGGCCACTTAACTTTGCGGATTCGGGATACAGATCCAGTTCAGCTTCCCCAATTCATTTCGTGCTTCCCTTAATAACGATGATGTCGAACGATAGGTTCCGAGAAAGTTATTACATTTTTACACTGCAGGGCTCACCTAATATGATACGAAATAAGGGGCGCATGACTCAACTATTGCCCCCACATCCTTTGGATTTCGATTTTTTATCTAGCCATGAACGAACGGAAGACATAATTAAGTCTTATGTCCGTATGTTGCCATTGGCGATTGGTCTAGCAGGTTAAAATTCCATCAAAGGAGTTGTCCATCGCGTCATAGCGCTGAATGTGACCAAAGGCATTTGAAGTGACATTTTTCAGGGACCCGTTCAATCCAACACACTCAACCTGTTTCACACAGGGCAGTTGCTTATCCCTTGGAAAAAGGTCATTCCTTCTCTTACAACTGATATGGTCGAGTCGATGCTTAGAAATTACTTAGCGGGAGATGCTGCTCCTTAAAGACCATTGTCGGTCTTTCACTAAAGGAGAATGATAATGATCCCCTACGACAAAAAATGATCGATGCCATGATCCTGCGGGGATTTGCCACACGCACTTAACAAAGTTATCTCTATGCTGTTACTCAATTAGCCCTGCTAGTACGATTCAGCCCAGGAAATATTATTTTCCAGTTGCTGAATGGTGTACTTTTGCTCCCGGATAATTTCCTTAACTACATCACCTATGGAAATCATTCCCTCCAGATGGTCCCCCTGCATAATGGGAAGGTGCCGAATACGGCACTCATTCATCATAACAAGGCATTCACCTATGGTTCTTTCCGGCAGGACGGAGATGACATCATTGGTCATTATTTCTTTCACCAGCGTGTCCTTTGATGTACGATTTTTCAGGATGACTTTACGTGCATAATCCCGTTCAGAAACAATGCCCACCAGTTTTCCGCCATCGACCACCGCTAAAGCGCCGACGTGCTTGTTTTCCATACGTTTTATAGCGTTATACACGGTGTCATCCGGTGTGACCTGCCAAACGTCTTTACCTTTTTTCTCCAACAATTTTCCGACTGTAATCATCACTGACCTCCAATAGCGGAATAAATCTCATGGGTTATTATCGTTATCGTCTAGTTTGGGAGAAAAATGAGTGAAATATTTCTGTCGTCGGAACAGGTCATTGAGGGTGGTCGGTGTTGCCGGGTAGAGGAAACGAAATAGGGGGATGGAAGAGGCTCACTGTTTGTGATGGTCAGGAGTTTTTAGTGACTTGCCCCACGCGGAAAATAAAGGGAGAACAGCCGTGTTACCCTGCCTGCAAAATACGAAAATTACCCCGGTGTGTGCATCATACAAACAAATAAATCAGCGCGGCTCCTAGCAGCATTCGATAAACCACGAACGGCAACATGCCCACACGTTCCAGCAGTTTGAGGAAGAAATGGATGCAGATGTAGGCGGTAACGGCGGACGTGACCGCGCCGATAATCATCGCCGCCCAGTCCACCCTGCCGGGTTGCTGAATCAAGTCCAACGTCAGCAGACCACCGGCAAGAATGATGACTGGGATCGATAACAAAAACGAAAAACGCGCAGCGGCCTGCCGTGAAAGTCCCAGCATCAACCCCGCCGTCATAGTGGCGCCGGAGCGTGAGGTGCCAGGAATCAGCGCCAGTGCCTGAGCAATGCCGATGATGGCGATGTCGCTGATGCGCAGACTGTATTCATCACGCCGACCACGCCCCTTGGCATCGGCCCACCACAACAACAAGCCAAAAATGATGGTTGCTGCGGCGATCACCAGCTCCGAGCGCAAATTGCTTTCGATGAAGCCCTTGAGCAATAAACCCGCCAAGCCCACCGGCACCGTGCCCCACAATACCGCCCACGCCAGCCGGCTGTTGGCGGTGTTTTTTCGCGAGTGCAGCGATGTGAACCAGTCCCTCGCCATGGGTGCCAGATCACGACGAAAATACAGCACTACGGCGCTCAACGTGCCCACGTGCACCGCTACGTCGAATGCCAGTCCCTGATCCTCCCAGCCCAGCAAACGCGGCAACAGAATTAGGTGTGCAGAACTGGACACCGGTAAAAACTCGGTGAAACCTTGCAGTATTGCGAGAAAAATTGCGTGCAGAGTATCCATGTTTTTAGCTGTATTCCATTATTTTTTGACGATGATACGGGCGTGACGCCCGTCCACCAGCGGCGTCTGTTCCAACACCTGGAAGCTGGTTTTCTCCAGTAAAAAAACCAGATCATCCGAGGAAAAACGATTGTGCTCAATGAAATGCACAAACAGATCTTCCAGCTCCGCGACGGAAGTGGATTTGTCAAAAACATCCAGGTCAGCATTATCCAGGTATTGTTTCAGTGGTGCCCGCACCCAGTCTCGTACATAAAAAATACCACCGGGTTTCAGGCATCGAAACACTTCCTGCAAGGTGCGCACGGGCTGATGCATCTCGTGCAACACCATCGAGGCCACCGCCACATCGACGCTATTGTCGTCAAATGGCAAATGGGGATCATGTAAATCGGCGATGATGATTTCGCAGCCCTGTGGCAGATCACCGGCCGCGTCCAACATGTAGTCGGCACACTCCACACCCACTGCGCGTACGCCGGGATGACGGGCTGCCACCGCCGCCAAAAAAGTACCGGGGCCGGTGCCGAGGTCCAGCACCACTGGGTTTTCCGACAAGACCGGCACCATGATGTCATCCCACCGTTGCCAGAATTCCTCGTTGAAACGACCGTCAAAGGTGTCTTTCATCAGTTGCGCGAAGTGTTCACCCTGACGATGATGTTTAGCCAACAAGGCTTTGGTTTTTTCAAGGCTCGATGCGGCATTTTCATTCATGTTGTCACGTTCTCTTGATGGCGGGTTTTGTCGGCTTGTCACATAACATAAAATGTTGCTTTTCCAGCTCCTGTCCATTTACGATCACTGCCACGTGATGCCGACCGGGATAATAACGCCGCGTGGTGATGGGGCGAAATGAATGGGATTTTTTCACCTGTTTTGAGGTGTTGGAAAAATCTCCTTCGGCCAAGCGAAACACTTTGCGTGTCGTCTTGCCTCTTGTTCGCACGAATTCAATGGCGTATTCGATGCGCAGTTTGCCAAGCTTGACGCCATGGCCGTGCAACTCAAAACTGAAGTCCAGCGCGCTGCCCATTTCCACCTGTTTCGCGACGCTGAGTTTTTCCATCGTCACATGCGCCGGTGGGGGGAAGCCGAACAGGGCTAACACGTCCGGCTCGCCGTTTTTCAATAACGTACGGCACGCATGTCTTACTAGCTTGTCAGTATTCGCTGATTTGCCTTTCCATTGCTGGGCGATTGTCAGCACTACATCGGGGTGATCCTTGGCAATGTCGTTGAGGTTATTGGCCACACTGCGGCGCACGTATTCGCTATCGTCTGCCTTGAGTTTTTTCAGTACGCGCAACACCGGTGCGGGGTCCCGTTTAAAATTGGGCAACGCCATGGCCCAGGGCAGACGCGGGCGGCAGCCCTCGCTGGCCAGGCGTCGGACATGCCGGTTTTCATGCCCGGCCCAGTGTTCCATTTGCGACATCATTTTTTTAGGGTAACGCACGATAAATGGTCGAACCGCAAATTCAGAGGTGGAAAATTGCGTAAACCATTCCAGTGCGGCAACGGACAGCTCGTAGTTTTCCAGGCCATAAAGTTCCACGAAATCCGGGAAAAACATGTATTCAAAACCGTCGGTAAAACGGGAGGCAACCGGCGTTAATATGGTTAATGCTTGTTGATAGTCCGCCGGTAAAAATTCATGCAGACATTGGGTGATGTGCCGCAGACGTTGTTTGAGTTCCCGCTGCTTCCAGTCATTATCAAACACGGCACGCTGAAAACCCTGCGCGTCGAAGCGGCGATATTCCGTTTTCACTTCTTTCGCCACGTTGGCCACCAGAGTGGGGGTGTACAGATTTTTTAGTGGTTCAGGCATGGTTTAACGGCTCCATCAATGATGAAAATATCCACATCACAAACTCCGCCGCAGATCCTGCATGGCAAATCCGCGTAGGGGTATATCCACGTCATGAGTCAGTGCCATCACCTTGAAACGTTCGCCCATTTCGCCGGGCAGGGTGAGGCTACGAATCTGTTGTGCCAGCAGAATTTGCTGACGCGGGTCAGTACGATCCTGCATCACGCGTTCAGCCAGCTCGGTGATGCCACAGGACAACAGGAAACATGCCTGCGTTGTGTAGCCCTTTACTGTTAGCCCGGCTGAATGTCCGGCCTCGGCCATGGCGGTGAAATCCACATGCGCGGTGATATCCTGCAAGCCGGGATAAACAAAGGGGTCTTCGTGGGCGCGGTGGCGATAGTGGCACATGAGCGTGCCAGCGTTGCGTTCAGGCAGGTAATATTCGTGTTGCGAATAACCGTAGTCGATGAGCAGTAGCGCGCCGGTCTCCAGCACATCGGCCGCCGATTTTATCCAGGCTTCGGCAGCGAGATTGATCTCTGATTGGTACCCGTCGGGTAGCGACGAAGCCAGCATATTCAAGCGCGCGGCCAGTGGTGGTGACATATCGTCCGGCGCGGCCACATCCCACTGAAAGTGGTCATTGACCCAGACCACGCCGCGTTCCATCGCCCCCGTCGAGCCCACTTCAAACAAATGTACCGGCATGGCGTCGAGCAATTCATTGGCCACCACCACGCCGCGAAAGCCTCGGGTCGGCAGTTCATCCAGCCATTGCACCCGTTCCAGCAAGTGGGGCACGCGCGAGGCCAGTGTGTCCCGCTGCCGGGCGTGCAGCTCGGCGCTGCGTTCGAGGATGAGGTAGTGCGCGGGCAGGCATTCCATGCGCTCCAGCTCGGCCAAAATGTCCGCCGCCATGATGCCGCTGCCAGCCCCCACTTCCAGTACGGCCCCCCCGGCAATGGCATCGTTCACTTCGGCAATCTGCCGCGCCAGGCATTGCGAAAACAGCGGTGATAACTCTGGGGCGGTGACAAAATCACCGGCCTCGCCGAATTTGCGACTACCTGCGCTGTAATAGCCCAGCCCCGGCGCGTACAGGGCCAGCTCCATGTAGCGCGCGAAACTGATGCGCCCACCGGCAGCGGCGATGTCGTCACGAATCAGGGTAATGAGTTTTTCGCTAAGGGCTTGCGCGTCAACATCCGGGGGCGGCAAACGGGCCAACTCATCGGCCGCGTGCTGAAATCGTTGATCGGAGGATGGGGGCATGGTGGGCAACTTTTTATGGGACTTTTTGCGGGGCGATGCGGGATTAGTGTAGTGTGCGCGTCACATCCGACGTAAAGTGGCCGGACGGAAACCCTTGGGAGACAAAGGCTTGGATGATATCACAGAACCCGCCGGGCACTCGGCGAACGACACCACGAACCCGGGTGCATTGAACGGGCGTGTGGTGCTCATCACCGGTGGCGTGCAACGCATTGGCGCTCAGCTGGCGCGGACTCTGCACGCCGAGGGCGCGCAACTGGTGCTGCACTACCATCGTTCCCGCGATGCGGCGCACCAGCTACAAGACGAGCTCAATGCCACCCGTGCCGACTCGGTGGTGCTGGTGCGCGCCAATCTGCTGGACCAGGCCGCGCTGCCCGCCGTGGTGGCGGACGCGCTTACCGCCTGGGGTCGGCTGGATGTGCTGATCAACAACGCGTCTAGTTTTTACTCCACCCCCATCGGCTCGGTCACGGAATCTGAGTGGAATGACCTGATGGGCACCAATCTCAAAGCACCGTTTTTTCTCACCCAGGCCGCCGCGCCCCACCTCAAAGAGGTTCGCGGCTGCGTGGTGAACATTGCGGACATCCACGCCGAACGGCCATTGAAACGCTTCCCGGTGTACAGCGCTGCCAAGGCTGGGCTGGCCCAACTCACCCGTGCCCTGGCCTGCGAACTGGGGCCGGAGGTGCGCGTCAATGCCGTGGCCCCTGGTGCTATCCTGTGGCCGGAGGGCGAGATGGACGAGGTGACCCAGCAACGCATCGTGTCGCGCACCTTTCTCAAGCGACAAGGCAAACCCGAAGACATCGCCCGCGCCGTACTGTTCCTGATTCGCGACGCCCAATACACCACCGGGCAGGTGATCACCGTGGATGGTGGACGATCGTTGAATAGCTAGCAGCCCCAAATGGATGATGCTTGCGCCAAACTATTTTGTTGCCACAAAAATCGAAAATATACGCAAGCATCCTCCCTAACGCATTGGGTTTCGTACTATATTGGCAGCCTGTTGATCGCCTGCATTTCACGCGACCTACCACTTTTTTGATTAATCCCATTTGAGGAGTTTCCCCATGAGCGAAACCAAACACTGCCATCTGTTGATCCTCGGTTCTGGCCCGGCGGGATATTCCGCCGCCGTTTATGCGGCGCGCGCCAACCTTAAGCCGGTGTTGGTCACCGGGCTAGAGCAGGGCGGGCAGTTGATGACCACCACCGAGGTGGACAACTGGCCCGGGGACAACGACGGCGTGCAAGGCCCCGAACTCATGGACCGCATGCGTCAACATGCCGAGCGTTTCAATACGGAAATGATCTTTGACACCATCAACAAGGCGGAGCTGACCCAGCGCCCATTCACGCTGACCGGCGACAGCGGTGTGTACACCTGCGATGCGCTCATTATCGCCACTGGTGCGTCGGCCATGTATCTGGGACTGGACTCGGAAGAGGCCTTCAAGGGGCGCGGCGTATCCGGCTGCGCCACCTGCGACGGCTTTTTTTACAAAAACAAACCTGTGGCGGTGATCGGTGGCGGCAACACGGCGGTGGAAGAGGCTCTGTATCTGGCCAACATCGCCTCACAGGTAACCGTGGTGCATCGCCGCGATAAATTCAGCTGCGAAAAAATTCTCACCGACCAAATCATGGAAAAGGTCAAAGATGGCAACATCGACATCCGGTGGAATCACACGCTGGACGAAGTGCTGGGTGACAACATGGGTGTTACCGGTATGCGCATCAAAAACACCGGCGACGACAGTACGCAGGATATCGATCTGGACGGGGTGTTTATCGCCATCGGCCACAAACCCAATACCAGCTTGTTCGACGGCCAGCTGGAAATGGAACACGGGTATCTGACGGTGAAAAGTGGCACCCAAGGCAACGCCACGGCGTGTAGCATCGAAGGCGTGTTTGCGGCGGGCGACGTGGCCGACCACATCTACCGACAGGCTATCACCTCGGCTGGCACCGGTTGCATGGCAGCATTGGATGCGGAACGTTATCTGGACAATTTGGAAGGATAAAAACGGAAGCTGCGGCCCAATCAGCCCTGGCCGCGAACGATTTTTTCGTAA
>JAADHZ010000073.1 GCA_013151575.1 Gammaproteobacteria bacterium
AACGACACCTCACTACCATGTTCCGGGTGTTGCCTGGACAGCGATTTAGCATAATCCAGCAGGATGTTCAGCGCCCCCAAATCCGGGCTCAAAAAACGCACTGCCAGACCATCGCCCTGCCTGCGTACCACCTGGGCGGAAAAATTCAACACATTGTCCACGCCGACGGACTGCGCCGAACATTCGATATCGATAATGTCCCCCCTGCCCGGCTTCTCCGGGCACGCACCGCCGACATTCTTCGTCACATCGTATTCCAGCGCCAGCGACATGCCACCGACGCAAAAATCCCGCACCGCGCAACGCCAGCCCGTCGTCCCCCGAAAACTCAGCCGAGCCTCAAGACCGAGGGCATAACGCTCGTGGGCTCGGCGCTCTCTTCCACTCGGCTCGTGGCTCTGAGGCGGGGCATCCACAGATCTATTTTTTTTCTTGTTTAAATCCATTTTCTCCGTAAACACAATCGGTTATCGATATCGCCAGTGGTCTCGTACATTCCCTCTTCTATTATCGGCAATACAGGGGAAATTCTTGACCGAACCTACTGTCCGAAAAATGCCAACGTCGGCAATTTGGCGATTTCCACCTGAAACGACTGCTCCACCAGTTAACGCCGGTGACTTCAGGGTACGGTTAAAAACCAGATTGATCTGGCCGTGCGGCCGATTGTTCTCTCGCCCAGAATCGGGGGAAAACCGAAGTGAAGGGTGCACGAGTCCACCTCAGAGCCATTCACTCCTCAAGAAAAGAGGACGTGACGCAACTCTGCCACCCACAGACGTAGGATTTAAAATCCGACGCCCGTTAATTAATTTATGCTAATATAATAATATTCTAAATAAGAAAGGGAGACACCATCATGCGCATCGACAATGTTGTCCTGGCCTTCGCTGGCATCGTCATCCTTGCCAGTCTGGCGCTGTCCTATCTGCATTCCACCAATTGGCTGTGGCTGTCGGCCTTCGTGGGCGCCAACCTGTTGCAGGCCGCCTTCACCGGATTTTGCCCACTGGCAAAATTCCTGAAAGCGATCGGCGTCAAACCGGGGCAAGCCTTTAACTGAGACGGCCCCCTGAACACTGACATAGGCCGGTGTTCAGGGGGTACTTCTGGATTCCGGCGCACCCAAAGGGACGGAACACAATAACTCATACAATTAACATCCCTGCTTCAGCCCGTCCTCGCCTAAAGCACCTACTTTTGGCGCCCGTTCTTCAATCGTAAAAGCTCGAAATAAGAACGACTATTCCTGCACTTTTACTCAATCAGAACGAACAAATACGGACTAAATCAGAGCGCCACTTATCATAAGTTATTGTGTTTCGCTCCTAAAGTAGGTTATTGAGTTTGGCCGACTAAGGCTTGGATGTAGACTAGGCCTTCGTGACGATGCTGCATGTCTCGCTTGCCGCATCGAATACAATAACCGCCTCGCCACGATCCAGCAAAGCGATCACCTGTTGGACTTTGCTCTCCAACGAAATTTCAAAGGCACCATAGTCCGTGCCTTCGCGCAGAATAAATTCTTCAACTACGGCGCCAAGAGCTTCTGACGATAGCTGCGTATGTGGTATTTCCATGTCAGCCAAGGGTTAAAAATTGAATCGTATCAAAAAAACGAACGTCGACAAACGGCTATGAACGGACTTTTACTCGTGCTTGTACGTAAGGAGTACATTGATTGGGCGACATAGGCGAGTGACTATTGAGCCGAGACAAGGCGGGCATTGTGAAAAAACCGCAGGCATATGCTGATACATTGAGGATTTTTTCACACCGCCCAATGAAGGCGCGGGCCAATAGGTGCCGGTTATGTCGTCTAACCAATGTACTCCTTAGTAAGTATGGGGCATCGTTGTGCACCCCATCAGTGGCAACAACTTCATCACCGGTTAAGGAACGGAACATTCCCATCAATATAATATGGTTATATGTACTAGTACTCCACCCGCACCTGCCCCTTACCTGCGAGTTCATCAAGACGGCGAATGAGTTCGTCGGTGGGCCGCACACGCCAATCCTTGCCTAACTGAATTTGAGCATGGGCATCGGGGCATTGATAGTTGAGTTGCACGGGGCAATGGCCTTCGCGGAATGGCGTTAATACCTGGGCCAGTTCGTTGATGAAGCCGTTGGCGGCGTTGCGTTGATCTACCGATAACACCAGTCGCTTGGCGAAGGCTTCGCGGGCGTGGTCGATATCGTAAATCCGGTTGGCGCTCATTTTCATGTCGCCGGAGTATTCGTCAATGCTAACTTCACCTTCCACCACCAGCAGCCGGTCCTTGGCGAGTAAATCACGGTAGTGATTGTAGGCTTCGGAAAACACTGCCAGTTCCAGTCGGCCGGTGCGGTCGTCGAGGGTGATAAAAGCGATGCGCTCACCGCGCTTGGTGTTCATGGTGCGCATGGCCACCACCAACCCGGCCACGGTGATGGTCTGGTTTTTTTTGGGGCTGAGGTTGACTATGCGGGTGGAAACGAATTGGCTAATTTCGTGTTCGTAGCGGTCGATGGGGTGGCCGGTGAGGTACAGGCCAAGGGTGTCTTTTTCACCGCCTAGGCGAGTTTCATCATCCCAATCGCGGGCCTCAACGAATTGTCCGGCGGGTTCTTCAGACGGTTCACCATCCATCGGCTGGGCGACACCAAACATGTCATTCTGACCACTGGCTTCGTTTTTATGGTGCTGCTCGGCGCGCTGCACGGCGGATTCCAGCGTGGCCATCAAGGTGGCGCGGTCGGCATGCGCCATCCCTGGCGTACGTCCTTCAGGCGCACCGTGTGCGTCCTGTTTCTCTTCCGGAGAAACGGTGGGGCCTAACGCGTCCATAGCCCCGGCACGGATCAGCGCGTCAAGGGTGCGCTTGTTGGCCTTTTTCAGGTCGATGCGCTGGCAAAAATCGAACAGGTCACGGAATGGGCCGTCGGCTTCACGGCTGTTGATGATACCTTCAATGGCCCCCTCGCCCACGCCCTTAATAGCGCCGAGGCCGTAGAACACGGTGCTGTCATTTTTTACGGTAAATTTGTAGACGCAGGCGTTAACGTCGGGGGACACCACATCCAGCTTCATGTGGCGACACTCTTCAATCAAGGTCACCACTTTGTCGGTATTGTCCATGTCGGCGGACATCACCGCTGCCATAAACGCCGCCGGGTAGTGAGCTTTTAGCCACGCGGTCTGATAGGAGACCAGCGCATAGGCGGCAGAGTGGGATTTGTTGAAACCGTAACCGGCGAACTTTTCCATCAGATCAAAAATATACGTCGCGGTCTTTTCTGCCACGCCTCGTTCCAGCGCGCCTTTGGTAAACAACTCGCGCTGCTTGGCCATTTCCTCCGGTTTCTTCTTGCCCATGGCGCGGCGCAGCATATCGGCGCCACCGAGGGTGTAACCTGCCAGCACCTGGGCGATTTGCATCACTTGTTCCTGATACAGAATGACGCCGTAAGTAGGTTCCAATATGGATTTGATGTCAGGGTGCGGGTACTGCGCCGCCTTCTTTTTGTGCTTGACGTTGATGAAGTCATCCACCATGCCCGAACCCAATGGGCCGGGGCGAAACAACGCCACCAGCGCAACGATTTCTTCGAAGGCATCCGGTTGCAGGCGTTTGATGAGGTCCTTCATGCCGCGGGATTCCAGCTGGAACACGGCAGTGGTCCGGCAGGCCTTGAGCAAGGTGTAGGTAGGCGCATCATCCAGCGGGATGGTTTCGATATCCGGGCGCGCTTCGCGGCCTAACTGGCCTTCAATATTGTCCAACGCCCAGTCGATGATGGTCAGCGTACGCAGGCCAAGAAAGTCGAATTTCACCAGGCCCACAGCCTCGACGTCATCTTTGTCGAACTGGCTCACCACATTTTCGCCGCCTTCTTCGCAGTACAGCGGGCAAAAATCGGTAAGTCGAGTGGGGGCGATGACCACACCACCGGCATGTTTTCCGGCGTTGCGCTTGAGACCTTCCAGCGACTTGGCCATTTTGATCAGGTCGGCGACGTTTTCATCCTGGGCGATGAGTTCGGCCAGCGGCTCTTCCTGGGCGATGGCCTGGTCGAGGGTGATGCCCACCTCGAAGGGGATCATTTTCGAAATGCGATCCACGAAACCGTAGGGGTGACCCATAACGCGACCCACATCGCGCACCACGGCCTTGGCGGCCATGGAACCGTAGGTGATGATTTGCGAGACTTTTTCGCGGCCGTAATGCCGAGCCACGTAGTCGATCACCCGATCGCGGCCTTCCATGCAAAAGTCCACGTCAAAATCGGGCATGGACACCCGTTCGGGATTCAGGAATCGCTCGAACAACAGATCATATTTCAGCGGGTCGAGATCGGTGATGGTGAGCGCATAGGCCACCAGCGAGCCCGCGCCGGAACCACGTCCGGGGCCCACTGGCACACCGTTGTTTTTCGCCCACCGGATGAAATCTGCGACGATCAGGAAGTAACCGGGAAAACCCATCTCGATAATAACGTCCAGCTCAGTTTCCAGACGTTCGTCGTAGGGTTTACGCCGGTCGGCGAAATCTGGGGCGCTACGGTCGAGCAGTTTGTCGAGCCGTGCCTCTAAGCCCTTGCGAGATTCCTGCCGAAAATATTCGGCTTCCGTCAATCCGTCGGGAATCGGAAAATCAGGCAGGAAATTCTTGCCCAGGGTCAGTTCAACATTACAGCGCTTGGCAATTTCCACCGTATTTTCCAGCGCCTCGGGAATATCGCTGAACAGCTCGGCCATTTCCTCGGGCGAGCGCAGGTATTGCTGCTCGGTGTAATTTTTGGGGCGACGCGGGTCGTCAAGGGTGCGGCCGTCGTGGATGCAGACTCGGGTCTCGTGGGCATCGAAATCCCCGGCGCTGAGAAAACGCACATCGTTGGTGGCCACCACCGGCAGGTCCGTGGCCTGTGCCAAGGCCACGGCGGCGTGCAGGTAGTCTTCCTCGTCCGGGCGGCCAGTGCGTTGCAGCTCCAGGTAATACCGGTCGGGAAACAGATGTTTCCAGCGCGACAAGCACAGATAAACCCGTTCCTGGTCACCGGCCAACAGGGCCCGACCCACGTCGCCTTCACGGGCGCCGGAGAGCGCAATCAACCCCCCGCTGGCGCCCTCCAGCCACTGCGGCTGCAAAATAGGAATGCCTCGTTGCTGGCCTTCGGTGTAACCGCGTGACACCAGCTGGGTGAGGTTGCGATACCCCTCGTTGGTCTGGCACAGCAAGGTGAAACGTGACGGGTTGGCAGGGTCGTCTTCGTTAGCCAGCCACACATCGACGCCAATGAGGGGTTTGATGCCGCTGGCAATGGTAGCCCGGTAAAACTTCACCATCGCAAACAGGTTGCTCTGATCAGTCACGGCGCAGGCGGGCATGCCCTTGGCCACCAGCTCACCGGTCAGGGGCTTAATGCGAACCAGACCGTCCACCAACGAATATTCCGTGTGCAGACGCAGGTGAATGAAGCTAGAATTCATCGGGCAATTCTCCGGTGTCGGAGTCCAAGTTTCAAGACTTGACATACGTCAGCAACTCTCCGAAAGAGATTTGAATCCATGAAAAAAATGTACCTGTGGCTTTTTCTGACAACGCTTCATCTGCCATTCAGCTTCGCGCACACAGCCCCGACAATATCCACGGGAATTGAGCAACCTGCTCCCCCGTCGATGGCGACGGCCATTGAAATGGCCAGACAGCTGCTGGCCGAACAAAACCATCTTGCGGCTAAAAGTTTACGAAAAATTTCAGCGAATGCAGTGCAGTGGCCCAATAGCAGCCTCGGCTGCCCCCGGCCCGGTATGATGTATACGCAGGTGCTGACGCCAGGCTACCGGGTCACCCTGATGGATTCATTCACAGGCAAAGAGTATGTGGTACATGTCGGCCCCGGGCGGGCGTTGGTATGTGACGAACGAGAATAATCCGTTGTGCTTGCGCACCGGGGGCAGATGTAAAACAGTGAACAACACCGCAAATCAGATGCCAAATGGAGCGCCTCAAAATGAGGGACGACTGTATTTGCTTGTTATACTTTTACTCTATGTATTTGATAAATATCTCACCTGTATCTACCGTTTTCAAATGTCTACCAAATGAGCTGTGATCAAAATGAGATTCATACTCCATTATCACGCCATCCCTTTTGATTTCCTTTAATTTGTAGATTTTCCGAGAATGACGATAAGGAATACCAGTTAACTTGTCTCCTATTTTCAATTCGACACTTGTCTCACTAGTAATTTGACCGTCTGTTTTTAGTATAATTATCTGATCATTTATTTTTTTTAATACCTCAATATGTTCACCAAAATGGTTCTTAAACCATTCTTTTTCTTCATTGATTGTTTTTTTAATTGGGGAAGATTCCAATCTATTACATCCCCAAAAAAAAAACAAAATAGAAAAAAATGCGATTGCAAAAACACTTTTATTATTCATCATTTTTTGAGTGTAGCCGTGTATTTGTCGCTTTTTAAGGCAGGTCCGCCATGCGATAGGTGGGGGCAATTTTTTCGGGGTCATCAATAGTGATGCCAAGGTCATTGATCAGCCCGTCCCGCAGGCCGTATACCCAGCCGTGCACGGCTAGCGGCTGCCCACGCAGCCAGGCATTTTGCACGATGGTGGTGTAGCACACGTTCGCGACCTGTTCGACGACGTTTAACTCACAGACCCGCTCCCGGCGGTGAGCTACGTCGTCGATGCCGTCCACATCGAGCTGGTGTTTATAGTACACATCCTTGATATGCCGCAACCAATTGTCGATTAACCCATGCTGGCGATTTTCCATCGCCGCCTGCACGCCGCCGCAGCCATAATGGCCACAGACGATGATGTGTTTGACCTTTAATATTTCCACCGCGTAGTGGATCACCGACAGACAATTCATGTCCGTGTGTACCACCACATTGCCCACGTTGCGGTGTACGAACACCTCGCCGGGATCGAGGCCGATAATCTCGTTGGCTGGCACCCGGCTGTCCGCGCAGCCGATCCACAGATAGTCGGGATTTTGCTGTGTGGACAGGCGTTGAAAATAATGTGGGTCGTCGGCTGTCTGACCGCTGGCCCAGCGCATGTTGTTTTCGAGCAGGTGTTGAAGTGGATGCATGGTGTATTCGTCGCTTGCCTTTGGAAAGTAAGAAAAAATCGCCGCGCAGTCTGCGCCCTACCCCGTGGCATTTTCCAGCAATCGACGCACCGGTGCAAAGCTGCGTCGATGGATGGGGGTAACCCCCAGCTCGACCAGCGCCGCGATGTGGGCCTTGGTGGGATAGCCTTTGTGTCTGGCCAGACCGTAACCAGGGTAGTTTTTATCCAGCACCACCATCTCCCGGTCCCGCGCCACTTTAGCGATGATGGAGGCCGCGCTGATGGCAGGCACGCTGCCGTCGCCCTTGATGATGGCCTCCGCGCTGCACGGCAGCTGCGGGCAGCGATTACCGTCCACCAGCACATGATTCGGCGCAATGCTCAGCCCAGCCACGGCTCGCTGCATGGCCAGCAGGGTGGCTTGCAGGATGTTCAGCTCGTCGATTTCTTCCACTTCGGCGCGTCCCAGCGACCAGGACAGGGCCGACTGTTTGATGATCGAAGCCAGGGATTCACGCCGTGCCTCTGACAGTTTTTTGCTGTCCGCCAAGCCGATGATGGGCCGACTGGGGTCCAGTATCACCGCGGCGGTGACCACTGGCCCGGCCAGCGGACCCCGTCCGACTTCGTCCACGCCGGCAACCAATGCCTGCGAGGCTGAAGGGCTGGGTTTGACTGGTTTATTCATGGGTATTTTTTTCCAGCAGGGCCAGTACGGCGTCCGCCGCCTGCTCGCTGGCGCCCAGGCGCAGTTGGCGATGAATCTCGTCGAAACGGCGGTGCACCTGCTCGGCGACCTCAGGGTTTTGCAGAAATTCCAGCACAGCAGCGCCCAGTTTTTCCGGGCTCGCATCGTGCTGAATGAGTTCCGGCACCAACGTTTCTCCTGCCAGCAGATTGGGCAGAGAGTAGTTGCTCACCCGCACCAGGCGTTTGACTAGCCAATAGCTCAGCGTGGCCAGACGGTAAGCTACCACCATCGGACGCTTGAGCAGCATGGCTTCCAGTGCGGCGGTGCCGGAGGCCAGTAACACTGCGTTGGCGGCGGCCATCACCTCTCGTGATTGCCCATCCACCAGCCGCAACTCAGGCGCATTGTCGATACGAGCCAGGGCCGCCTCGAACTGCTGGCGTCGCGCCGCATTGGCCAACGGCACCACCACCACCAACCCGGGCCGCCGCTCCCGCAACCAGCGCACGGTGTCGATGAACGTGTCGGCCAGATACTTCAGCTCGTTGGAACGGCTGCCGGGTAGTAGCGCCAGTATCTCGGCCTCCGCCGGCAACGACAAAGCCTGCCGGGCAGCGATACGGTCCACCGTCAGAGGAATGCTGTCCGCCAGCGGGTGGCCCACGAAACGCACGGGGACATGGTGGCGCTGGTAGATGTCATTTTCGAACGGAAACAGGGTCAGCATCAGGTCGGTGGAACGGGCGATTTTTTTCACCCGGCCCTGTCGCCAGGCCCACACGGAGGGGCTCACGTAGTGCACCGTTTTGATGCCGACATCCCGCAGCTGACGTTCCAGACCGAGAGTGAAATCCGGCGCGTCGATGCCAATGAAAACATCGGGAGGGTTATCTTTGAAGTGCTCCACCAACTGGCGACGAATACCCAGCAATTCGCGATAACGCCCCAATACCTCGACAATGCCCATCACCGACAATCGGTCCATGGCAAACAAGGAACGAGCACCGGCTGCGATCATTTCAGGGCCAGCGATGCCTTCGATCTGAGCCGTGGGATAGCGCTGGCGAATGGCATTGATGAGCCCAGCTCCCAGCAAATCGCCAGACGCCTCGCCCGCCACGATGCCGATGCGCAGTGGCCCACCCATGCGACTAACGGATAATCCCTCTGCCGGACGCGCCGATGAACGCCAGCATCTGTGCCACTTCGGCGCTGTCCTGCGCCATGGCATTGAGTTTTTCCGAAGCTTGCTCCAGGGTAAGGCCTGAGCGATAGATCGTCTTGTAGGCCTTGCGTAGGGTGCTGAGGGTTTCGCGGTTGAATCCGCGCCGTTTGAGGCCTTCGCTGTTGAGCCCGTGGGGTTTAGCCATGTGGCCGGAGACCATGAGAAACGGTGGCACATCTTTGGAGATCACGCTGTTCATGGCCGTGAAGCTGTGCTCGCCAATTTTGCAAAACTGGTGCACTAGGGTAAAACCGCCGAGGATCACGCGGTCTTCCAGGGTGACGTGGCCAGCCAGGGTGGCGCTGTTGGCGAGGATGGTGTCATTGCCGATCCGGCAATCATGGGCGATGTGCACGTAAGCCATGATCCAGTTGTCATTGCCAATCCGTGTCAGCCCCTCGTCCTGCGTGGTGCCGCGACTGATGGTGCAGTACTCGCGGATCACATTGCGATCGCCGATTTCCAAGTGAGTCGGCTCATCGGCGTATTTTTTATCCTGTGGGTCACCGCCCACGGAGGCAAAGGAATAAATTTTGTTGTCGCGGCCGATGCGCGCCGGGCCGTCAATGACCACGTGGGAGGCAATCACCGTATCTGCCCCAATATCCACATTGGCCCCGATAACGGAAAACGGCCCCACGCTCACGCCATCGGCGAGTTTGGCGGAAGGATCAACAATGGCCTGAGGGTGAATCAATACGTGGATACCTCGACAAAATGGGCGTTCATGCTGACGCCAACGCGTAATACCGGAGAACCGTTGCGACCTGCGCTAGATGTTGACGCCACGCTCCGCACACATTAATTCGGCAGAACAGACGACTTTGTCATCCACCTTGGCGACGCCGTTAAACTTCCAAACACCGCGTTTCGATTTAATCACATCGACTTCAAGCACCAGTTGGTCACCGGGCACAACGGGCTGTTTAAAGCGCGCTTTGTCTATCCCCACGAGGTAGTACAACGAGTCATTGTCCGGCACTTTTCCGCTAGTGCGGAATGCCAGGATGCCCGTGGCCTGCGCCAGGGCTTCGAGAATCAACACCCCGGGCATCACCGGGCGATGCGGAAAATGCCCTTGAAAATAAGGCTCGT
This sequence comes from Gammaproteobacteria bacterium, assembly GCA_013151575.1. Classification (GTDB taxonomy): domain Bacteria; phylum Pseudomonadota; class Gammaproteobacteria; order SZUA-152; family SZUA-152; genus SZUA-152. Next base: position 10,103 of record JAADHZ010000073.1, read on the forward strand.
TGTAGGTGACGTTTTTGATCCCCACCAAACGCTCGCCCACATTGCATTCAAGCACGCGATCAATCAGCAAAAATGGGTAGCGGTGCGGCAGGTGTTCGAGAACTTCAAAGATATCAAGTGTATCTAACTGTGTATCCAAAATTGATCTCATTTATTTTGTGTGGTTTTGAAAATCGGCCCGAACCCATGTATCGACCACATACATCTCAAAAAGTGCGGACAACCGGCCGGGCATTTCCCGCCCCCTTGGAATCTTCAGCGAGGGTAATCCCTTAGGATCGTTATTTTTGTGCATCCAGCGGTGTTGAACCGCCTTCCTAGTCTTCTTTCGTTTCCTGCAAACGGCTTTCCAGCCGACCCAGTCGCCGGGCCATATCGTCCAGCTGCTTCATTCGCACATAATTTTTGCGCCACTGGGCATTTTTTTCCAGCGGTGTCCCAGAGGAGAAAACACCCGATTCGGTAATGGATTTGGCCACATGGGACATGCCCGTAATGGTGACATTATCCGCGATCTCGAGATGGCCCACAATGCCCACAGCGCCGCCGATGGCACAGTGGGCTCCGATACGCGCACTACCGGCGATGGCGGAACACGCGGCGACGGCGGTGTGAGCCCCGATGCGCACGTTGTGGCCAATCTGGACGAGGTTGTCGAGTTTAACGCCGTCACCAATAATGGTGTCTTCCAGGGCCCCACGATCCACGGTGGTGTTGGCCCCGATGTCAACATCATCACCAATCACCACTTGCCCTACTTGCGGCACCTTCAGCCAGCGTCCCTGGTCCTTGGCGAGACCGAAGCCGTCCGCACCGATCACCACGCCGGGATGCAGAATCACCCGGGCGCCGATCCTGCATCCGTGACTAATGGTGACATTGGCCAGCAGCCGGGTGTCGGCGCCGATCACCGCATTGACGCCGATGACGCAACCCGGACCAATATCACACCCCGCAGCCAACACCGCACCGGCCTCCACGACACATTGCGGCCCTACCCGGGCCTCTGAATGTACTTGGCTCTGCTCGTGGATGACCGCGGAAGGATGTACGCCGGGTTCAGATACCGGCGCAGGATACAGCCAAGCGGCAACCTGTGCATAAGCCGCATGAGGATTGCTCACCACCAAGCCGTTGGTGCGCAGATACGGCAAATCTTTTTCTGCGAGTATGACCGCAGAAGCGTTAACACCGGCGAGCTTGCGGCATAAGCGGGGGTTGGCAAGGAAAGTGATATCCCCTGCTCCGGCATCAACCAAGCTGGCGACTTTTGACACCACGTAGTCGCCATCACCCACAACACGGGCATCAAGCCTTTTTGCCAGTGCCCGCAGAGTGAACATAGCGTGCCCGGTTTTTATTTTTTGGCGCCCTGGTTAAATTCCTGCTTAAGACGCCCCAGCACTTGATCGGAGATATCAACACGGTCGCTGGAGTACACCACTCCGTCACTCAGCACAAGATCGTAATTCTGTTTTTTGGCAATATCGCTGATCACTTCGAACACCCGGCGGCGTAATTTATCGAAGGCCTCGTTACGGCGAATATTCAGATCTTCGCGAAATTCATCCTGGCCGCGTTTCAATTCCCGCTTGCGGGAAATAATATCGCGCTCCAGTTTACGACGCTCCGACTCGCTCATAATGGCACCATCACGGGTGAGTTTGTCTTCCAGATCACGCATGTCCTTTTGGCTGGCCACTAGCTTTTTATCGCGCGGTGAAAATTCTTTCTCCAAACGGTCACGTGCAGCCTCCGCCTGTGGGGCTTCTTCCAACACCCGTGGCGCGTTGACGAAACCGATTTTAAACTCCGCCGCATCCACAGCCAGCGTGTAAACGCTCAGCAGTAAACCCAGGCTAACGGCCCGCCAGCAACCTTTTGATTTTTTGTGAACAGTGTCACTCACTGCACTTACCTCTAATTGTTTAGTTTTTAGGTCAACATGTTGATTCAGCTACGCACCTAACCATGGCAAAAACCCGGCTGGGCAACACCACATCTCTCACCATTTTGGGCGAGGCGAGTCGCTAATGATGCCACGAATCCGAGCATGACCCAAACATGTAAAATCAGAAAGGTGCCCCAATGGAAAATTGGAAAAATTCTGTCGTGTCTTCCGGTTTCGAGCGCAATGGCCAGGCCCAGTTGAATGTCAGGGCACCCACCCCTGTAATCCATACCGCCGAAAGACCATAGGCCGACCGTAAACCGTTAAGATCCACTTTTTCCGACGCGCCAAATACATTACCGACATCAATGAAGGTGCTAAGCCGGAAGGTCCGCGTTTCCTCCTCCGCAAAGGGTGATGGAAAGAACAATTCCATGCGGCCAATGACCTTGGAAGCGCCGCCGATAGCGCGCCTGGTATTCAGATCATCACGGGGACCCAGGGTATTGCCACGAAAACCACGCACTGAGCGACTGCCGCCAGCGTAGTAGTGTTCATAAAAGGGTAATGCGCTGGTGCCACCATAACTGTCGCCGTACCCCAATTCTCCGGCCAGCGAAAACGTGACGGTATCGGTAATGGCTTTATACCAGCGTTGGCGAACACCCAATTTGTAATATTCCAAATCTCCACCAGGGGTGGCCACCCGTGCGGACAGTAGCGTGTAAGCACCTCGGTCCGGAAATATGGCGCGATTCCGCGTGTCATGAGACCAGCTCATTGAGGTGATGAAAGCGTTAAAATTGTTGCCATTTTTTTCGACCCATGTCTGATAGGTTGGAGGTGCCGTATCACTCCGGATTCTGAGGCGAGTATTTTCGAAACCCAGACTCAAGGAAGCACGACTGTATTCCGTGAGGGGAAAACCATAGGTCACGGTCGCGTTATTGCGGTTGGTGGAATAGGCCGCTAGGTTGGCCCGCGCCGCATTGGTTGACCGAGAACTCAGACTGAACCCCCGGCTAATACCGTCAGGTGTGTAATAAGGATTGGTGTAACTAAAGCGATAAATTGTGTTCACTCTGCTGTTGTTGATTTGAGTGCTGACCCGTTTACCCGTGCCCAAAAAGTTATTCAGGGTCACGCTCATATTGAGCAACAAACCTTGAGTATCTCCATACCCCAGCCCCGCAGTGAAGTTTCCGGTAGAGCCTTCCTCCACGCCAAAGTTCAGGTCCACCTGGTCGGTGGTACCGGCGACAGCCAGAGTTTCCACATTGACTGAACCAAAATAGCCTAGTTTTTGCAGCCGTATTTTGGAGCGTTCCACCAATGGCGTAGACAGCCACCCTCCTTCCATTTGCCGTATTTCACGACGCACAATGCCATCTCGGGTTTTTGTATTACCGGTGATGTTGATACGTCTCACATACACGCGGCTACCAGGTTCCACATAAAAAGTCAGCGCAATGCTACGTTTTTCTTCGTTGACATCCGGCACCGCATTAACATTGGCAAAGGCATAACCATCAACGGCCAGCCTTCCACTGATTTTATTGGTGGTGTTGGCTATCGCCCGCCGGGAAAAAACATCACCCGCTTTTACTTGCAGCAACGCCTCCAATTCCGGTTTCGGCACAATCAGGTTGCCAGCCAGCTTGACACCACTGACGGTGTATTTTTTACCCTCGGTCACGTTGATGCCGATGTAAACATCACGTTTGTCCGGTGTGATGGAAACCTGGGCGGAATCAATGTTGAATCGAATGTAACCGCGATCAAGATAATACGATTTCAGCGTTTCCAAATCCCCCTGCAATTCTTGTTTGGAGTATTTTCCACTGCCAGAAATTCCAGACCACATAGTTGGAGGGCTCAGTTCAAATTTGTCCAGCAGCCTTTCCTCATCAAAGGCCTTCGCACCGACAATATTGATTTGCTTGATTTGCGCAGCATCACCCTCGTTGATGTCGATGACAATATCCACGCGATTGCGCTCTAGGTCGGTGAGCTTAGTGCTGACGGTTGCTCCGTATTTACCGAGGCTGAAATACTGCCGCTGAAGTTCCTGTTCCATTTGATCCAATAACGAGCGGTTAAAAATTCGGCCTTCCGTCAACCCCACTTCTTTCAGAGCCGAATTCAAATCGTCTGTTTGCAGATCCTTGTTACCAAACACTTTTATCTTGGCAATGGACGGGCGTTCTTCCACATTCACCACCAGAATATTGTCTTTGCGACTCAGTTGAATATCTTCAAAAAAACCGGTTTTGTACAAGGACCGAATAACATTTCCAGCTTTCGTGTCATCAAATTTTTCTCCCACTTTAACGGGCAAGTAATTAAATGTGGTGCCCAATGAGATACGCTGCAAGCCAAGCACTTCGATATCTTCAACCACAAACGCGTCCACAGCCCATGTTGGCGCACTGGCAAAAAACCAGAAGCAGCCCATCAAAACGGCAGCACTCACCCGGCGCAAATGCGCAAGACGATCCACAAAAAATAAATCAATAACGCTCAAAACTTTCCCCTACTGATGAGTATATTGATCAGGCGACACAAGCAACCGACTATTGACCCGAGACAAGGCGGGCGACATCGTTATATAACGCGAGTGTCATCAACAGAACCAAAAAAGCAACGCCTACATGTTGCATTCGGGCCTGAACTGCATCGGACAAAGGTTTACCCTTGATCATTTCAATGAGGTAATACATCAAGTGCCCACCATCGAGCAGTGGCACCGGCAATAAATTGAGCACCCCTAAGCTGATACTGACCACCGCCAGAAAATACAGGAAAGCACCAATCCCGATGCTGGCGGTATAGCCTGCATACGTGGCGATGGTGATGGGGCCACTAAGGTTTTTCAGCGCCACCTCGCCGGTAAACATTTTCCCGATCATGCGCAGGGTCAGCACCGACAGTTGCCAGGTTTTGGCCGTGGCGACACCCATCGCCTCAAAGACAGGATACTGCACTTCGGCGGCCAGTTCCGGCGGCGGTGGCCCTGCCGGTTTCACACCAGCGCCGATAAGACCAACGCTTTTGCCGTCTTGCTCCGTCACGGCCGGGGTCACCCCAATGTTGAGCACCGCGCCGTCGCGCTCCACTTCAAGCTGAAGACTGTTGCCGGGATTTTTTCGAACCACGTCCACCAGCGCCATCCAGTCCGCCAGCGGTTCACCATTGGCACTCAGCACCTGGTCACCCGAACGCAAGCCTGCCTGCTCGGCCGCGCCGCCAGCTTTCAATTCGCCTAATACCGCTGGCAGCAACGGACGCGCGGGAGCCAAGCCCAGATGTGAAAACAGGTTTTTTTGCTTTTTCTCCGCAGGAATATCGGCCACCGACAGCGTCAGCGTTTGTGCTTGGCCGTCTTTTCCGCGCACCACCACGGACACGCTGTCCGCATCCAGCGTTTCATCCAGCAGGGTTATTCGGGCCGTGCTCCAGGTGGGCGTCAAGTGGCCGTTGATGCTGGTAATTTGGTCGCCGGTCTGAAATCCCGCAACAGCGGCGGGTGACTCCGGTAGCACCTCGCCGATGATGGGTTTCATGCCGGGCACGCCAATCACATACATTAGCCAAAAAGCCAGGATGGCAAAAATAAAATTGAACATCGGCCCGGCCGCGACGATGGCGAAACGACGCCACACGGTTTGGCGATTGAAAGCGCGATGCTGCTCTTCCGGTGCGACCTCGCCCTCGCGCTCGTCCAGCATTTTGACGTAACCACCCAGCGGTATCATCGCCAGCACATATTCGGTTTGATCGGGTCCGCTGCGGCGCATCAACAGCGGTTTGCCAAAACCGACGGAATACCGCAGCACTTTCACGCCAAGTTTACGTGCCGTCCAAAAATGGCCGAACTCGTGAAATGCGATCAATAGGCCCAACGTGACGACCAGCGCCAGTACCGAGATAATAAAACTGCTCATGCATGCATTCCTTTCACAAAATCTTGCGCTGTTTCACGCGCAGCCCGATCCGCATCCAACACAATGTCCAGAGACTCGGCGGGCACTGCGGTAAGCTTATTCAAGGTGGTTTCAACCACCACGGGGATATCGGTAAAGGTCGTCCGCCCGGCGAGGAATTCCTCCACCGCGATTTCATTGGCGGCATTCAAAATCGCCGGGGCCGTCCCCCCCTCAGCAGCGGCTTCATAGGCCAGACGCAGGCAGGGGAAACGCACCAAATCCGGCACTTCAAAATCCAGTCGCGCCACGTCAAACAGGTCGAGACGTTTGACGCCGGAGGTCATGCGTTGGGGCCAAGCCATGGCGTGTGCTATGGGGGTGCGCATGTCGGGATGACCCAACTGGGCGAGCACCGAGCCATCAACATAAGACACCATGGAATGAATCACACTTTGTGGGTGAATCACCACCTGGATACGATCCGGCGTGGTACCGAACAGCCAGCAGGCCTCGATCAGTTCCAGCCCTTTGTTCATCATGGTGGCGGAATCCACGGAAATTTTCCGGCCCATGCTCCAATTGGGATGGGCGCAGGCCTGCTCGGGAGTGACTTTTTCCAGTTGGGCAGCATCAGCAGTACGAAATGGGCCACCCGATGCAGTGAGCAAAATTTTCTCGACACCGACGGCATCCAGCCCGCGATCAAAATCCACCGGCATGCTCTGAAAAATGGCGTTGTGTTCACTATCGATGGGCAATAACTCGGCGTGATTATCGCGCACCTCATCAATAAACAGCTGCCCGGACATGACCAGGGCTTCCTTGTTGGCCAACAGAATCCGCTTGCCCGCGCGAGCCGCAGCCAGGCTGGGACGCAACCCCGCCGCCCCCACAATAGCTGCCATCACCTGATCGGTTTGTTCCAGCGAGGCCACCGTCTCCAGGCCCTCAATACCCGTAAGCACCGTGGTAGCCAGACCTTCCGAGGTGATGTGCGCCTGTGCTTGTTCGGCGGCATCCGAATCTGCCAGCACCACAAATTCAGGTTTAAACCGGCGGCATTGCGCCAGCAGGCGGTCCACCTGTCGGTTGGCGGTAAGGGCCACCACCCGATACCGGTCCGGGTGCCGACCGATAACGTCCAGGGTGCTCACACCGATGGAGCCGGTAGCCCCAAGCACGGTGACGCCAACAGGCGCTCCCCCCGAAAAATTACCGGATGATGGATACGGAGGCGCGGTCAACTGAAATTCCATTGTTGAAAATCAAACAACCATAGGCCCACGACGAACACCGGCGCCGCTGCGGTGATGCTGTCGATGCGATCCAGCACGCCGCCATGCCCTGGCAACAACACACCACTGTCTTTTACGCCTGCGTGGCGCTTGAACATACTTTCGGTCAAGTCACCCAAAATGGAAAAAATAACGGTCACCAGCGACAAGACCACCAACGCCAACATCGGGTTCCCCGAGATTCCGAAAAAGTACGAACCGAGCACCGCAAAAACCAAGCTGGCCGCCAATGCGCTGCACACTCCTTCCCAGGTTTTTCCCGGGCTAACCTCGGCCGCTAGTTTTCGCTTTCCCCAGCGACGGCCACCAAAATAGGCGCCAATGTCAGCGCACCAAATCAATAACAACAGGTACAGCACCAAGGCTGGCCCCTGGCTGGGAGTTTGATGCAGCCCCACCACTGCCAGCCAGGCGGGAACCAGCACCAGCAAACCGATCACCGTTTGCATCCAGCGTGAAGACCAGCGCCGCACCGAATGGGGAAAGCTCCACACCCACACTAACGCCAACAACCACCAGAAAAGACTCAGCACCGGTAAAACCAACCAGCCATTGGCGGCCCAGTCCACCCATCCCCAAACAGCAAGTAACGAGCCACCGACCACCGCCGCGTACAAACCGCGCAAGGGCAGGGATTCAAGTTTCATGAAACCGCCCCACTCCCAGCCGCCCTGAACAATGAGTACACCGAGGACCAGAGCAAGATACGGCGTGGGAGACGCCAGCACCGCCCAGATAATCAGCGGCGCGAGAATAGAGGCGGTGATTATGCGCTGTTTAAGCATCGTGTTGGCAACTGTCGGGTTGGCACGCTTGCACAACCTGTTTTCCGGTGCGGCCAAATCGCCGCTGACGACCGGCAAAAGAGACAAAGGCTTCGTCCAGTGCTGTTTCGTCGAAATCCGGCCACAGGGTGTCGGTAAAATAGAGTTCGGTATACGCCAGCTGCCATAACATGAAGTTACTGACGCGCTGCTCCCCACCCGTGCGAATAAACAAGTCCGGTTCCGGCAGACCATGAGTGGAAAGACCCTGCGCTATAAGCTCCGGGGAAATATCATCCACGGACAATTCGCCCGCCGCCACCCGCGCCGCCAGTTTTTTGGCCGCATGGGCAACATCCCAACGCCCGCCGTAGTTGGCTGCCACCACCACGGTCAGTCCAGTGTTATCGTGGGTCAACGCCTCTGCTTTTTTGATGCGGTCTTGCAGGGGTTTGCTGAATTTTCCAATGTCGCCGATAACGCGTAGGCGCACATTGTTTTTGTGCATGCGTTTTATCTCCCGCCCCAGCGCGGTCATAAACAGTTCCATAAGCAAACCCACTTCTTTCTTCGGGCGTCGCCAATTTTCGCTGCTAAACGCAAACAATGTCAGGACTTCCACCTTTTTTTTCGCACAGACTTCCACGACGCCTTGTACGGCCTCCACGCCAGCACGATGGCCCATGATGCGCATTTTGTTGCGGCTTTCCGCCCAGCGGCCATTGCCATCCATAATAATGGCCACATGACGGGGCAGCGTTTGCGCAGTGTGGGACACGGCTGCTTGATCACCCGACATGCGTCATCTAACCCTTGCGCTGACGGCAGCGGCATTTTCTGATGGGCAACATGCCAACAACCGAGAAAGAATCATGGAGAACCGGGGCAGTTCCAGGCCTGACAAATTGAGTTTTTGTTTCATCACCGACAAAAATACCTATCCGAAAATAAGCTGTGGTTTTATTCCTTTAACGCCAGAAATGGTGGTACTTACAACTCCATCAAATCTTTTTCTTTTTCCTTTAACACCAGGTCCACTTCGGCGATGTACTTGTCCGTGAGTTTTTGCACACTGTCTTCGGACTGACGTTCTTCATCTTCGGTAATGTCTTTTTCTTTCAGCAGCGCCTTCACATCGCTGTTGGCGTCACGACGGATATTGCGGATGGCCACCTTGGCATGTTCACCCTCGCTACGCACCAGCTTGATCATGTCCTTGCGACGCTCTTCCGTCAGCGGCGGCAACGGCACGCGAATTACGGTGCCGGAGGTGGCGGGATTGAGTCCTAAGTTTGAGGTGAGAATGGCTTTTTCCACAACCTGCACCATGGGTTTTTCCCAGGGCGTGACCGTTAACATGCGGGCATCGGTCACCGAAACCGTCGCTACTTGTGACAGCGGCGTGGGGCTGCCGTAGTAATCCACGGTAATATGGTCAAGCAAACTGGTATGGGCACGACCTGTGCGTAGCTTGGTTAATTCACTTTTGAGTGAGTCAATACTTTTGCCCATGCGACTCTGGGCGTCTTTTTGGATTTCATCGATCATGGGGCGTTTTCTCTCTCTGCATCCCAGCACTATTGAACCAGCGTGCCTTCGTCCTCACCCATCATGATGCGCATCAACGCACCGGGTTTGTTCATATTAAAAACACGCACTGGCATGGACTGGTCTCGGCACAGGGCAATAGCCGTTGCATCCATGACGCCCAGTTTTTTTGCCAGCACTTCGTCATAACTCAATGTGGAATAGCGCACCGCATTTTTATCTTTCATCGGGTCGGCAGAATAAACACCGTCCACCTTGGTGGCCTTGAGCACCAGTTGCGCTCCGATTTCGAGACCACGCAGGCTAGCGGCCGAGTCTGTGGTAAAAAATGGATTACCGGTACCCGCGGCAAAAATCACCACTCTGCCCTTTTCAAGGTGCCGAACCGCTCGGCGCTGGATGTAAGGCTCACTCACCTCTTTGACCGCCAGGGCAGACAATACCCGCACTTCCATGCCATGCCGCTCCAGGGCGTCCTGCATGGAAAGGGCATTAATCAGCGTGGCCAACATGCCCATGTAATCGCCGGTGGTGCGTTCCATGCCGCTGGCAGCGAGGCTCACGCCACGGAAAATATTGCCGCCCCCGATCACCAGTGCGACTTCAATGCCTGCATCCACCAGTTGCTTGATTTCCACCGAGGTGCGATCGATCACTGCGGGGTCAATGCCAAACTCGGCATCCCCCATTAATGCCTCTCCGCTGAGCTTCAGCAGGATACGCTTGTACACAACCTTGCCGGTGGAATCTGTCATTGGCTAACCTTTGGCCTGGGCCATCACTTCTTCAGCAAAATTTTCGACTTTTTTCTCGATACCCTCACCCACTTCCAGGCGATCAAAACTCACCACGGTGGCACCGGCGTCCTTCAGCAACTGTTCCACGGTCTGGTCGGGATTTTTGACGAAAGGCTGACCCAGCAGGGTGACTTCCTTGAGGAATTTTTTGATGCGACCAGCTACCATTTTTTCGACAATCTCAGGGGGCTTGCCACTCTCGGCGGCCTGCGCAGCGAAAATCTCTTTTTCTTTCTCGATCAGCTCAGCGGACACATCGGATTCGGCGACACAGGCGGGCTTGCTGGCCGCGATGTGCATGGCGATATCTTTTGCCAGGGCCTCATTACCACCCTGCAACTCCACCAACACACCGATGCGACCGCCGTGCAGGTAAGCCGCCAGCACACCATCAGTGCTGCGGGCCACAAAACGGCGCACGTTTATATTTTCGCCGACCTTCGCGATCAAGGCTTTGGTGGCGTCAGCCACGGTAGCACCGCTGTCCAGCGATATCGCCAACAGAACATCCAAATCCGCAGGCTGGTTGTCCAGCGCTGCCTGAGTCACCGCATTGGCAAAACCCAGGAAATCCTCACCCTTGGTGACAAAATCAGTTTCGCAGTTCACTTCCACCATGGCGGCAGTTTTTCCGTCGTTGCTGCCTTTGAAAATGATCAAACCCTCGGCGGCGATGCGGCCCGCCTTTTTATCGGCCTTGGCCAGGCCGGTTTTGCGCATGTGTTCGATGGCGGTTTCGATGTCGCCATCCATTTCCACCAGTGCCTTCTTGCACTCCATCATGCCGGCGCCGGTGCGCTCGCGCAGTTCCTTTACCAGGGCTGCTGTAATTGCCATTGTGCTTGTCCTCGAAATTCGTTGATCTGTTTGAGCCGTTGCAACGCCTGGCGCTGCAACGAACTCACCGGCCTAAAAATATCTGGCCGGTGAGCGTCTCTTTCACTTGTGGTATGCCGAATACTCACGGGCCTCAAACGGCCCGGCGAACAGGGTTTGCCTTTATTTGCTTTCCGCAGCAGCCGCAGGTGTTTCGGCGGCCACAACTTTTTCGACAACCGCAGGCGCTTCAACAGCCGCAGGTTTTTCCACAGCGGGCTCTTCGATGACCTCAACAAAACTGTCCCCGCTACCAGCGGTCTGTAGCACTGCGGAACGGCTTTCCACAATGGCGTCCGCCACGCCTCGCACGTATAGCTGAATGGCGCGCATGGCGTCATCGTTACCGGGCACGATGTAGTCAATGCCATCTGGATTGGTATTGGTGTCTACGATACCCACCACCGGAATGCCCAGCTTACGGGCTTCGGAGACAGCGATTTTTTCGTGCCCTACGTCAATGACGAACACGGCGTCGGGCAGACCGTTCATATCCTTGATGCCGCCGAGGCTGCGATTCAGCTTTTCCTGCTCACGGGTCAGCATCAGGGCTTCTTTCTTACCGACTTTGGCAAAACTGCCGTCCAGGGCCATGGCTTCCAGTTCTTTGAGCCGTTGGATGGAGCGCTTGACGGTATTGAAGTTGGTGAGCATGCCACCCAGCCAGCGGTGATTCACATACGGCATACCCGCACGTTCGGCATGTTCCTTGACGTTGTCCCCTGCGGCACGCTTGGTGCCTACAAACAGGACTTTGCCCTTGCCGGACGCCAACTTGCCCAGAAAATTCGTGGCATCGTTGTACATCGGAAGGGTCTTTTCGAGATTGATAATATGGATTTTGTTACGCTCGCCGAAGATGTACTCTGCCATCTTGGGGTTCCAGTAACGGGCCTGGTGGCCGAAATGCACACCAGCCTCCAACATTTGACGCATGGTCACTTTGGACATAATTCAACTCCTGAATCGGGTTTGGCCTCCACGCGCCCCATATTTCAACCCGGTTACAGCTAATGCTGCTGTCCAGGCACCCTGAAATACGTGTCGGCGCGTGTGCGGATTTACGGGTTGGGGGACGTTTAAAAGCGTAATCGTCACCACCTTCCCGGTGATTGCCTAAATGGCGCGGGCTTTATACCATATGCGACCTTTTTCAACAAATGAAAACACCGAATTTCCGCCTACGGGCCATCGAGTCCAGGAACCCCATACATCATGAGTATCATCATCAAAACCGCCGAAGATATCGAAAAAATGCGCGTCGTCGGGCAATTGGCCGCCGAGCAACTGCGCATGATCGCCTCCCACATAAAACCAGGAGTCACCACCAATGAACTCAACGACATCTGTCATGAGTACACCATCAACACGCAGGACGCGACCCCCGCGCCGCTGAACTACCACGGCTTCCCCAAATCCATTTGCACCTCGGTGAATCATCAGGTCTGCCACGGCATCCCCAGCGACAAAAAGCTGAAAAACGGCGATATCGTCAATATTGACGTGACCCTCATCAAAGACGGCTACCACGGCGACACCAGCAAAATGTTCTTCGTCGGCGAACCTTCCATCCTGGCTCAGCGCCTGTGCCGCATCAGCCGTGAATGTCTGCGGATAGGCATTGAAATGGTCAAACCCGGCATCTATCTTGGCGACATTGGCCACGCCATTCAGCAGCACGCCGAGACCAATAACTGCTCCGTGGTACGGGAATACTGCGGCCACGGCATCGGCAAAGGTTTCCACGAGGAGCCGCAGGTGCTGCACTACGGCAGCCGGGGCACCGGAGCTATCCTTGAACCCGGCATGATCTTCACCATCGAACCCATGCTCAATGCTGGCAAGCGCCAGGTAAAGCTGCTACCCGATGAGTGGACCGTGATCACCAAAGACCGCAGCCTCTCCGCCCAGTGGGAACACACCATTTTAGTCACCGACGACGGCCACGAGGTGCTGACCCGCTTGCCCGGGGACGATATCTGAAACCTGCCTCCCTATTTTTACGCCCGCATCGCACAGCGACGGGCGTGGAACAGAAATTCCCCGAGTAGCCGATACTCATCAGCGAACCCCTGCCTGGACCTCTACCATCAAAATGAATACCTGCCCCACCTCCGACTGGCTTGAATTTGACCGTTCCCTGGCGCAAACCCAACAGCCATTGGCGCTATTTCGCGCGCAACTCAAATCGGCCAAGGAATCGCTGAAGAAACGATTTGACGCCAACGCGCCGGTACACGAACTGGTAACCGAACGCGCGACCGAAGTTGACCAACTCCTGATCCGCGCCTGGCAGCGCCAGTTCGACCGTGATGACACCCGCATCGCACTGGTGGCCGTAGGGGGTTACGGACGCGGAGAGCTGCACCCCGCCTCCGACGTGGACCTGCTGATCCTCGCCGCGACGCAGGAAGACATCACCCGCCACGCCGAACACATCGAACAATTCCTGCTATTTCTGTGGGACATGGGACTGGAAGTGGGGCACAGCACCCGCAGCTTGAATGACTGCGTAGAACAGGCGAAAGCCGATATCACCGTAGTCACCAACCTGATGGAGGCACGACTGCTGGTCGGCCCGTCCGCCCTGTTCCACGAAATGAAATCAGCCGTGGGCCCAAACAACATCTGGCCGGGTCTGGATTTTTTCCGCGCCAAACGAGAAGAACAGGTCGCCCGTCACCACCGTTTCCACGACACCGCCTACAACCTTGAACCCAACATCAAGGAAAACCCAGGCGGGCTGCGCGATCTGCAAATCATCGGCTGGGTGGTCAAGCGCCACTTTGGTGCCGAAACCCTGCGCGAGCTGGTGGACCACCATTTCCTCACCGAGCACGAATATTGCGCGCTGATGGAGGCGCAGGATTTTTTGTGGCGCATTCGCTTCGGCCTGCACAGCATCACCGGACGGCGAGAAGACCGCCTGCTGTTCGACCACCAGCGCACCCTGGCCACCCAGTTTGGTTACGAAGATTCCGACAACAAGCTGGCGGTAGAACAGTTCATGAAAGACTACTACCGCACCGTGCTGGAGCTGTCCCGGCTCAACGAAATGCTGCTCAACTTGTTTGAGGAAAAAATTCTTTTCGCCGGGGAAACCGAACCCCCAGTGACGATTAACACACGCTTCCAGTCACGCCGCGGCGTGCTGGAAGCGCGCCACAACAAGATATTCCTGCGCGAGCCCTGGGCGCTGCTGGAGGTCTTTTTGCTGATGGCCCGCGATCCGCAGCTGCGTGCCGTGCGCGCCGACACCATTCGACTGATACGCGACCACCGCTACCTTATTGACGCGGAATTCCGCCGCACCCCGCGCTGCCACGAACTGTTCGTCGAACTATTTCGGCAGGGCACAGGGCTGACCCACGAACTGCGCCGCATGAACCGTTACGGGGTATTGGCTGCTTACGTCCCCCTGTTTGGCGACATCGTCGGGCAAATGCAGCACGACCTGTTTCATGTGTACACCGTGGACGAGCACACCATGTTTGTGGTGCGTAACCTGCGCCGCTTCACAGTGCCGGAATTCGCCCACGAATTCCCGTTATGCAGCCGCACCATCCATCGCATTGAACAACAGGAAGTGCTCACCCTGGCAGGGTTTTTTCATGATATCGGCAAAGGTCGCGGAGGCAACCATTCCCAGTTAGGCGCAGTGGACGCCGTCAATTTTTGCCGCGAACACGAAATCAATGAACACAACACCCACATCATCAAATGGCTGGTGGAAAATCACCTGCTCATGTCCACCACCGCGCAGCGAAAGGACATCAGCGACCCCGATGTGATCGCCGAATTCTCCCAGCGCGTGGGCAACCAAAAACGCCTGAATCATCTCTACCTGCTCACCGTAGCGGACATCCGCGCCACCAGCCCCAGCCTGTGGAATTCCTGGAAAGACGCCCTGCTCGCCGAGCTATTTCACGCCACCAGTCGCGCCCTGCGACGTGGCCTCGAAAAACCGGCAGACCATCGAGGGCTGGTGGAAGAAATACAGGACACCAGCCTGGCCGAGCTGAAAAAACTCGGCATGGATCCCGCCACAGTGCAGACCCACTGGCGGCGACTGAAACCCGACTATTTCCTGCGCCATTCGGCGAATGAAGTGGTCGCACAGACGCGTAACATACTCAGCATCAAGGACAACTCAAACCCGCTGGTCACGGTGCGCAGCGATACGCCACGCGGTGGCAGCGAAATATTCGTGTACATGCGCGACGATCATCAACTGTTCGCCACCATCACGTCGGCGCTGGAACGAATGGGGCTCAACATCACCGATGCCCGGATAATCACGTCCGCAGACCACTTTGCACTCGATACTTTTCTGGTATTGGAAAAAACCGGCGAGGCTATTGCCGATCCCGCGCGGCGGGAGGAAGTCAAACTCGGCCTGACCAATGCCCTCAAAACACCGGGAGATGCGCCCTCCCCCAACGTGCGACTGACACGCCAGCAAAAATATTTTCCCATTGAAACCCGGGTATTGTTTCGCGAAGATGCCAACAACCATCGCACCGAAATGGAAGTTATCAGCAGTGACCGACCGGGGCTGTTGGCGCGTATCGCCAAGGGCCTGGTGGAATGCGACATTCGGTTGCAAAACGCCAAAATCGCCACCTTCGGCGAACGCGCGGAAGACATCTTTTTTCTCACAAACAACGACGATCAACCCATTTCCACCGCCCAGCAACACGACCTGCGCGAGACTCTTATCGGTCTGCTGGACGATAAACCTCAGCAATAACCAGATTTTTAGAGCGACGTTTAAGCTGTGCGGGGAGCCTGTCGGGTTTAGGATGTATCTACTGCGGAAAGATGTCCGTATTTATCGCTTTTGCTATGTTTCAATTGTTAATTCTGGCCATAATTCAAGCCACTTCTTACTTGATACCCTATCTTGAAATGCATTTTTTGATGTACATTTTGGGTTTCGAGTGGCCGCCAACCTAATAACGTCACAAGCGGAAAAGGGTGACCCAATACTAACTACACCTTCCTTCGTAAGCGTAACGCCGATTGCTGTCTGTATTTCTGGCCAATATGACATTGCTTCGATGCAGCCATTGTATGAATCATGGCCATGTTTCAATGACATTCGAGCTTGGTTTTTTACAGACCAATGACAGTTTGGCATAGACTTAACCAATTCATTTTCTATTTCAACGTCCCGATCAGGTGAAGTATTTGAAGTGTCAAAATATATTAGATCAATATCATTGAGTGGCGTTACCTCTTTATATCCTTGCAATTTATCCCAAATCAAATTTCTTACAAACCCTGCTGACAGATACCACTCATCATTCATAACCGCCTCAGAGATTTTCAAACATTCGAGCCTGAATTTATCATCTGATATCCATCGGCTGATTATCTCAAACGACTTGAATTTAGCCCCAACCAAGGAAACAGAACCCTCGATAAACTCCAGCGCATTGCCATCGGGGTCACGACAAAACACTGCCCGTCGCCCCGAACGACTGCGAGTGAATTCCACACCAGCGGCCTCCAGTGAGGCCGTCAGCACATCCAGCTCGTCAACACTGAACGCCACGTGCCGGTCCCGGCCGCCGTGCGATGAGTGGTTTGATACGGGATCGGGGCTAGGCAACTCCAGCAGATGAATCTGCTGCCGCCCCACCTGTAGCCAGGCACCGGGAAAACCCAGTGCCGGGCGCTGCGGATCCAGCTCCAGACCCAGCACGTTCCGGTAAAAAAGCAAGCTGCGAGCAGTATCTGCCACCAGCAGGCTGGCGTGAACGATTTCGTTGATAGTGGCCATCATGACTTTCCCGTTATTGTCGTGGAACACACGTTAACAGATCGTGAAAAAATCAGCTGCGGCGCATTGCGAGCATCCACACCACCGCTGCGGAATTCCAGCAATTCGAGTGATACAACACACCTCTCCACGTTGAATGAAAAACAAAATAGCGAATGGTACCGAAATACTCATCCATCATTGTCTTCCTATCTTGCCAAATCCGCTGGCAACCACGTGGAAAAATTCAATACAAAGAGAAAGGACAACCATAAAAACATATTGCGTCGTCTAAAAACAAAATCATTATATTTGAAAATATGTAGAAATTTCCTAAAGCCTGAGTTTTTCAGGCCGCATAACGCAACCATGAATTGAGAAACCAGCATGTGAATATTTTTGTTGCACAATTCAAATTGTGCGGTATCGCTCCCCTTGCTGACACCAAAACCAGGACAGCAAACGCATTAACAAGGGAGCTCGACTCCCATCCAACATTTATTTCCAAATCGGTTTATCGAAATATGGCCGTGCGTTTACGAAATAGAGAGATTTAATGATGCGCGTATCCAACCCTCCCCCGAATAGCATGAAACTGACCATCCAAAACAAATTGTTGATGGGCTTTGGTTTGGTGCTGGCACTCGTTGCGCTGGTGTCCATTAACAATATTTTGATGATGAACACCATCACCGAAGATGAACATCGGCTCACCGATTTACGTTTGCCAACGGTGATGGCTGGCTTGCAAATAACCGATGGCATTCATCTCTCTCTGGCCGGACTGCGCGGCTATATAATTTTGGGAGGCAACCCGACAGCAGCGGAAAAATTCAAGGCTGAGCGCCAGCGAGGCTGGGATGAAATAGACTCTTCTATGGTGAAAATGGACGCATTTTCCAAACATTGGACGGACCCACAAAATGTGGAATTACTCGATGAAATGGAAGGACTGTTAAAGGAGTTCCGGGCGACTCAGCAGGAAGTGGAAGACATCTCCCACACTAATGCGAACATCCCTGCATTCAGTATGCTACTCACCGAGGCAGCACCCCGGGCGGCAAAAATTCTCAGCGCTATTAGCATCCTCATCAATGAAGAAGAAACACTTGCCGCCACTCCTGAGCGCAAAAAAATGCTGAAATTGCTAGCGGACAGCCGTGGTTCTTTTGCGATTGGCCTCGCCAACATCCGGGCCTACCTGCTTTCCGGTGAGGCACAGTTTTCTGACAATTTTCGTACCAAATGGAAAATCAACGAGGCCCGTTTCAAACAGATTTCAATCATGAGCAACCTGTTCAACAACAAGCAGACAACGGCATGGGATACCTACAAAACCTTGCGTGCCGAATTCACCCCCTTACCATCAAAAATGTTCGCGCTGCGTAACGGCAAGGACTGGAATTTGGCTAACTACTGGTTAGGAACTAAGGCCGCGCCCAAGGCCGCTGCTATTATGGATATCCTAGACAAAATGCGTGCTTCGCAGGACAAGTTGGCAACAGCGGATCGCGCTAAGCTGGAAAGTGAGACCACCCAGATGAAGACCACGATGATCATCGGAACTCTGGTCGCTTTGGGCCTCGGGATCATTATCGCAATATTCATCAGCCGCATGATTACTGTGCCATTAAAAGAGGCAGTGGCCCGTGCCAAAGCCGTCGCAAAAGGCGACCTCACGGGTCCCGAACTGAAAGTCAAAGGCAATGATGAGCTGGCGGAATTGGCCGCCGCCACCAATGACATGAACAACAATTTGCGCGAGATGGTCCACCAGATTTCCGGTTCCACCGCACAATTGGGCGCGGCCTCTGAGAAGCTTTCAACCATCACCGAGCAAACTAGCCAAAACATTTACGAGCAGCAATCACAAACCGAGCAGGTGGCCACGGCCATGAATGAAATGAGCGCCACAGCACAAGAGGTGAGTAAAAACATCAGCGGCAGCGCCAATGCCGCTGATGAGGCCAGCACGGAAACAGCGGCAGGACGAAAACTGGTGGAAGATGCTGTTACGGCCATCCAAACACTGGCTGGACAAATCGAAAACGCGACAGAAGTTATTCATCAGCTTGAGCAGGACAGCGAGAACATCAACGCTGTGCTAGATGTGATCAAGGGCGTGGCCGAGCAAACCAATCTACTGGCACTAAATGCCGCCATTGAAGCTGCTCGTGCTGGCGAACAAGGCCGCGGATTTGCAGTGGTGGCCGATGAAGTGCGCACCCTGGCGGGGCGTACTCAGCAATCCACAGAGGAAATCAACCAGGTCATCGAAAAACTTCAAAGCGGTTCACGCAAAGCCGTGGAAGTGATGAACAGGAGCAGTGAAGAGGCCCGGTTAGTGGTCGGGCAAGCAACTAGGGCGGGCGATTCGCTGGCTGCTATTTCCACCAGTGTAGAACGCATCAACGACATGAGCACCCAGATTGCCAGCGCAGCAGAGCAGCAAAACGCCACAGCGGAGGAAATCAATCGCAATATCACCAGCATTTCCAAAATGTCGATGGAAACCAGCGCCGGGGCGCAACAAACAGCTGCTGCCAGTGGCGACCTTGCCAAACTGGGTACGGAACTACAAAACTTGGTGGGGCGATTCTCAATTTGAAAAACCACCACGTATTCATTAAGTACCAATGCCTCAATAAACGCCCTCGTCCCAGGGTGCAATATATTTATAGGCATTCGCTCACGCAAAGCATTCGCCGTAAGCGGCGGGGGAATTAAACCATAAAAAATATAAGGAAACCGACATGGAAGCTATTCTTGTCCCCGCCATTGGTTTGATGAACCGGTTTCGTTACCCAACCAAATTCGGCATCATTTTCCTGATCGTGCTGATACCAGTGGTGGCCTTGAGCGCTAGTCTGATTTCCGCTACCAGCGAAGACGTGGCCTTCCTTGAAAAGGAACGCATTGGCCTGGCTTACATCAAAACAATGCGTCAACCCATCGAACATATTCAGCAGCATCGCGGCATGATGGCGGCCTACCTCAATGGCACTGCGGAATTCCGCGAACGCATTATGCAAAAGCGTGCCAACGTCGATAAAAACCTGGCCGAGCTTAAAACTCTCGACGAAAAACTGGGGGCACAATTCGGCAGCGGCGATGCCGTGGACAAATTAATGCGTCAGTGGAATGCCATCAAAGCCAATGTCATGAGCATGACCACAGCCGAAGCCATCAAAGTACACAGCACCATGATCGCCGACATGCTTGCCCTGACGAGCACCATTGCCAATGCCTCCGAGATCACTCTGGACCCGAAGCTCGACAGCTATTATATGGCTGAAGCCATTGTCTCCGCTTTGCCCAACATGCTGGAAAATATGGGGCAGGCACGCGCCGTGGGTTCTAGTGTGGCTGCCAAGGGCCGTTTTACCAATCCAAAAATCTACACAAAACTGGCAGTGCTTTCCAACAACATTGATCTTTATTTCAAGAATGCCAGCTCTGGATTACAGGCGGCTTATGAAGAAAATGCCGTAGCAGCCAAGGACCTGAAGGGGCCGACCAACAGCAACAATAACGCCATCCGCGAGATGCAAGCCCTGTTGAATGACAAACTGCTGAACGCCGAAACCATCACCGTCAGTGGTGACCAGGTTTTCAATACCGCCACCATCGCCATTGGTGGATCCTATAAACTCTACGATGCGCTGGTACCGGTGCTGGACCAGCTGTTCGTACAGCGTATCGAAGCCGGACGTGTCGACATGATCATGGCTACCAGTGTCGTCGTTGTGGTACTCGCACTGGTAGCGTATTTGTTTACCGGCTTCTATTTTTCGGTACGCCAAAACATTGCGCAGATTAGCAACGCCGCCAGCAAACTCGCCGACGGCGATCTGACTGTGCAGGTAACACTCAACAGTCGCGATGAAATGAGCCAGATCGGCGATGCCATCAACACGATCGCCAAGGGTGTCGGCCAAACCGTTTCGACCGTGGTCGGCACCAATACACGGTTTGTGGACGTCGCAGGCCGCCTGGCCGAGTCCAGCCGCAATACCGGAAATGCGGTGAACAGCCAAGTGCGAGACATCGAGGAAACCGCCATCGCCATCGCGCAAATGGCCAGTGCGGTACAGGACGTGGCCGCCAACACCGCCCAGGCCGCCACTGCGGCACAACAGGCCAACGACGCAGGCACCAATGGCCAACAGGTGGTGAGCGA
Source organism: Gammaproteobacteria bacterium (assembly GCA_013151575.1). Classification (GTDB taxonomy): domain Bacteria; phylum Pseudomonadota; class Gammaproteobacteria; order SZUA-152; family SZUA-152; genus SZUA-152. The sequence continues at coordinate 31,144 of JAADHZ010000073.1, forward strand.
TGCCGTCACCTCCATCAACAAACTGGCCGACGATCTGGACCATGTCGCGGGCGTCATCCATCAGCTGGAAGAAAATAGCCAAAGCATCAGCGGTATTCTGGAAGTCATCCGCAGCATCGCCGAGCAGACCAATCTGCTGGCCCTGAACGCAGCCATCGAGGCCGCCCGTGCCGGAGAACAGGGACGCGGTTTCGCCGTGGTGGCCGACGAAGTGCGCAACCTGGCAGGTCGAACCCAGGAATCCACCCTGGAAATTCAGACCATGATTGAGCAGTTACAAGCAGGCACCCGGGAAGCAGTACACGTCATGGAAGCCAGTAGCACTCAGGCCAGCAAGAGTGTCGAACACGCCAATGACGCAGGCAATGTATTGCGGGAACTGACGGGGCTAGTGGCCTCCATCAGTGATATGAATATCCGTATCGCCGCCTCAGCAGAAGAGCAAAGCGCCATGGCGACAGAAATTGATCACAACATCAGCAACATGTCCAACGCTGCGGAACAGTCCGCCATTATTGCTCAAACCTCTGTAGAAGATAGCGCCCAAGCCATGGCCCTGGCCTCGGAATCACAATCCATGCTGAAGCGTTTTCAAATTGATAGGGCAGCACTAAAAAAATTCAAAGCTGAACACAATCATGTACTGTTTCAGTGGGATAATTCCTATAGCGTCAACATTCAGGAAATTGATCGTCAGCATCTGGTGCTCATTGATCTGATTAACGACCTATACCATGAGGTAAAAAACAACAGCGACATGCACCTACTAGGACGAATATTACAGGGTCTGATCGACTACACGGTTTCTCACTTTGGCTACGAAGAGGGGCTGATGGAACGGCATGATTACGAGCACCTAGTCACTCACCGAGCCAAACACAAAAAACTGGTGGGCGAAGTACTCGATTTCCAGCGTCGCGTGAATGCGAACGATGACAGTGTGGTGGATGAATTGCTTGTATTTCTTAACGACTGGCTCGCCAAACACATCAAGGGCACGGATACCAAGTACGCCGCAGTGCTGAATGCCAAAGGGATTCATTAGTTTCCGGAAGCGGCTTAAGGGGTCAAGGCCGAAGGGCACCAAGTTAAGCAAAATACTTGCTATATTTCAATCAATTATAGCAAAATCCGACACCGGTAAGTTCGAAATATTTTCCTCGCGTTCTTGTTCATATGCCTGTTTTTCATGGGCAAACTGATGGTGAAGCAGTTAAACATGTAATGGTAACCATTCAGGGCAATCGGGCTTAAATCACATACCGATCACGTTAAGTGTCAGGTGAGCCAGGCCTGCGACCCAGCGGGAGAAACATTCACTAAATTGCTCAGTCTCTATCGCTGCAAAAACATCGCCAAAGGTATCGTGAGAGGGGATGCCGTGGGTTAATTCAAGTTGTTCGGTAAACCAGTTTTTTTAGCTTTACCAAACTCCTCAATGGCCGCCCCACAAATCACCGCGCTTAGCACAATGAAGAAGATATCGGGCAACTCATGCTTCTTTTGCCGGTTAACTCGTGGATCGACTATGCTGGGATACTGGTGCAGTATTCAGGCTGTCGGTGGCTTTGTCATTTGATACCATTCAAATAGTTAACCTCGACACCTCATCTGAACCCTGTTATCAAGACCTTTTAAACCCGACTGCCCTGAGTTATCAGTGAACTAGTGTTACTTTTTCCCCTCTGAGGCTTTACACTCCAGCACCCGGTACACTTGAAGTCTGGGGAAAAACCCTCAGCGGGAAGAAGAAGCCCGCCTGCCGCAGCCATCGTTAAAACATCGTTCCCCATGCCCCCTGAATCCGCCTCCCATTCTCTCGTCGCTACGGACACACAGCAAACCACCACCATCATGGTGGGCGTCTCCGGTGGTGTGGATTCCTCAGTGACAGCCTCTCTGCTGAAACAGCAGGGATTCGCCGTGCAGGGGCTGTTCATGAAAAACTGGGAGGAGGATGATAAAGACGGCTACTGTAGCGCCGCCGTCGATCTGGAAGATGCCGCCGGCGTGTGCCGGTCGCTGGGCATCACGCTGCACACCCGCAATTTTTCTAGCGAATACTGGGAAAACGTGTTCAGCCATTTTCTCGACGAATACCGCGCTGGCCGCACTCCTAACCCTGATGTGCTGTGCAACCGGGAAATCAAATTTAAAACCTTTCTGGAACATGCTCTCGTTCTCGGTGCCGATCAGATTGCCACCGGGCACTACGCCCGCGTGGAGTATCGGGATGGTTACTACCGGTTATGCAAAGCCGTGGACACCAACAAAGATCAAACCTATTTTCTGCACGCCCTGAATCAGGCACAGCTGGAAAAAACCCGCTTTCCACTGGGCGAACTCACCAAGCCGCAAGTGCGCGAGCTGGCCCGCGCGGCCGGCTTCGCCAACCATGCCAAAAAAGACAGTACCGGCATCTGCTTTATTGGTGAACGCAAATTCAAGGAATTTCTCAGCCAGTATCTGCCGACGCAGCCCGGCGACATGCAAACGCCGGACGGCACAGTGGTGAGCCAACACGATGGGCTCATGTATTACACCTTGGGCCAACGCCAGGGCCTAGGCATCGGCGGCTCTAAAACCGGCAGCGGCGACCCCTGGTTTGTGGTGGGCAAGGAGCTGGAACACAACATCCTGGTGGTGGCGCAGGGCCACGATCATCCGCTGTTGTTTCGTGACGAATTGCAGGCGGAGCAACTGAACTGGATCGCCCGCCCCCCAGCAGAGGTACCATACCGGTGCCGTGCCAAGACGCGCTATCGCCAGCCGGACCAGGCCTGTACCATTACGCAAATGGAAGGTGATCGCTGCCATGTGGTATTTGACACGCCCCAGCGGGCCATCACGCCGGGGCAGTCCGTGGTTTTTTATCAGGGCGACGAATGCCTGGGTGGCGGGGTTATACTCTGACCGCCGCCACCCGCAAAACAGCACCTTCACCAACATCACCTTCAGACCCGACAAACACCATGCCCTTCACCCGTACCGACAGAATGATCGCCCTCGCCGGCCTGTTTCAAGCCGTTAAACTGGTCCAGCAGGTGGCCAGCAGTGGCAATATCGACCAGCAGGATTTTGAGACCTGCACCCACAGCATCTTTCTCACCGACGTGGACCGCGCGGAGGACGCCTATGGCGACCGCGCCCAATTGCGCACTGGTTTTCGCACTCTGGTAGAGCAGTTTGGCGGCCGCTCTGAATCCGGTGCCGATGACCGTCCCAAGGACCTGCACATCACCAAATATGCGGCTGGTGTGCTGGTACTAGAGCGTCGTTTGAGAAAAAAACCGGACATGCTCAAGGCCGTCGCCGATGGCATTGAACGCGTCCAGGGCCAGCTCGCTCATTTCCCCGAAGGCCACGAGAACATTGTCGCCGGTCTGGCGCATGTGTATTCAGAAACCATCAGCACGCTGAAACCGCGCATCATGGTGCAGGGCGAACATGTGTACATATCCAACCCCAACCACGCCAATCGCATTCGCGCCCTGTTGCTGTCAGCAATACGCGCTGCGGTATTGTGGCGTCAATGTGGGGGGACTCGCTGGCAGTTATTGTTTCAACGCAAGGCATTGCTGGAAGATGTACGGAGCATATTGTCAGACAATTAAACCAGTGAGGTCATCTCCGCTGGCGGCCGGTTTGTTTTCGCTGTGTTTAGCGGAAAATGACAACGGCACAATCGCGTGCCTTGCGCCTTGGCATGAGAGATGATTATTCCCGACGCCAGTCTGTCGTGCCGTCAGGCCGGTCTTCCAGCACGATTCCCTGCTCTGCTAGCTCATCGCGGATGCGGTCGGACTCGGTCCAGTTTTTGTTGGCGCGGGCTTTTAGACGCTCGGCGATTAATACTTCTATTGTATCCTCTGATATCCCTGTGCTTTCAGCTGCTTGAACAGAACTAAAACCAGAGAGACTGGCGTCGCCCGCCTGAAATCCCCCAGCACCTCGAATAACAGGCCTTCCCTTTAAAAAGGCGTCAGGTTCCCGCTCCAATAGCCCGAGATAACCCGCCAGGCATTTCAGCTTTGCACCCAACTGTGCTGCCAACGGCGTATCACAGCAACGCTGGCAATTGGCTTCTCGCGCCAGCTCGAACAACACCGCAATGGCCTCCGGGGTATTAAAGTCATCATCCATGGCGGCGATGAAACGTTGCACATATGCATTGTCTTCAACGATCTCGGAGACATCCAGCCCCCGCAACGCCGTGTACAACGTCGTCAACGCCGCCTTGGCCTCATCCAGGTGTTTGTCGGAATAATTCAGCGGGCTGCGGTAATGGCTGTTTAATATAAAAAAGCGAAGCACTTCCGGGTCATATTTTTTCAGCACTTCACGAATCGTAAAAAAATTGCCTAGCGACTTGGACATTTTTTCTTCGTCTACGCGCACAAAACCGTTGTGCATCCACACGTTGACGAACTTCTCGCCGGTGGCCGCCTCGCTCTGCGCGATCTCGTTTTCGTGATGGGGAAATTGTAAATCCAGCCCGCCACCGTGGATGTCGAAGTGGTTGCCCAGGCAGCCCACGGACATGGCCGAGCATTCGATGTGCCAGCCGGGACGGCCATCGCCCCAGGGTGAGGGCCAGGATGTGCCCTCTTCGAGCTTGGCCATTTTCCACAGCACGAAGTCCAGTGGATCGTCTTTGGCTGCCACCACCTCGACTCTGCTGCCTGCACGCAGGTCGTCGGTGTTTTTGCCGGAGAGTTTGCCGTAACCGTCGAAGCTGGAGACGTCGTAATACACATCTCCATTTGTCCCTTGGTAAGCGTGCTCCTTGTCCACCAAGATCTGAATCATGGCGATAATCTCATCCATGTGCGTGGTGGCACGTGGTTCTTCGTCCGGTCGTCGCACGCCCAAAACTTCAGCGTCCCGATTCATTTCTGTGATGAAACGGTTGGTCAACGCCTCAATAGACTCACCGTTTTCATTGGCGCGGGCAATAATTTTGTCGTCTACATCGGTGATATTGCGAATGTAGGTAACCTGTCTGTCGCCAAATACCTTGCGCAAATACCGGTTCACCACGTCAAACACCACCAGCACCCGCGCATGGCCGATGTGGCAATAGTCGTACACCGTCATGCCGCACACGTACAGGCGCACATTTTCAGGGTCGATGGGCGTGAAGAGTTCTTTTCGTTTAGTCAGATTGTTGTGAATGTGCAGCATGGTTTTCAGTCTCTGATGCCCCGGGCGGGGGCGTGCGATATCGGTGCGCGTGCTTAATGCGGCAAAGGGCGGGAATAGTAGCGAAATCAGGGGGTGACTACAAAAAACCCATGAAAACCGCTCGCCATCCGATGCTTTCTCCCGTCCCTCAAACCCTTTATCATTGGCCGCCATCAACGCAAGCCACAACGACCTTACCCGAAACAAGGAACTTATTGCATGACCACCATGAAACGACTCGCCCTGATCTGCGCCTTTTTTGTCCTGCCCCTGGCCACGTTCAGCGCCAGCGCCGACGACAACGCCCCGCGCGTACGCCTGAGCACCAACCTCGGTGACATCGTGCTGGAGCTGAACGCCGCCAAGGCCCCCAAATCAGTGGACAATTTCCTGATCTACGTTAATGAAGGCTATTATGACGGCACTATTTTTCACCGGGTCATCGATGGTTTCATGGCTCAGGCGGGCGGCTTCACCGAAGATTTTCAGAAAAAAAACACCCACGCCCCGATCCAGAACGAAGCCGATAACGGCCTGAAAAACCTCACCGGCACCGTCGCCATGGCGCGTACAAATTCCCCCCACTCCGCCACCGCCCAGTTTTTTATCAACGTGGCGAACAACGGCCGTCTCGACCACCGCTCACCCACCTCTCGCGGCTGGGGTTATGCCGTATTCGGCAAAGTGGTTGAAGGCATGGATGTGGTGGAAAAAATCCGTCACACACCCACCGGCAGCGGCGGCCCATTTCGCACGGATGTCCCGCGCAGCCCGATTGTGATCCAACGGGCCACGGTGGTTGGCGCAGCGGTTGCACCCGGCATGAACGACATAAAATAACCGACGGCACCTGCCACCGTCAGACCATAACGCTCCATCAATTTACAATTTATACTCAAGGAAAACGCCATGATCCGCATGCAAACCACACTGGGAACCCTCGACATCGAACTGGATTTCGACAACGCTCCTAACAGCGCCGCCAATTTTGAACAGTACGTGAAAGAAGGCCACTACGACGGCACCATCTTTCACCGCATCATCAAGGGCTTTATGGTGCAGGGTGGCGGCATGCTGCCGGACATGAGCCAAAAACCCACCCGTGATTCCATCAAAAACGAAGCCGACAACGGCCTGAAAAACCTCGCCGGCACCTTGTCCATGGCCCGTACCAACGACCCGCACTCCGCGACCTCACAGTTTTTCATCAGCGTGGTGGACAACGCTTTCCTGGACTTCACCTCTCCCACACCGCAGGGCTGGGGCTACTGCGTGTTCGGCAAGGTGGTCAATGGCCTGGACGTACTGGACAAAATGAAAGAGGCCGCTACCGGTTCGCGTTCTGGCCATACGGACGTGCCGCTGGAAGACATCCTGATCGAAAAAGCCGAGGTGGTCGACGCCGACTAATAACCTGTTGCCACAGGTTTTATCTACACAACCGTCGACCGTGACTACCTTTTTTGTCGCCGACCTCCACCTCTCGGGGGAGCGGCTGCAGACCATCGAACTGTTCCAGCAATTTCTGCTGGAACAGTCTCCCCATGCCGAGGTTCTGTACATCCTCGGCGACCTGTTCGAGGCCTGGCTGGGTGATGATGCCGTGCTGCCTGACATGGTTCCGGTCGTCAATGCACTGAAAACCTTTACCGACAGTGGCGTACCGGTGTTCGTGATGCACGGCAACCGCGATTTTCTGTTAAGCGAGCAATTCGAAAAACTCACAGGCTGCACGCTGCTAGCGGAACCCGCAATCATCGACCTGTATGGCACCCCCACCCTGCTGCTGCACGGCGACACCCTGTGTACCGACGATGTGGCATATCAAAAACTGCGCGCCGTGGTGCGCAGCCCGGAATGGAAAGCCGGGGTGCTGAAAAAACCCATCGAAGAACGTATTGAAATGGCAAGTCAGGCCCGTGCGCAAAGCCAGGCACACACACGGGAAAAATCAGAAAAAATCATGGATGTGAACGCGCAAGCGGTGGAAGCCGCTTTTCGCGAACACCGGGTGGAGCGGTTAATACACGGCCATACTCATCGTCCCACAGTGCATGAGTTGACTATCGACGGCCACCCTGTCACCCGCATCGTGTTGGGTGATTGGAGTGACCAGACCAGCGTGTTGAGAGTCGATGAAAAGGGGCTGGATTCCGAAGGGCTGTGAATCAGTAGCACTGACACATAAAAAACACGAAAAAAACATCACCCCTCATCCGGGCACAACATGACCAATGCCTCAAACGTTTCCAGCGAAACATATTTTTGATTACTTCTCGGGCAGCTCATCCCCCACCGAGTAACGCTGAAAATCCTTAGGCAACTCGATGATACCGCCTGCCACTACGACCCCCACATGATAGTCTTTTAGAAAACGCTGGTACCCGTTGCGACCCCACTCGCGAATGGGCAATCCCTTCTCCATGTAATCGGTGGCGTGAAACACATTCATGGACAGGTCGCAGGCATTTTGCATGTCGATGGGCGTAGCATTCACCGTAGTGGCATGCTCCCCCGCCAGCACCTGCCGGAAATCACGCATTGCTGCCAGTACGTCTTCCATGAAACCTTCGCCGATGGTCACCGAATCGTAACAATGTTCGCCGTTGGCGTAGAAACGATAATGAGTGGCCTGACGGCCGTCAATCTTCGGAATAGCGTTGGAGGGCTGGGACTCAGCTGTGAAGGTCAGCTCGAAAGGCGGCTTAGCGGTCACGGGCTTAGGCTGAACAACGAAAATGGTTTCGTCTTCACCATTGACGTTGTAGATGGTGCGCTCATCCCGGTTAAACAGAACATAATCCGCAGGCGAACGTGTATCCGACATTTGCATGTATTTAGCGTTGACAAAAATACGCGTAATAAACCCCGGAGCACCGGCTTCTTTTTCCGAGTAGACCAGCAGAGTACCTGCGGTCTCTTTTTCCGCGTCGGTCAATTCTTGTTCCGCGCCGGCGATGGCCCGCGCAGTGGCATCCTCTTTCGCCTGCGCCTTCACTTCTTCCGCTTGTGTTTTCACTCCTTCCGCACTGGGTTGGGTGGCGCAACCTGACAGACCGGCAACCAGCACCGTCGCTATTACTGCCACTGTCGTCAACGAGCCCATCACATTCCGGTTTTGTTTGGTCATTCGTTTAATCCTTCCAAATAATTTAATTCGTTTTCGCTGAATCCCGCCGCCAACCTCGCATCGCGATGCAGCGGGCCTTTTGAGCGGCGGCCTGAAGACCCCATGTATTGATCGAAAAGCCGTCGGAAAGTTTCCTCTTGCGGCAGTGCGCGTTGGTCGCACAAATAATGGAACCAACGGCTACCAATTTCCACGTGCCCTACCTCGTCGCGCAAGATAATGTCCAGCACCACATTGGCGGCATGGTCGCCGATGCCGGACAAGCGCGCCATTATACCCGGTGTTACATCCAGCCCGCGCGCCTCCAATACGCGCGGCACCAAAGCCATGCGCTCCAACGGGTCGTGGGCGGTTTTTCGCGCCATTTCCCAGAGGCCGTTGTGGGCATCGAAATCGCCATAATCGTAGCCGAGGCTGTTGAGGTGATCCCGCATTAACTGAAAATGGTAGGCCTCTTCATCGGCCACTTTCACCCAATCGGTATAAAATTCGTCGGGCATGTCGCGAAAACGGTAGACCGCGTCCCAGGCCAGGTTGATGGCGTTGAATTCGATGTGGGCGATGGCATGAATCAGTGCCGCATGGCCTTCGGGGCTACCCAGGCCACGGGTGTGTAATTCGCGCGGCGCCACCAGCATCGGCCGTTCCGGTCTCCCCGGTTCGCCTATAACCTGCGGCTCACCGTCACGCAGTAACGGAATATCGCCGTCACGCCACTGTTGGGCCATGATACGAGTCTCACAGGCCTTCTGGCCAGCGTCCGACAGGGTGAGGCAGTGGGCGGCGACGGCAAAGAGATTCACGGTTGGGGTACTTTTAAGAATAAGGCCGGAGGAATATCGGCTGGGCCTCGCATTATCCGGCCCCACCACACCCGGGTCAAACCGGCGTTATCGGAAGTGCGCCAGCGGTACCGGCAGGCGTTTTGTCCCCTTGCAGATCGGCATCGGTAAGATTTGCACTACGCAGGTCAACACCTCGCAAAATCGCATAAGTCATGTTGGTGTTGTGCAGATTGCCCCATCCGCAAGTTTTGTTTCACCTTATTCGAATATGCAGTAAGTTTGAGCATATGGTATGAAATAGTGGAAATAACGCACCAAATCGTGCATTTCAGTCAACCGGTTTTTCTCTGAATGTTGAGTTGATAGGGTTGGATGAAAAAATAATAGGTCGGATATGCCTTGATAGTCCATTAATATCAGGATATCAGGGCAAATTGCCCGGTTCTTCATTCAATACGGTGGGTAGCAAGGCAAATGGACCTGATACTAATAAGTTAGATTTTCTTAGGTTCCATAGAAGTATCCGAAGGTAGTTGAAATATGTATAAGATATTATGATTGTCACTCCCATCAATCCGTTAGCACGCTATATTTCACACTATATGGTGACAAAGATTGCACAAGATCACAAGATCAAGCAACCTATTTGTCGGCAACATCTACACCAACGCTTGTGATATTTAGGCGAGGAAATGTATCATTTTGCCATAGGAATTTGCGGATGGAGCAGTCTCCGTCCGCTTATATTGAAGGCCCCTTTCTTTATCCTCGTTATTCATATGCCAATATGAACACGGAAGTCATCTCCGTTCATTTTAGGCCCGCTATGCTGGAGCAGATTATCTCTGTTCCTGTGTCAGAGCTTTCCAATTATTGTATACCGTTATCAGATTTTTCATGCTCACAGTTAGCCTTGCTAACAGAAGATGTTATGAATGCACCCTGCGTTAATGCGGCAATTAAGTTAATAGAACTACGAATCATGAGATTACTGACTTCACAGAATATACAGCGACGTAGGAAGGCAAAGCCACTTTGGATCAATAGTAAATTAATCAACCAGACTGCTAAAGAATTAGCTGCTACTTCGGGCTTAAGTATCCGCCAACTAGAAAGGCGGTTCATGGCAAGTTATGGTGTAACGATTAGGGATTGGCGACGCTTAGATAGAGCTACTAAAGCTATAACTTTGTTAGCTATGCCTTCAACCAATCTCGATATCACAACAGTTGCTTATAATGCTAATTATTTCGATCATTCCCACATGTGTCGAGATTTCCGGAAACTCTGTGGTGTTTCCCCTCAGGAATTTAGCCGCCGCCTGAATTATGATCCAGCGTACTGGCCAATTCGTGAGTTTAGAAAATTATTGTCCCTAAATGTCGCATCCGTACAATAGAAAACAGACCCTATAATAGGATAATTTTGGCTTTCCACATGATCCTTAAAGAGGGCTTATGAAAATTACGGTTATTACTTATGGTACCGAAGGTGATAATAGACCATTAGTCGCATTGTGTCGTGGTCTACAAAATTCTGGACACGACATATTATTTTTGGGTGAACGTTCAATTGAGGGGTTAGCCACTCGTTCGGCTATTCCTTTTCAGGCTCTTGAAGGCGATATGAAAGCAACCGTTCAGCCAGGAGGCCCATTACATCGGCTTATGAACGAAAAAACACACCCTGGAGTAATGGCTAAGGCCTGTGCGAATTTCGCTACTGAAAACACTAAATCATGGATGAAATCTTTGCTATCGGCAGCTCAAGATAGCGATGGGATAATTTTTTCGGGGTTTGCGGGATACACCGCCCTATCAGTTGCTGAATATCTAAATAAGCCTGTCATTGGTGCTGGGCTATTCCCTGTATCACCGACTAAAGAATTTCCATCTTCGCTTATCCCGTCGGTTTCTCTTCCTGGCTGGCTCAATTATTATTCCCATAAAGTGATGATGAGTGTTTTGTGGCACCTTTTTCGCCGCTCCATAAATGAAGCAAGAAAAGAAATTTGCAACCAACCTGCACGCTGGACAGCATGGTCTGACTATCCCATCGTCTATGGAATTTCTCCCAGTTTGCTTCCCCAGCCACAAGATTGGCCCGACAAGTGGAAAATGTGTGGCGCGTGGTATCAAGCTGATAGCTTATGGTCCCCCAGTCAGGAGTTGGTAGCTTTTATAAATGCAGGAGAACCGCCCATTTATGTCGGGTTTGGGAGCATGTCTGGTTTTGATTCTAAAAGACTATTAAATATTTTTTCACCTGTCCTGGCTGGACGGCGAGTGATCTATGCCCCGGGCTGGAGTGAATATGATGCATCATTGTTGCCAGTAGAAAGCCTCATCGTAGACAATATTCCTCACGACTGGTTGTTTCCTCGCGTTTCGTTAGTTATACATCACGGTGGAGCGGGAACTAGTCATGCTGCAGCCATCGCTGGGACACCATCTGTCGTGATTCCTTTTGCAGGGGATCAGTTTTTTTGGGCTCATCGCTTAACTCAACTTGGTGTAGCTCCGAAGTCGAGTTCGTTGATGAAAGTTAATGCGACTATATTCAAAAAAATGTTAGAGGCTGCGAGTAGTCAAGTAATGATAGAAAACTCGCGTGCATTGGCACAGCGCATGAAATCCGAGGACGGAGTTGGGGATGCTGTGCAACATGTCGAGAGATTTATCCGACAGTAAAAAAAATATAACAAGGTTGATCAACACGGATTATTTTCAGCTTTGTTTGGCTGTGCTAAAAAAGCCTAGCACAGCCAAACAAAGCTGAAAATATCCGGTTATCAACGACGTTAGAGCGCCAAGCGAAGCTTGGTGTACCTTGCAGGGTGCAAGTCCCTGTCCGGTAAGGTCTAGCCAACCGCCGGTATCGAGTGTTGCGTCTGAGGCGGAGTGGATGAAAACTCTGCGAACAATCCAGACGAAGCGTACACAGAGAATCTTATAGGCCGTAGGGGTAACCGTATACCCTGAGAGTTGGTACAGCTTCCAAATGCAAGTTGAGGTTGGCGAGGGTTTTAACGTTCCCGAAGCCAA
>JAADHZ010000091.1 GCA_013151575.1 Gammaproteobacteria bacterium
GCGAACCAATGTCGCGCTGTCCATCCCGCTGCTGTATTTCATGGGTGCGCAGAGCCACGGTGGTTTTTGAGCACACCACTCCACTCTATTTTCAGACGTGGAAATGATGAAGGAACGCGATCAATTATCCTGATTTTTCCATAGCCAAAAAAAATGCATAAAAAATATTGATGAAAAGATTCTACTGATCGTCTCCTCTGGGCAAAACGGGCGAGGTGGGATCGCTTATTTAAGACAAAAAAAAGCCCCCGCCAATATGGCGGGGGCTTTTTTGGTTAATCTGCTGAATGCAGAGAAACCACGTCGGCTTGGCTTATGCTCACATAAACGTTCGCATAGTGAAAAGCCTACTTGTGAACGCCCAGCTTGTCTCTCCAGCCAGGGAATATCTTATCGGCATCGCCCGGGAAGGACTCGAAGGCACGGGCAAATTCTTTGTGCTCTTTCGCGTACTCGATGGGGTCCGCACCCTGCTTCCAGCAATCGAATGCTTGACGCAGAGAGGTAGCGCCAGCGGCAGGGCTGTCGATGTGGCCGTAGGAACCGCCACCGGAAGTGTTGATAACGTTGCCGTGACCCAGATTTTCGAAGAAGCCGGGCAAACGCAGTGCATTCATACCACCGGAGATAATGGGCGTGGTGGGTTTCATGCCATCCCATTTTTGGAAGTAGAACGGGCCTTCACATTCTTCACGCTCGATCATGTAGGCGATCACGCGATCGTCCGCGCCGCCTTCCATTTTACCGAAGCCCATGGTGCCAACATGGATGCCGGAGGCACCCATCAGACGTGACATTTTAGCCAGGACAAAGGCGGTGTAACCACGTACCGAAGACGGTGATGTCACGGCACCGTGACCGGCACGATGGTAATGCAGGTACTGACCCGGGTAGTTGCGACGCGCCGTCGTGACCATGCCGGGACCACCGACATAACCGTCAACCAGGAAGGCGACTTTGTCGGCGTCAGGGCCAAAGGTTTCCAGGATGAAGTCCGCACGGGCACACATTTCATGATGATCGTCAGCGGTGATGTTGGCGGAGAACAACTTGGCTTCGCCGGTTTCATCCTGTGCGCGTTTCATCGCATCGGCCACCAACGGAATCACTTTCTTCATGGGGCAGAAGACCTGATTACCTTGAGGCTCGTCATTTTTGATGAAATCGCCACCCAACCAGAACTGGTAAGCTGCTTCAGCGAAGGGCTCGGGGCGCAGGCCTAATTTTGGCTTGATGATGGTGCCGGCGATGTAACCACCGTCCACCTGCGGGCGACCCAGGATGCGCCACAGGTCGCTGATGTCCTTGGTGGGGCCGTCGAACAGTTGCAGCATGCGGGGCGGTACGAAAAAATCCTGCATTTGTAGGTTGGCGCAATCACCCATGCCTTGGTTGTTACCGATCACCAGCGTCAGGAAAGACACGATCATGGCGCGGCCATCGATGAGGTTGCGATCGAACAATTCGTTCGGGTAGGCAACTTTCATGATGCCCTTGGCTTCATCAATTTCATACACCAGGGCGTCAACACCCTTGGTGAAATCATCCGTGGTGGATACTTCAACATTGGTACCGGTTGAAGACTCTGCCGCGATGTGGGCCGCCACTTCCAGGTAACCGTAGCCGGTAGCGGGCTGCATGGTGTAGGCAACCAGCATGTGTTTGCCACCGGCAACTAAATCTTCTTCGTTCAGACTCAGGTCTGCATAACGATTGGATTGATCCATTTCAATCTCCTGTTGTTAAAAGCAAATGGGTTATAAAGCAAAAGGGTTAAAAATAAATTCAGTTTCGGGATGCCCGCATCGCCTGTCGCGGGACAGCGGCATCGGCTTTGTTTCGGAACCACCCTGGGTTCCTCTCCCGAAGAGGTTGCCAACTGTACCCAAGGCGACCCATAATTAAAACTCAATAATTTTGATGGTATCGATAAGGTTTTACTTATCTTTAGCTGCCGCCGCTCCAACGGACACACCATGCACCTTACTCTCCGACAACTTCAGGTCTTCGAGGCCACTGCCCGCCTGCTGAGCTTCCGTAAAGCAGCGGAGGAGCTACATCTGAGTCAGCCAGCGGTGTCCATGCAGATCAAACAACTGGAAGAAAATGTCGGTCTACCGCTGTTCGAAAAACTGGGCAAGCAAATCTACCTGACGGAGGCGGGACGGGAAATTTACCACTACAGCCGCACCATCGGGCAGTTATTGGGGGAGGCTGACACGGTCATCGACGGGTTAAAAGGTGCGCACCAGGGTCGGCTCACCATTGCGGTCGCATCCACCGCTAACTATTTTGTGCCTACTCTGCTGGGCGTATTTCATGAGCGATTTCCCGGCATCACCGTCAGCCTGGACGTCACCAACCGCGAGACGCTATTGCAGCAGCTGACAGAAAATGTGGTGGACTTGGTGGTGATGGGCCAACCTCCCAAAACGGCTGACCTGAACGCCGGAGCCTTCATGGAAAACCCGCTGGTTATTGTTGCCCCGCCAGACCACCCGCTGGCCACACAAAGCAACATCCCCTTCAAACGGCTGGAAGATGAGGTGTTTCTGACCCGGGAGCGGGGCTCGGGCACCCGTAGCGCCATCGAGCGATTCTTCAATCAACACGACGTACAGCTGACCACGGGCATGGAAATCGCCAGCAATGAAGCCATCAAACAATCAGTGCGGGCGGGATTGGGACTGGGGTTATTATCGCGCGACACCCTGGACATGGAGCTGGCGCTCGATAAGCTAGTGATACTGGATGTGGAAGATTTCCCCATTGTGCGCCACTGGTACGTGATGCACCGGAAAGGTAAACGCCTGTCAGTGGTAGCGCAGGCGTTTAAACAATTTTTGCTGGAAGAGGCCAACGACCTGTTGCACAAGGCCGTGGCCCATACGAGTTAAATATCGCAACGCTCTGGATGATGCGACACCGAGGCGTAGGCACTGTCGTAAAGCCGCTCCTTTCCGCGCCGACTGCATTCCATGAACACCATATCGAGAGCCTCGCGCGCTTCGCTTGCCGCATTACCCACGCCAAACAACGTTTTGCAGACACAGCGTTTTGCGAACTTAATCAACGCCTTATTCGACATCCGGTCCAATGCGGGTTCTAATCTTTCTACTCGTAACACAACATCGCTCCTCTGTTTTCCGCCGTCGCCCCGACATCTCGTAGACGCTGAAAGCTAACTGCGTGGTTCCTGAGCCAGGACATCCTGCTCCCCTTTGGCTATCGGACGGCATCCCAAATTGCCTACAAAAAAACAGTGAGCTGCGTCACAAATTCGCACGCGCAAGGGGCCATGCCAGTCCGCTTGATCAGCGAACAGCCCGCACCCATAATCAGAGGCTGAATCCTGATCGATTCAACCCATGCATTTGGCTTTTCCCGCCCTCTTGAAAATCTACCTGCAACAAAACAAGGAGAAACACCACATGAACAAAAAAATCTCTCCCACCAACACACTGTTGTTGGCCATATTGCTCGGCATGCTGTTGGCGTCCGGCACTGCACTGGCCTGCGACGGCATGGGGCCCAGTACACACATGGGACAATTGCTGTCCATCAACAGCGAGACACACACCTTCACCATCCGTGATGCCCAGTCCAGCAACCCCATCACCTTTGAAGCTTCCAAGAACATCATCAGCGGATTAAAAGGTTTTGCCGGCAACCTGATGGTGAATTACGAAAAAAGTGATGCTGGCGGCCTCAACGCCGTCGATGTGGCTTTTTAAGCACGGTCTTTTTCAGCCCACAAAAAAAGGCGGGATATCCCGCCTTTTTTTGTGTCTGTACAATTTGTTGTATGTCCCGCAGGCTGAGATCAGCCACGCCACAGCAGAAATGGGCTTGTCACCCACCACCTGCTAGTAGCGGTGGGTAACCGCCGCAAACGCAGGCAGTCCGAGGATAGATGGCGCCCTAACAGGTTCCCAGTGTGCACAGCTCGGACGCTGCGCAAATATTGCCGCAGCTGCCGCAATTATCATCGTCGCCCATCACATCGATTTCGCAACCATTGGCAGCATTACCATCACAATCGCTAAAACCTTGGTCACAACGCAAGACGGTTACCTGCCCGCCAGCGCAAGCACCCAGCCCATGCAGCACGCTCATCGCAGCGTGCTCATCCACAGCACCATTGCAATTGTTGTCCACTCCATCGCAGCGTTCCACCGCACCAGGGTAAACAGCGGCGTCGGCGTCATTGCAGTCACGGGCTGCCACCACGCCATCACCGTCGGCATCGACACAAGCTGGGGCCGTACTACCGGCGGCGCACGCCACTGACGAAACTGGGGCTGGCGATGGGGCGACCGAAACAGCAGGCGACACACTGGCAGCATCACAAAATGCAATCACCGAAAGATCGGTGACCTGCCCCGCCAACACCACCACTCCCGGGTTGCGATTGAGCAGTTTGCCCCCCGCACGGTAATACAAGCTATGTGTGCCCGCCGCCACCCCGTCGAAACGAAACTGGCCAGCAGCCGAGGTGATCACCACAAACGGCAGGCCCGGCAGGTAAACCTGCATACCGTCCATGCCGCCTTGCTCGCAATAATTCACCGTGCCCTTGATGGAACCGGTGTCAGCCAGCAACGGTGCGGAGAGCAAAAAGAAAATCGTTGCTGCATAAATTTTGACAAATGCGTACATAGTGGACCCTTGATTTAACGATATGATGAGCAACGTGGAAAAGCGCCGCTGGAGCGCCTCGTTATGTATTTATTAACTGTTTTTGCCAAAAAAGTGCTGCACCGGCTTTTGGATCGAGTTCATAGCCAGAAAAACCAAATTGACTATATACAGATTTTGCAATTTCGTTATTACTGAGAACTTCCAAGGTTATTTTGCAGCAACCTTTTGACACGGCTATTTTTTCGACTTTATCCAGCATTTTTTGACTAATGCCATTGCCTCTATATTGACTAAGCACAATAACATCATGAATATTAACTAATGGCTTACATGAAAAAGTGGAAAACGCGTCAAAGCAATTAACCAAACCGGCAGGCTGGCCGTCAGCATAGGCAATAATTGAAAATGCGTGTGGAAGTTTTGATAATTCTTGGACCAGATTATTTTTTACATTTTCATGCAGCGCTTGACCACCCCCCATAGGGTCTGAAGCATACTCGTCTAACAGCATTGAAATTTCTTTTTCATGCTGCTGACTGAAGTAGTCTGCTTTGATGATTTCGATATTCATCTGTTTCTCTTTTTTACACGGAACAACGACTCACCAGGCAACCCGGGCGACGGTATCAAAAGGCTGCACCTCTCTGTAGCCCGCGTAATTAGACCAAAAGCAAAAAAACTGGCTATACTATAAGCATATAGTGATCAAAGCGTTGATCACATCAAGTGGCCATACCAAGGTTACTTTCCCAGCAATGTCAGAGGCGCCTATGCTCACGGCAATCACCCTTCCCAACGACGACGCGGCAGTCCTCAAAGACACCAAAGCCATTACTCCGCGCACCGTCAGCCAGGTTCAGCCCTTCCCCACCGTGCAGCCACGCGATGGCAGTGCCGAGGCCCCCAAACCACCGGTCCGCAAGCTGTCCCAGCGACGCAAAGCTGAACGCAGAAAAACCAAAGATGCAGTGTTGCTAGACACCCGCAGCGGCCATGACCGGCGCAATATCATCGGCGGCGAAGAGGTGCGGGTGGAAGGCGCGACGAAAATGGGCGCCGAACGCAGGGCCGCAACGGGCGTTAACGTCTATTCGTAACGACTAGGGCGTCAACTCACCGCCCCCGAGGTCAGACGCACCTCCACGTCCAGCCACAAGCCGTCACCAGTGGAAAGCTCCGCCACATGGGCGAGATGTTCGCGGCGGAATGCCGCCAACGCGTCCGGGCCCAACGACGCCACCAGACCCCGCATGGCCGAATTCCACACCACGGACCACCATTGCTCCGCGTCTCGCAGATAGTAGCCCACCTGAAGCACTTCCTGCTGGATGTCAGAAAAACCCGCATCGAGCATCAATTCACGGCAGACATCGGCATCCTTTAGCCGCGCCGAGGCCAGGGTTTTTTCCGACATATCAAGCCCCGCCGCTTCCAGGTCCTGCACAAATTGTTCGCCCGGCTGCCGAAAAGCCCGTTCGGTAAAACTGCTGAACATCACCCTGCCGCCGGGACGGGTGACCCGTCGCCACTGGCGTAGGGCCCCCGCCATGTCAGGCAAAAAAAACAACCCGAAGGAGCAGGTCACCGCATTGAAATAGTTATCTTCACATGTCGGCTGCTCGGCATCCATCAGGAGAAAATCGACATTATTCAGCGCCATCTTTTTTACGTTTTTTGAGGCTTGATCCAGCATGCCCTCGGACAAATCGATGCCCAACACTCGCCCCGAAGGACCCACGGCCTGAGCCAATGCCACGGCCAAGGCACCGGTTCCCGTAGCAACATCGAGCACCTTCCAACCCGCAAGGGGGTGCAAACTCGACACTATGTGGGCTGCCGTGAACGGAAAAAAACGCAGTGCCGCGTCATCGTAACCGCCGCATACCTGGTCAAAAACCGAGGAAATCAGCTGCTTGTGCCGACGAGCGGCAGAGGATATGTCGCGGTGTTCCATAGGTAAATTTTTCTGGTGACGCCGGGCAGGCCGTTCAGCGCTTGCGCCGCGAAATATAAATTCCTGGAATCCAGGTTTTCTGGATTTGGGTGGTAGAAGTCAAGTCGTCACAGTGACCTGCAATAAAACGAAAGTGATTCACACCCAGCCGTATCACATCATTCTGATGCAATCGGCCAGAACCCACCCGCTGGTCATTCACAAAACAACCGTTGGTGCTGGCCCGGTCCTGCAAAAAATAATCAAAACCTGAGCGCCCATCGGCATGCGGGCGGGCCTCGATCACCGCGTGGTACTTGCTCACCAGCCCATCGTTAATCACGATGTCGTTATCCGCACTGCGCCCGATGCGCGAGATGCGATTTTCCAAACGCAGAGTGACGCCATCCACCCCATCTGTCAGCTGTATCAGTGCCGCCATTGTTCACCGTCCATGTTAAACCTATGCTTCACCATTTCTCCATGGGCGCACAGGCTACACGCAATTGCTCCGAAAAACACGCCCCAGCACTGCTACAATACCCACGACCCCAAAAGCCCCCAATCTAGCGTTAGGCGCGCCCTGGGACAACATCTGACGAGGCAACTGAACAAAGAAGCCGAGCGCAGTGTCGAAGCCCAGGCTGCCTGTCGGACAGGCCAAACAACTCAAATTTTTTGCCGCCGAGTCGGATCACAGGGCTTGACAGCAGGGGGATTTGGAAAGTATTTCTATAAAAGGGCGGCCAAATTCCCGCCAAAAAACACTAACTTATTGTATTAAATGGAAATCATGGGAAAATCTCTCGTTATAGTGGAATCGCCTGCCAAGGCGAAAACCATCAACAAGTACCTGGGCCGCGACTTTGTGGTGAAATCCAGTGTGGGCCATATTCGCGATTTGCCCACCAGCGGCAGCACTGCCAGCAAGTCGAGCATGGACCCAAAAGCTCGCGCCAAGCTGGCGGCGGAATCTCGCAAGCTGTCCCCTGAGGTGCGTGAAAAACGCAAGAAAAAACGCGCCCAGCAGGCGCTGGTCACGCGCATGGGCATCGACCCGGAGCATGGCTGGAACCCGTGTTACGAAATCATGCCTGGCAAGGAAAAAGTGGTGGCCGAGCTGCAAAAACTGGCCAAAAACGCCGACGTGGTTTACCTCGCCACTGACTTGGATCGCGAAGGCGAGGCCATTGCCTGGCACCTGACCCAGGCCATCGGCGACAAAAACACCCAGTACAAGCGCGTGGTATTCAACGAAATCACCAAAAACGCGATTCAGGAGGCTTTCGCCAAACCCACCACGTTGGATTTCGACCAGGTCAACGCGCAGCAGGCCCGGCGTTTTCTCGACCGGGTGGTGGGTTACATGGTGTCGCCACTGCTGTGGAAAAAACTCGCCCGCGGACTATCCGCCGGTCGCGTGCAATCGGTGGCGGTGCGTTTGGTGGTGGAGCGCGAACGCGAGATCCACGCCTTTGATCCCGAAGAATACTGGGATGTGTTTGCCGACCTGGACACTCCGGCAGGCGACGAACTGCGCATGCAGGTGGTGAAACAAAACGACAACCCCTTCCGGCCACCCAACAAAGGCCTCACCGACGCCGCGTTGGCGATACTGGAACGCGCTGATTACAACATCGTCAAGCGCGAAACCAAACCTTCGTCCAGCCGTCCCAAAGCGCCTTTTATCACCTCCACACTGCAACAATCCGCCAGCACCCGCCTGGGTTTTGGCGTGAAAAAAACCATGATGATGGCCCAACGCCTGTACGAGGCCGGTTACATCACTTACATGCGAACCGATTCCACCAACCTCAGCAGCGAGGCGGTTGGCGCGGTGCGCGAATACATTGGTAAAAAATACGGCAAGCAGTACCTGCCCGAAAAACCCAACAGCTACTCCAGCAAAAAAGGCGCGCAAGAGGCGCACGAAGCCATTCGTCCCTCCAATGTACGTACCATGATGTCGGAGCTGCAAAACGTCGACAAA
The DNA here is from genome assembly GCA_013151575.1 of Gammaproteobacteria bacterium. Lineage (GTDB taxonomy): Bacteria > Pseudomonadota > Gammaproteobacteria > SZUA-152 > SZUA-152 > SZUA-152. The sequence goes on from JAADHZ010000091.1 coordinate 8,565, forward strand.
GACGCCGTGCGTTTGTACGAACTGATCTGGCGTCAATTCGTCGCCTGTCAGATGCCCCCCGCGAAATTTGACGTCACCACTCTCACCGTGGACGCTGCCGGTTTTGAGCTACGTGCCAAAGGCCGCACCGTGCGTTTCGACGGTTGGACTCGCGCCCAACCCGCACAACAAAAAAACAAAGACGACATCATTCTGCCCGCCGTCGCTCAGGGCGATGTGCTAGGGCTGAAACAACTGGACCCGTCGCAACATTTCACCAAACCAGCCGCCCGTTACAGTGAAGCTTCACTGGTGCGGGAGTTGGAAAAACGCGGCATCGGTCGGCCGTCTACCTACGCTGCCATCATTTCCACGATCCAGGACCGGGGTTATGTCACCGTACAAAATCGGCGTTTTTACGCAGAAAAAATAGGAGAAATCGTCACCGAACGGCTGGTGAAAAACTTCAGCGAACTGCTGGACTACAGCTTCACTGCCAACATGGAAGAAAAACTCGACGCCATCGCCACCGGTGAACGCGGCTGGCAGGAAGTGCTGGATGCATTTTACGTTGACTTCAAATCCCAGTTAGACATTGCGGATGACGACGAAAATGGCATGCGCGGCAATAACCCCATTGAAACAGATATCGAATGTGGAAAATGCGGTCGCAATATGCAAATTCGCGCAGGCTCCACCGGCGTGTTTCTCGGTTGTTCCGGTTACAGCCTGCCGCCCAAGGAACGCTGCAAACACACCATGAATTTGGTTTCTGGCGATGAGGCCGTGGACGTGGATGCCGACGAAGAGAGCGAAGCCCGTGCGCTGAAAGACCGTCGCCGCTGCCCTAAATGCGACACCGCCATGGACAGCTACCTGCTGGACGAAAGTCGCAAGCTGCACATCTGCGGCAACAGCCCGGACTGCGAGGGTTACGAACTGGAAGCCGGGAAATTCCGCATTAAAGGTTACGACGGCCCGCTCATCGAGTGCGACAAATGCGGTGCCGACATGCAATTAAAGACCGGTCGCTTCGGTAAATATTTTGGCTGCACCAATGAGGAATGCAAAAACACGCGGAAATTACTGCGCAATGGTGAGGCCGCACCACCCAAGGCTGACCCGGTGCACATGCCGGAATTGCCGTGTGAAAAATCAGATGGCTATTTCGTGTTGCGCGACGGTGCGGCAGGAATTTTTCTCGCTTCCAGCGCCTTCCCCCGCTCGCGGGAAACCCGGCCGCCATTGGTAAAGGAACTGCTCCCACACAACGATGAGCTGGACCCGAAACACCGGTATTTATGTGATGCGCCAGTTGAAGACAACAAAGGCCGTGACACCGTCATTCGGTTCAGTCGCAAAACCAAAGAACAGTACGTGATGACGGAAGAGGCCGGTAAAGCCACCGGCTGGACAGCCTATTTCGTTAACGGCGAATGGGCCGTCAACCTGCCCAAGAAAAAAGTGGCCAAAAAGAAAAGTGTGAAGAAAAAAACCGCTAAGAAAAAAATCACCAAAAAGAAAACGGTGAAAAAATCCTGAGCCGCTGACCCCGACGGCGCTGCGTGCTCAGCGCCTCTGTCGGACCCACCAAAACAACCGCAATCGGCGGCATCCCACGCCCCGCAGCGGGAACTCCACTTCCAAAAATGAATCCAACCCATCAGGCACAGGACTGACAACCCTGTCGCATGATGATGGTCTGGATGTGACCGCATTTTGACGCCAGCGTCAACGGGGCAGGGTTCATTCGCCAGACCGAGCCCATTGTGACGAGTCGCCCCGGAGCTCACAAATGAGCGCCAGCCCATGAGGGCCGCCGCGTCACCCCGTTCCCTCTGAAAACGCCATCAAACGGGGACGGCTGAAATCGGATTGGCACAAGGTTTGCTTACCATTATAAGCATCATCTCTGTGCAGGCGCACTAGCCACCCGATGCCGCTGCGGGATATCAGCGGCCGTCCGATACCCAAATGACCCGGGCGACAGCAACCACGAGCCTGCACAGAAAAACAGACGATGCACACTGAGGACGACACCATGCCTATCTTTGACCACTACCGAGCCCGTTACGAGGAAGCACAGGAAGAGGAAATGTCCCTGCAAGAGTACCTCGATCTGTGCAAGCAGGATCCTGGCACTTACGCGTCCGCTGCCGAGCGCATACTCGCGGCCATCGGTGAACCAGAGCTAGTGGATACGCGGGAAGACCTCCGTCTCAGCCGCCTGTTTTTCAATAAAATTATCAAAGTCTATCCGGCATTTAAAAGTTTTTATGGCATGGAAGATACCGTGGAACAAATCGTTTCCTTCTTCCGACATGCCGCCCAGGGGCTGGAAGAAAAAAAACAGATTCTGTATTTGCTGGGCCCAGTGGGCGGTGGCAAATCGTCATTGGCAGAAAAACTCAAATCCCTGATGGAGCAGCAGTCGTTTTATGCCATAAAAAACTCACCCATTAACGAGTCCCCGCTGGGCCTTTTTTCGCCGGAAGAGGACGGCAAAATACTGGAAGAGGATTACGGCATTCCCGGGCGCTATCTCAGCGGTGTGATGTCACCGTGGGCAGTCAAACGCCGCCACGAATTCAATGGTGACATCAGCAAATTCCGCGTCGTCAAACTGCGCCCCTCCATCCAACGACAGATTGCCATCGCCAAAACCGAGCCCGGCGATGAAAATAACCAGGACATTTCATCGCTGGTGGGCAAGGTCGATATCCGCATGCTGGAAAAATTTGGTCAAGATGATCCCGATGCCTATTCCTTCTCCGGCGGCCTGTGTCTCGCCAATCAAGGGTTGCTGGAATTTGTGGAAATGTTTAAAGCGCCCATCAAGGTATTGCACCCCCTGTTGACCGCCACTCAGGAAGGAAACTACATGGGCACGGAAGGCATTTCCGCACTGCCTTTTACCGGCATCATCCTTGCGCATTCCAATGAATCCGAATGGCAAACGTTCAAAAACAATCGTAACAATGAAGCCTTCCTTGACAGAATTTTCATTGTCAAAGTCCCATATTGCCTGCGGGTGTCTGAGGAAATTCACATTTACGAAAAACTGCTCACCAGCAGCTCTCTTTCCAAAGCGCCTTGCGCGCCGGGCACTCTAAAAATGATGGCGCAATTCGCCACGTTATCACGATTGAAAGAACCCGAAAATTCCAACATCGAATCCAAGATGCGAATTTATGATGGCGAAAACCTCAAAGATGTCGACCCAAAAGCAAAAACCTATCAGGAGTATCGTGACTACGCCGGTGTCGACGAAGGCATGACGGGTTTGTCCACTCGTTTTGCATTCAAGATACTGTCCAGGGTTTTTAATTATGACCACACTGAAATAGCTGCCAACCCGGTACACTTGCTGTACGTGCTAGAGCAACAAGTGGAGCAGGAACAGTTTCCTCCGGAAATTGCGGAAAAATATTTGTCCTTTTTGAAAGGTGTGCTAGCCCCACGCTATGCCGAATTCATCGGCAAGGAAATACAAACTGCGTATCTGGAATCCTATTCGGAATATGGACAAAACATTTTTGACCGTTACGTGACTTACGCGGACTACTGGATACAAGACGAAGAATATCGTGACCCGGACACCGGGGAAATCTTCAACCGCGCCGCCC
>JAADHZ010000110.1 GCA_013151575.1 Gammaproteobacteria bacterium
ACCGAGTATTTAACACAGAGGCCGCAGAGACGCAGAGGACATAGAGAAAAACACTAAACACTCTGTGTTTATAACTCGCTACTTGTCAGTAGCACGACAATATAAGTTCCCAATGTTGATTTAGCCTTTAATTCACATTTAACTCAAAAACAACTGATAAGCGGGATTGTCAGTTTCTTCCCAGGCTTCATAGCCTAATTCATCTAAAAATACCTGAAATTCGTCAGTATCTTCTTTGGGTACTTGAATGCCCGTCAAAATCCGTCCGTAAGCTGCACCATGATTACGGTAATGAAACAGGCTGATATTCCAGCGTTTGCCGATGCGGCTTAAAAACCGCAACAATGCACCGGGCCGTTCGGGAAACTGAAAACGAAACAAACGTTCATTGGCAACGTGTTCGGTACTGTGACCACCGACCATGTAACGAATATGCACTTTGGCCATTTCGTTGTCGGTCATATCTAACACGGAGTAGCCACTTTTGGTCAGCTCATTAATGAGCGCGTCTTTTTCCGTGTCACCACCGTGCATTTGCACGCCGACAAAGACATGAGCTTGTGCATCGTCACTGTAACGATAATTAAATTCGGTGATGCCACGCAGGCCGATGATGCCGCAGAATTGACGGAAGCTGCCGGGTTGCTCGGGAATGGTGACGCTGATCAGTGCTTCGCGGCGCTCACCCAGTTCGGCACGTTCGGCGACGTGGCGCAGGCGGTCGAAGTTCATGTTGGCCCCGCTGTCGATGGCGACTAAATCCTGATCACGAATACCTTCACGTTCGACATATTTTTTCAGCCCGGCAACGGCCAATGCACCAGCGGGTTCGGTGATGGAGCGGGTGTCGTCGAAGATATCTTTGATAGCGGCGCAGATTTCATCGGTTTTAACGAGGATGATTTCATCCACGGCTTTGCGGGCAATGCGAAACGGCTCTTTTCCGGCTTGCCGCACGGCGACGCCGTCAGCGAAGATACCCACCTGGTCGAGGAGCACACGCTCGTCCGCCGCCAGTGCGGCATGCATGCTGGCGGCATCTTCCGGTTCTACGCCGATGATTTTGATCTCCGGGTGCAGGGTTTTGACCCAGGCAGCGATACCGGCGATGAGACCGCCTCCGCCCACGGGTACGAAGATGGCATGAATGGGTGAAGCGTGTTGTTCGAGGATTTCCATGGCCACCGTGCCCTGACCCGCGATGACATCGGGGTCATCGTAAGGCGGGATAAACGTCATACCGCGTTGTTTGGCAATTTCCATGGCATGCTCGAAGGCATCGTCGTAAGCATTACCGTGCAAAATAACCTCACCACCCAAGTGCTTAACGGCACGCACTTTGATATCCGGTGTGGTTTTGGGCATGACGATGAGCGAGTTTAGCCCCAAGCGTTGCGCAGCCAGTGCGACGCCCTGGGCGTGATTGCCCGCCGAAGCGGCGATAACGCCTTTTTGCTGCTGAGCCTCACTAAGACCGGAGATTTTGTTGTAAGCGCCGCGTAACTTGAACGAAAACACGGGTTGCAGGTCTTCCCGTTTGAGCAGCACCCGATTGTTGAGGCGTATTGATAAACCCGGTGCGACTTCCAATGGCGTTTTTTTAGCCACGTCATAAACACGGGCGTTGCGGATTTTTTCAGCGTAGTCTTTGAACATGAGCGTACGGTAGCAGCTTGCTGTTATTCTGTATAATGATAGTGGCAGTGACAGGCGAGGAGATCGTTCTATTTATTTTTCCACCTGGGTGAGACAGTCTGCAATACCAGAGAAAGAATTGCGCTGCTGAACAAGGGTAAATAGATCTGTTCCCTCTTTTGGATAGACCAAGGATACAAAAAATGAACCAAGATGAATGAAATGAAAAAAGCAGTGGCCAAAGCCGCTCTGGAATACATCAAGCCGGGTATGACCGTGGGTGTTGGCACTGGCAGCACAGCCAATTTTTTTATTGATGAGCTGGCGACTATCAAGGGACAGATCGAAACCACGGTGGCCAGTTCCGAAGCCTCGGCTGAACGACTCAAAGGTCACGGCATTCTGGTGGAAGACCTCAACATGGTGGACTGCATTGATGTGTATGTAGACGGTGCCGACGAATCCAACAAATATTTGCACCTGATGAAAGGCGGAGGCGGAGCCCTGACTCGCGAAAAAATTGTGGCGGCAGTGTCGAAACAGTTTGTTTGCATTGCCGATGAATCCAAGCTGGTGGATATCATGGGCGAGTTTCCGCTCCCTATCGAAGTGATTCCCATGGCGCGCTCTTATGTGGCGCGGGAAATTGTGAAGCTGGGTGGCCAGCCAGCCTATCGTGAAGGCTTTGTCACGGACAATGGCAACGTCATTCTCGATATACACGGCCTGCAAATCATGAATCCGGTAGAACTGGAGAATCAGCTCAACAGTATTGTTGGCGTGGTCACTAACGGCCTGTTCGCAGTACGCCCGGCGGATGTGCTGCTGCTGGGTACGCCTGAAGGTGTCAAAACGCTCACATAGCGTTAGCCCACCATGCCACGGCTGCTCATCACTTTAGGTATTCTTCTCGTGGTGGTCGGGTTGCTGTGGCCATGGCTTTCCAAACTGGGGCTGGGGCGTTTACCCGGCGATATCGTGGTGGAGCGGGAGAATGGCCGGTTTTATTTTCCGCTGATGACATCACTGATTGTCAGTCTGGTGTTATCGCTGTTGCTTTGGTTGTTTCGTCGATAGCCCTCTGGTTGCAGTTTTGTTACTGAAAATACCGTCATTTCGGCATGTTTTCAGCCGGGGTCCAGAGGCTTTCTCCCCGGACCAGTGTTCCAGAGTATGGGGAAACTATGTTTAGTGGTGCTGACAAATGGCGTGTTATGAATGCAGAGTTCACAGAGACGCAGAGGGCGCAGAGAAAAACACCAAAAACTCTGTGCCCTCTGAGTCTCTGCGAACGCTGTGTTAAATACCCGGTGGTTTTTTAAAAGTAGAGTGTTTTTAGTGCTTAATTCATATTTTAGCCTTTTGTCAAAAAGTCACCCGTGAGCATTTTCAAGCAACTGCGGATTTTATTTCTGCTGCTGATCCTGT
>JAADHZ010000086.1 GCA_013151575.1 Gammaproteobacteria bacterium
GGGCTGCCTAGAAGTCTGTCGCTTTACCAGGCCTGATGCTTGTAAACACAGAGGTCACAGAGACGCAAAGACACAGAGAAAAACACCAAAACCTCTGTGTCTCTGCGACCTTTGCGTGACAAACACTATGTTTTTTTGTTTCCATATTCTGTGGTACGCACTGAACCTCTAAACCTCAATTCTCCATGGGCACTGGCTGCCCAATGCTGACTTGACGGATAAAAAACAGGCATACATTTCTTAACTTAATCTCTTTGGGTTCAATTCCCCGCAGCTTGCTGCGTAAGTTTTTTGTTCAAACGTGTAAGCGTTTGAGCTGGCAGTTTAATACCCCGCCCCGCTTCGCGTAGCGAAGTCGAGCGCAGCGAGATAGCTTGCTGCGGGGTTGTTTATTTGGCATTGGGGTTGCCCCGGTATTTTTTTGCGCCGATATTCCGAAAACGGGAATATTTCACTTTTTACAATCCTAATTTTGATAGGCAATGCCCCCTTCTGTACGACATATGGGCAGAATGAAGCTTGTCTTGGATATTGCAAACATTGACGCATAAAACGGTTATTGGGGGAGTGGAACACGCCACGCGCCTCCCAGGCTGGATAATAAATAATAGCGGCGTACTTCTAAGGAGAGAGCTAAAAAATGAATAAAAAATATTTGCTTGCTGGCCTTTTTGTGGCCAGCTTCGGCATTACATCCATCGCGGCCGCAGGTGCAGGCGACACTTATATTGGATCCAGCCTGGGGAACGCGTCACCAGATTCAAGTGGCTTTGACAGCGCACTCGAGTGGAAAATTTTTGGCGGTTACGCACTCAGTGACATTCTCGCGGTGGAAGGCGGCTATGTGTCATTTGGTAAAATGGATGGGTCCACCATAGGTAATGTATCAACATCCATTGAGCCTACCGGGTTTGAGGTGGCGGCTGTCGGCAATTTCCCCATCAACAGCCAATTCTCCCTTTTCGGCAAAGCTGGCCTATTAGCCTGGGATTCCAAGGCGACAGTTAGCCTCGGGAATGCCTCATTGTCGGGAAGCACCACCGGTACGGATATTTTTTATGGCGCTGGCGCCAATATGAAGTTTCGGGCAATCTGGCCGTACGCGCTGGCTGGGAACGCTACGCCATCGGCAGTCTCGATGTTGACTTTTTGTCTGCCAGTGTGATTTTTGATTTCTAAGCCATAGTCATAAACCACAAAAATAACGTGGTAGGGCTCACCTACCACGTTAAGCTGTGCATCGTTTTTTGAGACCCAAGAGGTGTAGTTCACCAAGATTAATCACTTTCCCTTGAGAAAACCCACGCGTAACAATCTGTATCTATCTGTTTTACAATGTTTTATTTGATCAGCCCGCCTACATTCCCTCCATTGCACCGGCGACATGCTGCACGCTGCGGCTATTTCTCTTTTCACAACCCCCGTTTTCACTGATAATTCCCATGTTCGAGGCGAATATCACCTGTTCACTCTTCGCCGGGAAACGAAACGCGCCACACCGCCTCTTAGACTTATTCCAATTTGCCGTGGCGAACTTCAAGGGAGAGGACGAACCATGAACACAAAATATTTTATTGCTGTTTTTTTTATAACCAGCCTCGGCGCCACATCCATCGCGGCAGCAAGCGCAGGCGATACCTACGGCGGTATCAGCCTGGGGAAAGCCTCACCGAGCTCAAGCATTTATGGCAGTGCAATCGGGTGGAAAATTTTTGGCGGTTACACGTTCAGTGATATCCTGGCTGTGGAAGGCGGCTACACTTCGTTTGCTGAAATGAATGCTCCCTATAGGATCAACAAATCAGCATTTCTTGAGTCCACTGGGTTTGAAATTGCAGCGGTTGGCAAACACATCATCAATAGTCAGTCCTTCCTGTTCGGCAAAGTCGGCCTGTTGGCTTGGAACTCCAAAGTAACGGATCCCGGCCAAGGTTCGGACAGCAGCACCGGCACAAATATTTTTTTGAGTATTGGTGGCCAATATGAAGTTTCAGACACCCTGGCCGTGCGCGGCAGCTGGGATCGATACACCATTGGAGATGGCAATGGTGACGCCAACATCAATTTTTTAACCGTCAGCACTGTTTTTGATTTTTGAGTCGTTGCTAGACCGTTTCCAAGGTATGAAACTGGCGTGGAGGAAATTCCCCCGCAGCACTGAGCACCCACCCCAAGAAATCAGGCCTGCCACATTTTTTCTGCAAAAGTAAGTAAGATGATTTTGAATCGGGCAACTTACTTTCGCGGCACACATCACGGGAACCACCAGTGAACATGGAAGATGAAAAAACCCGAGTTATTCGCCAACATACCCGGCCGATAAATCCGGCGGATTCATCGCGCGCCGGAGAAATAGGCCCGGGAAAACTGATCAATAATCGGTTTAGGCTCGAATATATGCTGGGGCGCGGTGGTATGGGGGTCGTTTATGCCGCGCGGGATTTGCGTAAAGAGGAGCTGGGCGATGCTGACTCGCACATCGCCATCAAACTGCTGTCAGAGGAAGTCCGGCACCAGCCCAATGCACTGCGCATGTTGCAGCAAGAATGCAAAAAGGCGCAAGGCCTGGCCCATCCCAATGTGGTGACGGTGCATGATTTTGATCGGGATGGTGAAATCGTTTACATGACGATGGAGTTACTTGTCGGAAAACCCCTGGACAAGTACATAGCCGACAGAGAAATAGCGGCGGCCGAACAGGATACACCCGAAGATTTCAGCAAACCCCTTTCTATTATTGCTGGCATTGTGCAGGGGCTGGCGTATGCACATAAGCGCGGTATAGTGCATTTTGACCTAAAACCCGGCAATGTATTTATTACCGATGACGGTACAACAAAGATTCTGGACTTTGGCATTGCTCGCGCCGTGCGGGCATCGGGGGAAGAAACAGCGAATGACGCGCCGACACTCGGCGGTGCAATCGCTCTGACACCGCGTTACGCCAGCCTTGAAATGTTTCACGGCATGCAACCGGACCTCCGGGATGATATTTACGCGCTGGCCATTATTTCTTATCAATTATTGGCGGGGGAATACCCATTTGGTGAATTGTCAGCCCTAGTGGTTCAAAATAATAACTTGTTGCCGGAGCGTATTCGGGGTTTGACAGACCGACAATGGAAAGGGCTTATGGGTGGCCTGGCCCTGGAAAGAGAGGACAGAACCGGCTCTGTTGAGGAATTCCTCGAAGCCATTTCACCTCGGCAGATAGATCGTCGATACTGGCTGGCGGTTGGCGCCGCAACAACGGCAATTGCCGTCAGTCTTTTTTTCTGGCTACAACCTCCTCAAATTGTTGCCCCCAGCCTGTTCGAAAACCCGTTGCCTGCAGCTGAACTGACCGAGACAGACAAAAACCGGGTTGGACAACTATTGGAAGTCGCTGAGGTTCATATGATGGTAGGCCGCCTGATTTCGCCGGCAGGCGCAAATGCCCTGGATGTTTACAACCAGGTGCTTAACATGCACCCCTATGACCGAAAGGCTATTCAAGGACTGAAAACATTATTGGATAATTTGGCGCAAGCGGCCGAATTAGCCATAAACGACGAAAAATACCGCCGGGCCGAAGAGCTGATTAACAGCGGCTTGGAAATTTACCCGAAACACACGCAATTACTGAACCTTAAACAGCAGATTATCGAGGTGCCATCATGAGAGATCCCGACAAAAAAACACGGAAAGACATAGTACGCGTGGGGATGTCCCTGAGGTCATTTCGGCGCGGCATCATCGCACTGACTATCGTGCTCACCGCTGGTTGCACCATGGGATTGGACAAATCGAATGATGCAACGCAAGAAGAAACCAATATATCAAAGGCATCGCCGGAAAAATTTCTACCGGTGGACTGCCTGCTGCCCTCACAAGTACGAAAGCTTGGCGCACAAATGACCTACATGGCCGCGCGCCGTGCCATAAAAACCACCGCACAGGATTGTGAAATACGCGGAGGGGAATACGTCGCTTACGACCGGGCCGACTATCGAACATCGCTGAAAATTTGGCTGGAGCAAGCAAAACAAGGCAATGCGGAAGCACAGGCCTACGTCGGCGAAATTTATGAAAAAGGACTGGGTTTACCGGCGGATTACAAAACCGCTTTTGTTTGGTATTCACGCGCTGCAGAGCAAAATTATTCACGCGCGCAAATCAACCTGGGTTACCTGTACGAAAAAGGCCTGGGCGTGCCCCGAGACATGCTCAAGGCATTGAACTGGTACCGGCGCGCATCAGGCATTGAAGATGACCACCTGGATTATTCCTCCAACATCGAAATCAAAGCAACCACGTTAGCGCAGGAACAAACCGAGGTTCTGAAGCAAGAAATACAACGTCGAGCGCAGCAGGTGAAAAATCTGTCTGCCTCTGTTACTGGTATACAAAAACAATTACTGCAACGCGAAAGCACCCTGAGCAATGCCCAACAACAGCTTGTAAAGCTGAAAACTGAAATGACGCAGGACAGAGAAAATGCTGCTCGTCTGAAAAAGCTGAATGCCGATTACACCGTTCAGACAAAACGCATCGCCAAGGCACAAGCCGCTGTTATCACATTACAAGCGCGAGTATTGCAAGTGCAAACACAGGCGACCCGGCAGACCGACAACCTGACCACTCAACGACAAATGCTGGCCATGCAGGACGTCGCCGGCCCTTCCATTGAAGTGTTTGATCCCGTTATCGTATTAACCCGTGGCAGTGGGCCAGTGGTACGAATCCCCCCCGGCAACACAACTCGCTCCATCACAGGAAAAATTACCGCACCAGCGGGGCTCAAACAGGCCAGCATGAATGACGTGCCGTTATCTGTTGACCGCGAAGGCGTTTTTCAAATTGACATGCCGGTCGGAGAAAAAACACGTGTCGCCATATTGGCCACTGATAAACGAGAGCGGACCGCCCGTTTTTCTTTTTCTATGGAGCCTGCTCACCACGCGACGACATCAGGTAATCAAACAGCCCGTATTGGCGTGGCCTCCAAAGGTGTTGAATTTGGACGTTACTTTGCACTGGTTATCGGCAACAATAATTATCCTCAATTTCCCTCGCTGGCGACTGCGGTCAATGATGCAAAACGCGTATCCTCGGTATTGCAGTCCGATTACCATTTTGAAACGCGGCTTCTTATTAACGCGGACAGGTACACGATTCTTTCAGCATTAAATGATCTGCGTGAGCAATTGACAGAAGCAGATAATCTACTGATTTATTACGCAGGCCATGGCGAACGCGACCCAGAAACCTTACAGGGGTACTGGTTGCCGGTGGATGCAGAACAGGAAAATACCGCCAACTGGATAGCCAATTCGACCATTTCTGATTTGCTCAACACGCTAAAAGCCCGGCATGTGTTGGTGGTTGCGGATTCTTGTTACTCCGGTTCTATGACCCGCAGTTCGGTGGCACGCATTGATACCAAGCTGGATGATGAGCACCTCAAAAGATGGCTGAAAGTTATGGCAAAAACGCCATCACGCACGGTACTGACCTCCGGCGGCGTCAGCCCTGTGCTCGATAATGGCGGCGGCGAACATTCTGTTTTTGCCAAAGCGTTTTTGCAAGAGCTTAAAAAAGACACCGGCGTTATTGATGCGTATAAAATATTCCTTGGTGTCTCAGGGCAAGTTAAAACAAACGCGGCATCCGTCGGGTTTTTTCAGCGGCCAACGTATGCGCCCATTCGTCACACAGGCCACAGTGGCGGAGAATTTATTTTCATAAAAAACAGTTAAAAGGCGATATTGCACCGATGTTTAAACGGGCCGCATTGATACGTTTTAAAAACTGATATTGGCTAGATAATCGGCCAGTGACACGACATTCACGTATTTCTGTCATCGTATTATTGGCACTGTTATCTTGTGCCTGCACGACGCCAGCGGCGCGCAATGACGCACTTGCCGCCGCCAGCGGTTTTACCCGGCAGGTGGTACTCGGAGCTGATTTTTCGCACCTTGTTTATATCGCAAAAAGCCGCTCGTCAGCCCATGAGCAACCGGTGTGGCATGTCTATATCGAAGGCGATGGCATTCCCTGGATTCGGCGGCAAGTTATCGCGGCAGATCCCACGCCAACAAAACCGCTCATGCTGCAACTGATGGCACAAGACGATCAACCGGCCCTTTATCTGGGGCGGCCCTGTTATCACAAAATGAATAACGAACCCGCCTGCAACCCCTGGTTTTGGACATACGGACGTTATTCCGAACGGGTTGTTGACAGCATGCGTGCAGCGCTGGCTTTTCTAATTCGCAAACATGCCATCAGCTCGCTAGTGCTGATCGGCCACAGCGGAGGAGGAACCCTGGCCATGCTGCTTGCGGAACGGTTGCCCGAAGCCCGACTTGTTGTGACACTGGGCGGCAACCTGGACATTGATGCTTGGACCGATCAACACGGTTATACCGCGCTGAAAGGTTCATTGAATCCCGCCCGACGCCCGCCTTTACCTCCCACTGTTTATCAACTGCATTATGTCGGTAAAAACGACAACAATGTGCCGCCGGAAATGCTTGCGGCTGCGATCAAACAACAACAAAATGCTCGGATGTTTGTGCTGGACGATTTGGGGCATCAACAAGGCTGGGGAAAATATTGGGCGAAAATCCTACAAACAATCCGCACTGTCCTGCCTACTTTTCATCGTCCTACCGACATTGCTAAACAGCCAGCCCTCGCCCCGATTGACGATTGATTCGAACAGCCTGGGGTGTTACCGCGAATGAATCTGTTATTATTGACGGCCTTTTTCGCCGTCCTTTTGAGGGCGTGTGTTTAATCGTACAGGCGCCCGGAATACAAACATGAAGGTACTGATCATCGGTGGCGGCGGCCGTGAACACGCCCTGGCCTGGAAGGTGGCACAATCGCCGGAGGTGGACACCGTTTTTGTGGCCCCCGGCAATGCTGGCACCGCGTGCGAACCCAAGCTGGAAAACGTCACCATCGGCGTCGACGATGTCAGCGCCCTGCTGGCCTTTGCAAAAGATAACGGCATCAACCTGACCATCGTCGGCCCCGAAGCGCCGCTGGTGATCGGGCTGGTGGATGTCTTCAATGCCGCCGGCCAACGCTGTTTCGGCCCGACCAAAGGCGCGGCTCAACTGGAAGGCAGCAAAGCCTTCACCAAGGATTTTCTCGCACGACACCACATTCCCACCGGCTGCTACGGCAACTTCACCGACATGGACGACGCGCTACGCTACGTGCGTCAACAGGGCGCGCCCATCGTCATCAAGGCCGACGGTCTGGCCGCTGGCAAGGGTGTGATCGTCGCCATGACGCAGGACGAGGCTGAAAATGCCGTGCGTGACATGCTCGCTGGTAATGCTTTCGGCGAGGCCGGGCACCGTGTCGTAATCGAGGAATTTCTCGACGGCGAAGAAGCCAGCTTCATCTGCATGGTAGACGGCACGCACATTCTGCCGCTGGCCACTTCGCAGGACCACAAACGCGTGGGCGAAGGTGACACCGGCCCCAACACCGGCGGCATGGGCGCTTACTCCCCCGCCCCGGTAGTCACCCCCGAAATACATGCACGCATCATGGCCGAGGTTATCGAGCCCACCGTGGCAGGCATGGCCGCCGAGGGCAATCCGTACACGGGTTTTCTGTACGCCGGGCTGATGATCGACCGTAGCGGCGCACCCAACGTCATCGAATACAACTGCCGCTTCGGCGACCCCGAGACCCAGCCCATTCTCATGCGCCTTCAATCCGACCTCGTCGCCTTGTGTGACGCCGCGCTGGACGGCCAACTGGACCAGGTCACCGCCGAATGGGACTCGCGCGCCGCATTGGGCGTCGTGCTGGCTGCCGGAGGATATCCAGGCGACTACGCCAAGGGCACCGCGATTGCCGGGCTCGATGATGCAGAAAACTCAGACACTGCCAAAATTTTCCACGCCGGTACCTTAAAAAAAGATGGCCAAACCGTCACCGCCGGTGGCCGTGTGCTCTGCGCCGTCGGCTTGGGCGACACCGTAAGCACCGCACAGCAGCGCGCCTACTCTCTGGCCCAGAAAATCAGCTGGGACGGCATGTTTTATCGTGACGATATCGGCTACCGCGCCATTGCCCGCGAAAAAAAATTACCGTAAAACCCTTTCTCCATTAAATTCAAGAATTGAACACAACAGGAAACCCACCATGACCACACCCTTTGTCGCCATTCTCATGGGCTCCGATTCCGACTTGCCCGTAATGCAATCCACTCTCGACACACTGGCCGCGCTGCAAGTACCTTACGAGGTGAAGATCACTTCCGCCCATCGCACCCCGGACGCCACGCATCATTATGTAACCGATGCCGACCAACGTGACTGCGCGGTCTTTATCGCCGCCGCCGGGCTGGCGGCTCACCTCGCGGGCGTGGTGGCCTCGCTGACCATCAAACCCGTCATCGGCGTGCCCATGGACGGTGGCCCATTAAAAGGCCAGGACGCATTACTCTCCACCGTCATGATGCCCGGCGGCATCCCCGTTGCCACCGTCGCCATCGGCAAGGCCGGGGCCAAAAACGCCGCTTATCTGGCCGCACAGATCCTTTCCCTGGGTAATCCGGAGCTGGCCGAACGCGTGAAGTCCGAACGCGCCGCCAATGCCCGCGCAGTCATCGCCAAAGACGCCGAGCTGCAAAGTAAACTCGGCAAGTAAGCGCTCACTCACGTCGCCGTGAATCGCTGGCAGCTCAAACAGGCCGCACGTGCTATTCACGGCGGCGGCATCGTTGCCTACCCCACTGAGGCCGTGTTCGGCCTCGGTTGTGACCCGCTGAATCCCGAGGCCGTGCACAAACTTCTCGCACTCAAGCAACGTCCCGTAGACAAGGGGCTGATTCTGATTGCATCCGACATTCGGCAACTTGCCCCTTTCATCGCTCCACTCAGCTTCAAAGCCGAGGCACAATTGGCCGCCACCTGGCCTGGCCCCCACACTTGGCTGCTGCCGGCCCGTTCGGACACCCCGCGCTGGTTACGTGGCCGCCACAACAGCATCGCCGTGCGCGTGACGGCCCACCCTGTGGCCGCCGCGTTGTGCCGTGCCGCCGGGCAGCCTCTGGTTTCCACCAGCGCTAATCCCAGTGGCAGGCCACCCGCCCGTAACGCCTTTCAAACACGGCGTTATTTCCCCAGTGGGCTGGATAACATCCTGCACGCTGCCGTCGGTGCAGAGCCTAGCCCCACCACCATTCGTGATCTGTCCACAAAAAAACTTATTCGCCCCGGTCTGCCAAACCCCTTGCCGCGTTCATAAATGATTTTCGCGTCTCTTAAGGAATGGAACACAATTATTTATACAATTTAGCTGTAGTAGTTCAGGCTTAATCTGACAGTTCATGCTTCTTTTGCCGGTTGACGCGCGGGTCTTTTGTGCTTGAAAAGTGATGGAGTATTAAGGCTATCGGTGGCTTTATCATTTGATTCCTTTCACATGGATAACCCCAATGTCTCATCTGAATTCTGGGTTCAAGATTTTTTAAGCCCGATTGCCCTGAGGAAGTAGCAATCAATGATTGACAAAATTCCCTCTGATCGTTAGAGTTGCCGCCGGTTGTGAGTAGGGGGCAGCGCCTGCTTTGCTCGCGCCCATGCCGAGGTGGTGAAATTGGTAGACACGCTAGCTTCAGGTGCTAGTGGGGGTAACCCCGTGGAGGTTCAAGTCCTCTCCTCGGCACCATATTTCAGTCATTATTTTTAATGGCTTTTCTGAATTTTTCCCTGATGCTCATGTTCGTTTATGGCGGCGCTGCTGGCTTCGGTACGGACGCTCTTAATTAAATGATCCACGTCACGACGTGTTTGTGGTTTAAATTGTGATTAACCGCAATTTAAGACATTTTCCGCATTCCATTTTTTTCGGTCGATCCCTGGCTAGCGCAAGGCATCCTGTAACGTGATCACCGCGTTCAGCTCCTCGCCGGAGACCAGCTTTTCCAGCTCAGCCGATTCCAGACCCCGGTAGGGTATTAGCAGTAGCTCAGCGAGATCACGGTGGTCTTGGGTGGTCATGGCCGCGCCGCTGATGGCGAAGGCCCGTAGGGTGGCCCCGTGATCATAACCCGCCTTTTGGAAAACCTGCTCCACAAATTTCTGGCGGCCTTCCGGGCGCAGTGCGGACGGCGGCGCGGGAAATTCTTCTGACACCGTCCGGTAGGCGTCGGCCAGCTGTTCCAGCACGGCATGGTCACCGGTGGGAGCTGCACCATCCCCCGTTTTTTCACACGCCGACAGCAAAAGCAGGCCCGCCAGCAACAGGAACCACAGTGGTTTCACCCACTCCATGTTTGAATCTACTGGTATTGTATTGTTCATAGAGCGGTATCTTACCCAACCCACACGAAGTAAAGCCAGTGTTGGTGGGCGCCGCTATCGATAATTAATGACACACTTCAGCCGCACCCATGAGCCTCACAACAATCTATCACCATACCTTGCGCAGCCAACAGTTTGCACCAGATGCCGCGCAGCTGAGAGTGGTCGAAGCGCTGCAAAATCTGCAAGAACAACTTTGCGCGCCGGAAGCCCCCCAGCGGCATCATTGGCTGGCTCGCTGGTTGCCCGGTGCGGGGCGCCGCCCACCGGGGTCGCAAGGCCTGTATCTGTGGGGCGGTGTAGGCAGGGGCAAGACCTGGCTCATGGATTTATTCTTTGATTCACTGGGGACGGAACACAAGCTGCGCTTGCACTTCCACCATTTCATGCAGGATATTCATGAGCAACTGGACCGTCTGCGCGGTCACCGTGACCCCCTGTCGCAGGTGGCGGAACATTTTTCCCGGAGCGCACGGGTTTTGTGCCTCGATGAATTTTATGTGGAGGACATCAGCGACGCCATGATTCTGTACCGGCTGCTGGATGCTCTGCTCAGCTGCGGGGTGTACCTGGTGTTCACTTCCAATCTAGCGCCGCAGAAATTGTACAAAACCGGTTTGCAGCGGGAGCGTTTTCTACCCGCCATCGAACTCATTCAGACGTGCACCCAGGTGGTGCATCTCGACGGTGACACTGATTTTCGTGCGCAAAAGCTTACCGCCTACGGTCTTTATTTCAGCCCCGTCAACACGGCCAGCGAGCGAGCCATGGCGCAACGATTCGAACAGCTTGTGCCCTGTGCTGGGAAGAAGGACAGCCCGCTCAATATTCACCATCGGCAGATACCTTGCCTGCGTCGTGCTGACGATGTCGTGTGGTTTGATTTTTATCAACTATGTCAGGGGCCACGCGCCAGTGCTGACTATATTGAGTTAGCTCGGCGGTTTCATACCGTGCTCATTTCGAATGTGCCGGTGATGGGTGAAGATGAGGAAGAGTGGGCCCATCGTTTCATCGACCTGGTGGACGAATTTTACGACCGACGGGTAAAATTACTGATCAGCGCTGAAACCGGGCCGACGTATCTGTATCAGGGCCGCCGCAATGCCTTCGAATTTCAGCGTACCGCCAGCCGTCTGATGGAAATGCGTAGCGAGGAATATCTGCGATTGGCGCATCGTGCGTGATACGGTATTGGTGGGGCAGCATAATGAACTCCGGCAAATGCTCATGAGCACATTGAGTTAAACGATATCACCGGTACCTATGTGGTCTGCGCTTTCGTTGGGTGTTGTCTCGGCTCAATAGTCACTCGTCTACGTCGACCGACCAATGTACTACTCCTTCAGGGACGGAACACAATAACTCATACAATTGACATCCCTGCTTCAGCCCGTCTTTGCCTAAAGCACCTACTGTTGGCGCCCGTTCTTCAATCGTAAAAGCTCGAACTCGAAATAAGAGCGACTATTCCTGCACTTTTACTCAATCAGAACGAACAAATACAGACTAAATCAGGGCGCCACTTATATAAGTTATTAAATTTCCCTCCCTTAGTAGGAAAACCCCAAGCACCGGGTTAGACTTCATAAACCTCACATGTTTGTGCCAAAAGCAGCAAAAAACCAAAGACACGATGATGAATTCGCCAAAACACATTATGATCACGGGGTTGTTCGTGTTGGTCGGCTTCAGTAGCGGCTGCTCCAGTATCGTGGCACACACTCAGGACGAAAACCCTGCACCTTATGCGGGAACAAAATCCGCCATGAAAAATGTGAAAAAATCCTGGTACGACTACGATATTTATGGGCAGGTTTATTTATACATCATCGACACACCGTTCAGTTTTGTTGCTGATACCGTTTTGTATCCGCTGGATACTTACCAATTCAGGAAAAGAACCGCCAAGCGCACTGAAAATTTTAAATGAAATTTTTCAGGGTAATATCGACAAACAATTCCAATCCTAAATAGACACGGAATATGCTTTGTGCCAAATCCAATCCAACCCAACCGTTGTAACCTTCATCGTGGTCTCCGCCGTTTTCATTTGATGATTGTTAACGTCTCCATTGTGGCGCAATTGACGCCGGTATCATGAAGTAGGGAGGAGGCCAGTTCACCACCCTACATGATGAATCTGAATTTTGTTTAGGCATGTTAATTAATAATTGGTCACGATTGTTTGAAGAGTGATCAGTCCTCCCTCGTGTTACCCCGCTTTATTCCGACAAAACCTAATGCGTTACTTTAAGTTTTGCCGGCAACGATTTGATTGCCAAAAAATACTCTTTCCCACCTTAAGGCAGCCCTTCACATTTTGCGCTAAGTCATTGTGTCAAAAGCAAGAAATGGTGATTTTTCACGCGCTATTTTCTTGACAGTAGTGGCTGCCGATACCTATAGTGTTACAAAGTGGGAAAAAGTGGAATTTAATGGTAATTAGTGCCCGTCGGTAGGTGGTCGGGCCATAGAGGGTGGAACTGGGTTTGTTACGGGGCGTAAACGCACTCAATCTTGATGCCAAAGGCCGCATGACGATGCCGACGCGCTATCGTCAGCGGCTTGCGGACGGCTGCAATGGCCAGCTGGTGGTGACGGTGGACCGTGACCACTGTTTGCTGCTGTACCCGCTGCCCGAGTGGGAGCTGATCGAGCGCAAGCTGGTGAAGCTGCCTAGCTTCAATAAACAGGCTCGGCGTTTGCAACGCTTGCTCATCGGTCATGCCACGGAAGTGGAATTGGATGGGGCCGGGCGGGTGTTGTTACCGCCGCCGCTGCGTGAGTTTGCCGACCTGGAAAAGCGCGCCGTGCTCATCGGACAGGGCAACAAGTTTGAATTGTGGAACGAGGCGCTGTGGAACGAGCGCCGTGACCTGTGGCTGGCCGAGGACGACGACCTTGATGATTTACCAGCAGAGCTGGAGACGTTGTCGCTGTAATGCCGATGAGCGAAGACTTCGCCCATCAATCCTTTACGCATCGGCCGGTATTGTTCGACGAGGTGCTGCGTGGGCTGGCGATAAAACCTGACGGCATCTACGTGGATGGCACCTTCGGACGGGGTGGCCATGCCGCTGCCATCCTTGAGTGTCTTGGGCCTGATGGCCGTTTGCTGGCCATCGACAAAGATCCGCAGGCAGTGGCGGCGGGGCAGGACAGGTTTGGCCACGACTCGCGATTCAGTATCGCGCGGGGTTCATTCGCAACCTTGGGGAGTCTGGTGCAAGAAATGGGGTGGGAGGACGATTTTCCGCAAGCGGGCAAAGTGGACGGGGTGTTTTTGGACCTTGGGGTCTCCTCACCCCAACTGGATGACCCCACGCGCGGATTCAGCTTTCGTCACGATGGTGCACTGGACATGCGCATGGACCCGGACCAGGGCCAGAGCGCGGCTCAGTGGCTGGCGCAGGCGGAGGAATACGATATTCGCCGCGTGCTGCGCGTCTACGGCGAGGAAAAATTTGCCAAGCGCATTGCCTACGCCATCATCACCATCCGCAAGCAAACGCCGATTACCACCACGGCCCAATTGGCCGCGCTGATTGCCGAGGCCAGCCCGGTGCATGAAAGGGGTAAAAACCCGGCAACCCGCAGTTTCCAGGCGATTCGTATTTTTATCAACGGCGAGTTGGATGACTTGCAAGCAGCCCTGCCTCAGGCCATCGACGTACTGAAACCCGGCGGGCGGCTGGCGGTGATCAGCTTTCACTCGTTGGAAGATCGCATCGTCAAACGTTTTCTGCGCACTGAGGCCAAGGGTGACCCGTTCCCGCCGGACCTGCCGGTGCCGCAGTCGGCATTGAATCCCGCGATCACACTCGTGGGTAAACAGATACGCGCCAACGAACAGGAAGTGGCGGAGAACCCACGGGCCCGCAGCGCGGTATTACGCATTGCAGAGCGTCTGCCGTGAGCGGCGCACCGGGGGCATGGATGATGGGATCGAATGAACAAAAAAATAGCGTGGATTGCCGTGCTGACATTGGCTGTGTTGGCGTCGGCCGTGGGTGTCATATTGGCCAAGCACGAAAACCGCAAGCAGTTCGCGGTGTTGCAGTCGTTGGAAAAAACCCGCGACCGGATGAGTGTGGAGTGGGGACAGCTGCAACTGGAACAGGGCGCGTGGGCCACGCACAGCCGGGTGGAACGCATCGCGCGCAGCAAATTGCACATGGTGATGCCGGATGCTCGCTCGGTGGTCGTGGTAAAGCAGGCCACAAAACCATCAACAAAATAACGAACAACAAAACAAACGCTGAAGCAATGAATTCATCGCGGGACACCCAGTGAGCGCAGACGCCGACAGCCTACTTTTTCGCGGCCGACGCTGGTTGGTGCTTGGCGTGTTGGTTGGCGCGGGCTTGCTGCTGGCGTGGCGTGCGCTGGATTTACAGATTTTGCGCAAGGATTTCCTGCAAGGGCAGGGGAATGCCCGTTACCTGCGAGTAGTGTCCGAGCCCGCCCATCGCGGCATGATCACCGACCGCTTCGGAGAGCCGCTGGCCATCAGCACCCCGGTGGACAGTGTATGGGCCGACCCGCAGCAGCTCATTCAGGCGCGGGAAAGCTGGCCGGTGCTGGCTAGCATGCTGGGTATCAAGCGCAGTGCATTGGAACGCCTGCTGGCAGCCAAGCAAAATAAGGAATTTGTCTACCTCAAGCGTCGCGTACCCCCGGATCTGGCCGCAAAAGTCATGGCTCTGGAGATACCGGGTGTGGCGCTGATGCCGGAATACAAACGCTTTTATCCCGCCGGTGAGGTGACCGCACACATCGTGGGTTTCACCAACGTGGATGACGCGGGCCAGGAAGGCATGGAGTTGGTGTTCGACCAGCGCCTGCGCAGCACTCCCGGCGCCAAACGGGTGATCAAGGACCGCCTCGGGCATGTGGTGGAAAATGTCGAGCGGGTGCGGGAACCGCATCCCGGGCAGGACATCGCACTGAGCATCGACCGCCGCCTGCAATATCTGGCCTACCGCGAACTCAAAGCTGCCGTGCGCAAAAATCGCGCCGACGCCGGTTCCGCAGTCATCCTGGATGTGCAAACTGGCGAGGTGCTGGCCATGGTTAACCAACCCGCCTACAACCCCAATAATCGCAGCGGTGTTAACCGTAGCCATTTGCGCAATCGCGCGGTGACGGACGTGTTTGAACCTGGCTCCACCACCAAGCCCTTTACTGTGGTGGCGGCGCTGGAAAGTGGTCGATTTACACCGGACACCTTGGTGGACACCAGCCCGGGGCGTTTTCGAGTGGGGCGCAAAACCATTCATGATTTCCGTGACTACGGGCTTATCGACGTGTCCACCGTGATCCAGAAATCCAGCAACATCGGCGCCAGCAAACTGGCCCTGTCCATCAGCCCGGAACGCCTGTGGGGCACGCTTGCCGGTGTTGGTCTGGGAGCGGGAACTGGCAGCGGCTTTCCCGGTGAATCTTCCGGCCTGCTGGCGGATTTCGCCACCTGGCGCGATATCGAACGCGCCACTGTGTCCTACGGCTACGGGCTCTCGGTTACCGCCCTGCAACTGGCCCGCGCCTACGCGGCACTGGCCACCGACGGCCGTCCCCTGCCGGTGACTTTTTTGCGCCGTGATCCCGATGAACTGGCGGAGCTAAAAGAAGATTTGGCAGCAATGTATGAGCCCATCGCGGAGCCTGGCAACTTGAGACGGGTGCGCGACATGCTGGAAAGGGTTGTGCAGAAAGGGGGCACTGGCACCCAGGCCGCCGTGCCCGGTTATCGTATCGCTGGCAAGACCGGCACGGTGAAAAAATCCGGCGTTGGTGGTTACGTGGAGGATAGCTACATGGCGTTATTCGCCGGGATCGCCCCCGCCAGCAACCCGCGCCTGGCCATGGTGGTGATGGTGGACGAGCCGCGCGGTGAAAAATATTACGGTGGCGCAGTCGCCGCACCGGTGTTTGCCAAGGTGATGGCGGGCGCACTGCGCATGTTGGATATCCCGCCGGACGATTTGCAACCTGGGCCTGGGCAACGGCTGGCATTGCTGGGAGGCGCACAATGACGGCAGCAAACGCGCACTCAGATCATTGGACCTTTGCCGCGCTGATAGACGGCATCTACTACCCGGGACGAAGAATGCCGGAAATTGTCGTGACCGATTTGTGTCTTGACAGCCGACAAGTGCAGGCGGGCGATCTGTTTTTTGCTTGTGATGGCCACAAAGTGCACGGCAAGGAATTTATCGACGAGGCCATTACGCGCGGCGCCAGCGTGGTGCTGTGGGAATCTCACCGCCCCAAAAGCGAGATCCGTGAAGGCGTGTGTGTGTACGGCGTGCCGGACCTGCGGCAAAAACTGGGCGTCATTGCCGAGCGGTTTTACGGCGATCCGACGCAGGAAATGCAAGTCGTGGGTGTCACCGGCACCAATGGTAAAACCTCGGTGTGTCAGTTTATCGCGCAGGTTTTTCAACACGACGGCCCCTGTGGAGTGATCGGCACCCTGGGCAACGGCGTGCTCAGCCAGGGCAGCGGTGAATTGGAAGCCTCCCCGAACACCACTCCTGACGCGATTACCTTGCACACGCTGCTGGATGATCTGCGCCACGACGAGGTTAAACGTGTGGTGATGGAAGTCTCCTCTCACGCGTTGGAACAAGGTCGTGTCGTTGGTGTGAACACCGACGTGGCAGTGTTCACCAATCTCACTCACGAACACCTGGACTACCACGGCGACATGCACCGTTACGGGCAAGCCAAGCGTCGCCTGTTTGATTTCCCGGGGCTGAAGTATGCCGTCATCAATATCGACGACCCCTTCGGCCGTGAACTGCTGACGTCGATGCCAGGGGCCGTCGGCACGGTCAGTTACGGCTTCGGCAGCGTGTACGAAGGCACCGACGTGTTGCCTTCCCTGCATGGCTCCGACGTGCAATTAGGCCCGGCCGGGTTGCGCATGCGGGTCAATAGCGACTGGGGAGAAGGCGAGCTGTGTGTGCCGTTGCTGGGGGCTTTCAACGCGTCCAACCTGCTGGCGGCATTGGGCGCGTTACTGGCCTGCGGTTTTGAATTTGAAGCGGCGCTGCGGCGATTGTCCGACGTGCAGCCGGTGGTAGGACGTATGCAGGGTTTCGGCGGTGACGAGCATTCGCCATTGGTGGTGGTGGATTACGCACACACCCCCGATGCGCTGAAACAGGTATTGCAGGCTCTGCGTCAACACACCCTCGGCCGTCTGGTGTGCGTGTTCGGTTGCGGGGGGGATAGGGACAAAAGCAAGCGTCCGCTGATGGCGCGCATTGCTGAACAGCTCGCAGATCGGGTCATCATCACCAGCGACAACCCTCGCAGCGAAGCCCCGGACATTATTGTCGCCGACATCCTCAATGGCCTGGAACGCGTGGACGACGCGGCGGTAATCCCTAATCGCGCTACCGCCATCGAGCAGGCAGTAAGCGCCGCATCACCGGGGGACGTGGTGCTGGTCGCTGGCAAGGGTCACGAACAGTTTCAATGGGTGGGCGATAAAAAACGCCCGTTTAGTGACGCTGATGAAGTGGAGTGGGCACTGGCCGAGCGTGGCGACATGCCATCGAGTGAGGGCCACTGATGAGCACTTGCCAACTGACCATGAAAGAGGTCGCCGACATTGTACAGGGCCGCCTGTTCGGTCCGGACAAATGTGCTGACATGGTTTTTACCGGAGTGAGCACTGATTCCCGTAGCCTACAGGCCACGCAGCTTTTTGTGGCCTTAACCGGCCCCCATTTCAATGGTTGCGACTTTATGTTAGACGCGGTTTCTCGGGGGGCAGCGGCTTTGTTGCTCCCTGAACTACAGCTTGACCGGCCGGAACAAAAGGCGTCGCAAAAAGAGACGTTACGAAAAAAAGCATTGCGACAAAAAGTGCTGCGCCAAATCGTCCCGCAAATCATTGTGAGCGACACCCAAACGGCATTGATGCAACTGGCGGCAGCCTGGCGGCAGCGTTTTACCATTCCACTGGTGGCGGTCACCGGCAGCAACGGCAAAACCACGGTGAAAGAAATGTTGGCCGCGATTTTTGCGCAGACTGGTACGGTGCATGCGACACGCGGCAATCTTAATAATGAAATCGGCGTGCCCCTGACCCTGCTGGAACTGAACGAACATCACACTGCCGCCATCATCGAGCAGGGCGCCAGCCGCTCCGGCGACATTGCCTACCTGACAAAAATCACCCGCCCGACGGTGGCGCTGGTGACCAATGCCGGTGACGCACACCTCGAAGGTTTT
Organism: Gammaproteobacteria bacterium; assembly: GCA_013151575.1. GTDB lineage: Bacteria > Pseudomonadota > Gammaproteobacteria > SZUA-152 > SZUA-152 > SZUA-152. The sequence continues at coordinate 18,570 of JAADHZ010000086.1, forward strand.
GGCGATCTCGATACTGTGGCTCGCACCAAAGGTGAAATTTTTGAGCACCTGCCCGCCGACGGTATCGCAGTGATCAATGCCGATGACCCCTACGCCGCCCAGTGGCGGGCGCAAAGTGGGGACGCCACCGTCATTCACTTTGGCCTCAACACCTGGGATGGGGGAAAACCCGACGTGTGGGGCCAGTGGCAGATTGATAGCCCACTGAAAATCCACACCTCAAACGGCGAGTTCTCCGTGCAGCTAGCGTTGGCCGGGCGGCACAATGCAATAAATGCCCTTGCCGCCACTGCGGTGGCTCTGGCAGTGGGCTTCAGCTTGGTAGACATCAAACGCGGGTTGGAAAGTCTGCAGGTGATTCCCGGTCGCCTGCAATGGAAGGCCAGTGTTAACGGTGTGCGTTTGTTGGATGACACGTATAACGCCAACCCGGCGTCGCTGGCGTCGTCGTTGGCGGTGTTGGCCGCTTGCCCCGGTGATCTCTATCTCGTGTTAGGTGACATGGCAGAGCTGGGCGATGCAGCGATAAGCCTGCATCAGGCCGCCGGTCGACAGGCGCGTGCAGCGGGCGTGCAGCGGCTTTATGCCACGGGTGAATATTCGCGCCATGCCGTCACTGCCTTTGGTGATCAAGCTTGGCATTTTGCGGATCAGGCCGACATGGTTGAGCGCCTGCGGGAAGACTTGACGCCAGACACCACTCTGTTGGTGAAGGGCTCCCGTTCCGCGCACATGGAATGGGTGGTGGATGCACTGCTGGCCGCCAATACTGGAGGAACTGGTTAATGTTGCTCTATCTCACCGACTATCTTAGCCAGTATTACAGCGGCTTCAGCGTGTTTCAGTACCTCACCCTGCGCGCCATCCTCGGCGCGCTCACCGCGCTGGTGATTTGCTTCGTGGTGGGGCCGGGCATGATTCGCAAACTCAGCCATTACCAGATCGGCCAGACCGTGCGCGACGATGGCCCCGAGAGTCATCTGAAAAAAGCCGGCACCCCCACCATGGGCGGTGCACTGATTCTGGTGGCGGTGGCGGTCAGCACCCTGCTGTGGTCGGATCTCAGCAACCGTTACATGTGGGTGGTTCTCATCGTGACCCTGCTGTTCGGGGTGATCGGCTGGGTGGACGACTACAAAAAGTTAGTGAAACAGGATTCCCGTGGGCTCATCGCCCGCTACAAATACAGCTGGCAGTCACTGGTGGCGCTGGGCGCGGCGATTTATCTCTACGCCAGCGCCGACGTGCCTGCCGAGACCCAGCTCATCGTGCCGTTTTTCAAGGACGTGGCACTGGAGATGGGCCTGGGTTTCGTGGTGCTGGCCTACTTCGTCATCGTCGGCACCAGCAACGCGGTAAATCTCACTGATGGCCTCGACGGTCTGGCCGTGTTGCCCACGGTGATGGTGGCCGGGGCGCTGGGACTGTTTGCTTACCTCACCGGCAACGTGCGTTTCGCCGAATATCTGGCCATTCCGTACATTCCCGGTGTTGGCGAGGTGGTGATCTTCTGCGGCGCGCTGGTGGGGGCTGGATTGGGATTTCTGTGGTTCAACGCCTACCCGGCAATGGTGTTCATGGGTGATATCGGCGCGCTGGCGCTGGGCGCGGCGCTGGGCAGCGTGGCGGTGGTGGTGCACCAGGAACTGGTGCTGCTGATCATGGGCGGCGTGTTCGTGGTGGAGACGTTGTCGGTGATCATGCAGGTGGCCTCGTTCAAACTTACCGGCAAACGTATTTTTCGCATGGCCCCGTTGCATCACCACTTTGAATTGAAGGGCTGGCCGGAGCCGCGCGTCATCGTGCGATTCTGGATTATCACCTTCATCCTGGTGTTGCTGGGATTGGCCACGTTGAAACTTCGCTAATGAACGCCGTACATGCCATGAAAACAGATACGCACACAGCGTTGCCCCCCGTGCCCACTCTTGTGGTGGGCTTGGGCGAGAGCGGGCTGTCCTGCGTGTCGTTTCTGCTGGCTCACGGCGTGCCGGTGGCGGTGACCGACAGCCGCACGGCTCCTCCCGGTTTGGCCCGGTTGCAGGATGAACACGGCGTGATGCGCATCAGCAGCGGTGGTTTCGATGCCGATTCGTTTCAGTGGGCACAGCGGCTGGTGGTCAGCCCCGGCGTGTGCGTGGAGGAGCCGCTGATTGTCGCGGCCCGTGAACGTGGCGTGGAAGTGATGGGCGACATCGAACTGTTTGCGCGTTTTGCCCGCGCCCCGGTGATTGCTATCGCTGGCTCCAACGGTAAAAGCACGGTCACCGAACTGCTGGGACAGATGGCGCGCGACGCCGAGCGGCAGGTGCGGGTGGGCGGCAACATCGGCACCCCGGCGCTGGCGTTGCTGCAAGCCACCGAGCCCGACGCGTATGTGCTGGAGCTGTCCAGCTTTCAACTGGAGACCACCTTTTCGCTCAATGCCACCGCTGCGGTGGTGCTTAATGTCAGTGCTGATCACATGGACCGCTACCGGGACATCGCTCACTATGCCAGCGCCAAACAGCGCGTCTATCGTGGCGACGGGCTGATGGTGCTTAACCGTGATGATCCGGTGGCCAGCGACATGGCCCGGACCGGCCGCACGATCAGCTTTGGTCTAGGAGCGCCCGATGCGGGCCAGTTCGGTGTTATCGCACACGCGGGCGATTGCTGGCTGGCTCGGGGCGGTGACCTGCTGATGCCGGTTGCCGAATTGCGCATGGCGGGCGAACACAACCACGCCAATGCTTTGGCAGCGTTGGCGCTGGGTGAGGCCCTGTCGCTGCCGATGACGGGGATGCTGGACAGCCTGCGCCAGTTCGCCGGTCTGGCTCACCGCACCCAATGGGTGGCTGAGCAAAACGGCGTGCGCTGGTACAACGATTCCAAGGGCACCAACGTGGGTGCAACTCTGGCGGCCATCGAGGGCCTGCCGGGTCCGCTGGTGTTGATTGCCGGTGGCCAGGGCAAGGGCGCGGATTTCGCCCCGCTGCGTGCCGCCATCAGTGACAAGGTCAGCGCCGTCGTGTTGCTGGGCGAGGACGCCGATGACATTGAGGCCGTGCTGCGCGGCGCAGTACCCATCCTGCACGCCCGAGACATGGCGGACGCCGTGCAACGGGCCGCTTCCGTGGCACAGGCTGGCGACACGGTGTTGCTGTCACCGGCCTGTGCCAGTTTTGATATGTTTGCGGGTTTCGAGGCCCGTGGCGATGCTTTTATTAGCGCCGTGTTTGCGCTGTCCGGCAAGTTGTCAGAGGAGGGCGAGCCATGAATAGTCGCGTGATTCCCACCCTGCGACCGCTGGCGTTGGTCGAGAACCGCCACGGCCAGTTCCCGTTGGACCCGTGGCTGCTGGGTTCCGCGCTGGCGCTGCTGGCGCTGGGGTTAGTGATGGTCAGCAGCGCCTCCATCTCTATTGCGGACCGGCAGATGGGCGCACCGTTTTATTACCTGTGGCGGCAACTGGCCTTCGTGGCCATCGGCCTGCTGGCGGGCTATTGCGCGTTGCGGGTGCGGTTGGTGTATTTGGAACGCCTCGGCCCCTGGTTCCTGTTGTTCGGCACGACCCTGCTGGTGGTGGTGCTGCTCATTGGCCACGAAGTGAACGGCAGCACCCGCTGGCTGGCTATGGGGCCGCTTAACCTTCAGCCCTCGGAATTGATGAAACTGGCCATGGTGGTGTATCTGGCAGGATACCTGGTGCGCCGTGGCGACGAGGTGCGGGCCTCGGTGAAAGGGTTTCTCAAACCCATGTTGCTGGTGGGTATCGTCGGCTTGTTGTTGATGCTGGAACCGGATTTCGGCGCTGCCGTGGTGATCGGTGCCACCGCGTTGGGCATGATGTTCCTCGGCGGTGTGCGCCTGTGGCAATTCGGTGTGCTTTTTATGGTGCTGCTTGCAGGCATGGGGGCGCTGGCCTGGTCTTCCCCTTATCGCCTGGCGCGAATCACCTCGTTTGCAAATCCCTGGGCCGATCCGTTCAACAGCGGTTTTCAGCTCACTCAGTCACTGATCGCTTTCGGTCGCGGTGAATGGTTGGGCGTGGGGCTGGGGAGCAGTATCCAGAAATTGTTTTACCTGCCCGAGGCGCACACTGATTTTCTGTTCGCCGTGCTGGCCGAGGAGCTGGGCCTGCTGGGGGCGCTGACGGTCATTGGCCTGTTTGCGATGCTGGTGTGGCGTGCCTTTGTCATCGGCCAGTCGGCGCTGACCGCTGGCAACCGTTTCGGCGCGTACTTGTCCTTCGGGTTGGGCATGTGGTTGGGCTTGCAAGCCTTCATCAATCTTGGCGTCAACATGGGGCTGCTGCCCACTAAAGGTCTGACCCTGCCGTTGATGAGCTACGGCGGCTCCAGCATTGTGGTGAGCTGCATTGCCTGCGCCTTGTTGTTACGCGTTTCCCACGAGCACCCGCGGCAAAAACAACCGGCGGCGCGACGGGTACCCACTATCCAGCCCACGGAGCACAAAACGATGCGCAAGCGTCCGGGGCGCCGGGGCGAAGGGCGCGGGCATGAATTCACACTCACCCATGACCGATGTCCACGGCGCACCGTTGCGCATCGTGGTGATGGCCGGGGGCACTGGCGGCCACGTTTTTCCGGCGCTGGCAGTGGCCGATCAGCTGCGTGCCCGTGGCGTGGAAGTAAGCTGGCTGGGCACCCGTCGTGGCTTGGAGGCGGAAGTGGTGCCGAACGCCGGTTTCCCCATTGACTACATCCGAGTGTCGGGG
>JAADHZ010000029.1 GCA_013151575.1 Gammaproteobacteria bacterium
TACACCACGTAACGGCCATCAAAGGACACATTGGGGTCCACCACCGAGCAGATGGCTTGAGAGGAATCATCCTCGTTGCAATTGACCAGCACCTTTTCGGCAGCCGGGTCACCGGGGGTCATGTTGGAACGGTGCAGGACCAGATCGCAGCCGGGCTGATGGTAGATGTTATTGGAGGCCGATAGCCACAGATCGTTGACACCATTCCAGTTCAACAGGGGTGCTGGGGTGCCGGAGCTGGGGCGCATAACCGGTTCCTTGCCTCGCGGACAGCGCACATACACTACATCGTAATCAATGTTGGCGAACTGGGCTTGGTGCTGTGCTGCGGAAGCTGCTGCAGGCAGGCTTAGGCCCACTAAAATGCCAAGGATGGCCCATGCGGGTAAAAAACACTTTTTCATGATGAAAGGGCTCGTATTGGAATTGTATTGGAAGGGCTCATGTTTCTTGTCTCCGTACCTACTAACGCGGCAAAAGGACGCTGGGTTCCCATGCAACTACATGCAACTACACGCAAACTAGTAAGTGGGTCATTCACACTCCACTCCATCGCCTTCGCGCGCTGAACCTTAACCCTGCGCGAGCGATTTTGCGACCCGCGCCACACTTTCAATGAGGCCGGGGGCGAACAGAACCGACGGGGATATTCGGCAGGTCCAGCAGTGGAAATCGAATCGCCAACGCAACTTCGCTATTGCCTCGTCCCGTGGACCGACCACCGAGCCTTTGATATTATCAGCGCCATCCAAAAAGGAATGACAACACCTATCATGCAATGCTGGAACACGCGACCTCAGGGCCGAACATGAAGGTCCTCTATCTGACGTCATCATCTTTCTCCGGTTCCACCCTTCTCGCTTTTTTGCTCAATGCGCATCCTGAGATCACCACGGTGAGCGAAATGATCGGCTGGCAATACGGTCAGGATGAAATCTTTGATTGCTCCTGCGGCAAGGCGTTGCCGGACTGCCCCTTTTTTCGAAACATTGCCAGGGCCTTCCAGGAAAACGGCATACCTTTCGACTTTCGCCAGTTTGGCACGGGTTATTCTCTGGTAGGCTCCGAAACGTTGAATCGTTATTTGACGGAGTGCCTGCCCCTGATTCGCAACTCGCCATTGGAACGGGTTCGCGATGCATTGGTAATGGCCGTTCCTACCTTTGCCAAAACCTTGAAACAACAGGATTTCGCCAACAGAACCTTCATTAACACTGCACTGAAATACAGTCATTCATCCGTTTTTATTGATGCCAGTAAAGACCCTCATCGCATGCGTCACCTGAGCCGGATCAACGAGTTTGATCTGAGAGTTCTGTATCTGGTACGTGACCCACGGGGTGTTAGTCGCTCCACCATGAAAACCCGAAAATGGGACGCTGCGCGTGCCATCGAATGGTGGATACGGGACCAGCAGAATATCCTACGCATCAGCACTGAGTTTTCTTCCGTGCTGCCCATTTATTATGAAGATCTGTGCGACGCGGTGGATGACACCCTTGGCGAAATTCATCGTTTTGTCGACCTGCAAGCGGAAACGTTTTGTGGCGATTTCATGGCCTCCGAACACCATATTCTCGGCAATTCCATGCGTCTGACCGGGCAAAGCAACATTCAAAAAAATGAGCGTTGGCGCGAAGAATTATCCCGTTCAGACATCAACACCATCACCGGTGCACTCAACGATTTCGTGGCGAAAAATCCGCAACATAAATTATCGGCCATCATCACACGTTATCTGAATTAAGGCTTTTACTAACCGTTATCCACCATGACCACCAAACCTCAAATCGTTGACCAACAAGCGCATGAAACGTTTTGCGCGTTTGCCCGCAGCATGGGGCTGAACCCGGATGACCTGTGGGTCGGACGTTACGTTGATTATGAATGGGATCACAGTCGCCACGTTTTTGAACATGCCTGCGATTCGCTGGCGGGACAGTACGCATTGGAGTTCGGCTGCAATTATGGCGCCACGGCCATCGTATTGGCCACTTTGGGAGTTACCGTCACCGCCATCGACATCAACGAACAATATGTCAAACTGGCGAAACTCAACGCCGCGCGTTATGGCCTGAGTGAAAAAATCACCTTCCTGCATGTCACGGATACCACGCAATTACCCTTTGAACCGGCACAATTCCACTTGGTTTCCTGCAACAGCGTGCTGGAATACGTGCCTGCCGACATCTTGCAAAAAGTACAACGCGAGATAGACCGGGTGCTGGCGAAAAACGGATTGATCTTTATTGCCGGCACTAGCAATCGCATCTGGCCAAAGGAAGTGCATTCGGGAAAATGGTGGGTCAACTATCTGTCGCCAGGCTTGGATAACCTGTTATTTGCCGGACAAAATCTGGAGCGTGGCGTGTTTCCCTGGCAGATTCTGCACGGTTTTGGTGATTACCAGAATGCGGATTTAAACTCTGGTGGCAAGGCCTACCTCGCTGCCAAGACCAGCATGGGCATTGCCCGGAATCGTCTGCAAATATTACGCGCCGCCAACCGCGTGCTCAGTCTGTTTGGCGTTACGGTGGGGCTGGTCACACCCAGCATCTCAGTCACGCTACGAAAGGTCTAACAGAAAAACACCGCATCACGTCACGGAATCCAGCAGCTGCGCCAACTCAATGGCCTTTTGGTGGCGCGAATACCGCAGTACATCTTCTTCGCTCGCCACCGGCGCCTGACCCTGCTTCAACAATTTCACGAAACGGCCTAGTGCACGAGCAATATCGTCCGTATCATCAATCCTGGCATTGGTATCGATGCCGAGTGTTTTCAGCAGTTGCGCCGTATCACCCCGCATGTCCACCAGTGATAGCATGGGTTTGCGGGCCCGGATGTATTCATAAATCTTGCCGGGGATTTGCCGGTTGCAATCCGGTCCCTGAAACACTAGCAAACCATCAGCGGAAAGCATTTCCTTCAGCGCCTGCTGATAGGCACAACGAGGTTCCAGTGTCACTACATCGGACAAACCGCGGGCCTTGATCTGTTCGTGGTACAGCGATTCACTGCCACTCGCACGCAGGATGATTTTCAGTTTCCCTCGCTGAATTTCCCCCCGCTCAAACAAACCCGCCAACGCGGTAAAAAATGGCTCGGGATCACGGTCTTGCGGCTCCAGCAAACCGCTGTGCACCAACAGGAGCGGCTTGCTGGCATCGGCCGGCGTAGGTGCCGCATCTGGCAACGACGAAAAACTTTCTTCATCGTAACCGTTGGAAATCAGCGCAAAACGTGTATCCGGCAATTGAGGGTAACGCTCGCGATACAGGGCTTGCGCACTAGGGGTGACGAACACCGCCTTGGCGCAATGCTGCAAGGTCTTTCGCTCCAGCCAGGAGCGGCTGCGGCGTGTCAGCGGCTCTGTGGGAAAACTTTCATAAACCATCGGGTCACGGAAATCTGCAATCCAGGGAAGGCCACTCATCCGCTGTAGTGTCATCGCAATCATGTGTGCCGATGAGGTGGGATAGGTCGACCAGATGGCCTGCGGACGGTACTGTTTGATCATGCGCAGCCCAGCGGGCACTGCACTGAACCACCAGCTCGCCCACTGATCTGGAATCGCCGACCAGCGTAAGTATCGACCGGCGATGGACAAGTCCCGTGCAGCATCCAAGGAAAAGGTCTTTTTGACGATCAAATCCTGAGGGACCCTGCTCATCAGGTCATCCGACCTGTGCGGATAGGCGCGCGCCGTTGGCGCCAGCACCAACGGCTGCCAATCACTTTCCGGCAAATACCGACAATAACTCAACGTGCGCTGAATCCCGCTACTTCCCTGAAAGGGGGGGAACTGAAACGCCACCATCAATACTCGTTTAGACATTCACTACTCCGAAACCCTGCTACTGGTCAACGGCGACCACGGGAAAAAATACCGAATACCGACCGACCCAGCGTCTGCCAGAATGGCCGTTGATCCTGCGGATGCCACTTTGCAAAGGCGTTGGCCCGCAGTAATGAAACAACATAGGTGGACAGGGAAATCTTACCCCTGCGCACTATTCCGACACTGCGGGAAAAACAATTGAACAGGTCGTCATTGAAATCCAGCCAATGAATACCGGATTTTTTTTCCCGGGAAGAATTGTAGGCCGGACCATCCAGCAATACCTGCAACAAATTGTGCCCGGACCGGGGGCCGAGGTCGTACTGAATCCAGGGCCGGGCGTTGATCTCAATCAGATAGTTTTCCCCGGTTTCCTTCGCGTGCAGAATTTCAAATTCCGCAATACCAAAATAATCGATATGATCCGCTACTTCACGCGCCAGCTTTTCTACGGCGGGATTTTCGTGCAACACCACATAACTGCCAACCGCGCATTGTTCCGCCACCGGGCGTAATTTTTCTGCCACAAAGCTCACCATCTGTGTGCCATTGCGCGCCAGGCCCACGGAATATTGCGTCAAATTAAAGCCCAGCAGTGATTGGGTCACAATGGGCTGAACTCGGGCGTCACTAAACGTTTTTAGGCACTGTTGAAGATCGGCGCGATCAATCACCTCCACCGCCTTGGGCAGCCCGTGGGCCTCCGCGTTCATTGCGCCCTTGTAGGGCCGCACCAACAACGGATAATGTTCTTCCGCCTCCGGCAGCAAACCTTGTTCATTTGGCTGATATAGGCGCGGGGCCGCTACATTATTTTTATCGCACCAGTGGGCAAACAGAAGTTTGTCGGTGCAAATCGACAGTACATCATTGCTGGCCTGTAGCACCGTGTCGTAGGCCTGTTCCAGAGAGGAACGATTCGATATCAGAAAGTCGATCCAGCGGTCACTGGTGGCGATAAGTGAACACGGCCCGGACTGGCTCAGGTTCAGCAACGTATGCAATACCTCACCGTCACTATTTCCATCGCAGAAAATGGTTTGCGCAAGCGAAGACCGAAAAGCAGTGCCGTCACGGGTATCCAGCACCACCGGCGCCAAGTTGAGGGTTGCGGCATTACGCACGACGGCCAGTGCGGTCACACTGGCCCCAAGGATAATCAGCCTCTTCCGCGACACCCACGCTCTCCTTTTTGCACTCATTTTCTTTGTTATTGCCTGCATGCGCACAATTGGCTGGTGCCAAAAACGATATGGGTTGCTTCGCCCTACTCAACGGGAGAAACCCCCATTCACTCTCCGTCAGCCTGGTTATGATACGGATGATGCAGAGTGGGAACAACTAAAAACCCGGCTCAGGCGCTTTTCGGCGGATGATATTTTCGTCACGCCCTATGCTATCCCGCCCGTTTCCAATAAAATGGACGCCGCCGGTTTTTGTTGTGGTGCCGGATTACCGAGGAATGCCTCACGGCCTTTAACATTGACTATGAAAGACTTTACGCCCTGCCGAGGATCGTCAAAAAATGGATAATATTTTTCATCGCATGACAACGTATCCAAGCGAAAGCGAGCGGCATTTTCGACCCATCAAACAACTCATCGCCTGCCTGATGTTGTACACACTACTTTTCACCGATGCTCTGGCTATTGTGGAAGGCGGTCCCAACGATTACTACGACACGGACGCGTGGACGCAACAGTATGTTCGTGCGGTAGACTCTCATCACCTGGTGCCCGCCGAGGAGCAAGTTGTCAAGGGGTACACCACGTCATCCTCGGGCGCCAAATTTCGTAACATTTGGGAAGAAATTGACTTCATCCTACGCTGGTTTCCAAACCACCCGAAAGGGCTTCAATTCATGACGCGCTGGCTGCCAAAGTATCCACATCCGGCCGACAAAGGTATCGAGTACTATTTTCAGAAAGCTATCGAATACAGACCCACGCCAGAACGACGGCCCGTCGATGCCACGGTGCGAATGCTGTACGCCATTTATCTGCATAAAAAGAAAAACTATCAAAAAGCCCAGGAACAATATGAATCAGCGCTCTCGATAGCGCCGGACAACTCCGAAATACACTATAACCTTGGGCTGCTGTTAGTCGCGAGAAAAAACTATTCGGCCGCACTGAAACACGCCCAAGCAGCCTATTCGCTCGGTTACCCTCTTTCGGGATTAAAAAATAAATTGAAAAAAGCAGGCGCATGGAAAGATGTACCGAAAGAACAAAAAAAAGAGCAAACGAAAAGTAACTGAAATTACACTCAAGGAACCTCTGTTTAAGGAAGCTCTGATCGATTCCCTTGCTTTTGTTCTGACGTTCGTCAAAGTGGCACTCGTCAGCGCTCCCCAAAATACAGTTGATCAAATAAATGACAGGAATTTGTGGCTGGATAAATCTGGAATGTGACAAACACGCTCCCGCAACCGTGCTGAATACCATGGCCAGCGGACTGGTCCCCGCGTCTTTGACACACTCTGCAGCGGGAGAGGCCGGTTCGCAGGCCGTGCTTGCGCAGGCCGAAAAAAACCGCCTTCATTGCCTCGAAAGCGGCGGTCTGATGGTATCGATGATAGGCCAGCCAATCTGGCTGGCTGGAAAATTTTCAGCGCAGGCGAAAGAACAGAGTCATGCCGCCGCCCTGATGAATGCCTACCAACAGCATGGACCAAAATTACTCAATTACCTGCATGGCCCGTTCGCACTCGCCATCATTGACAGCAATAAAAATGAGGCGCTGTTGGCCATTGATCGCATCGGAATCCAGCGTCTGTGTTATGGGCAAACAAAACAAGGTGGATTGATTTTTGGTTCTACCGCTGATGCCGTCCGACAGCATCCAGCAATGGATTCCACCATTGACAACCAGCATATTTTTTCGTATTTATTTTTCCATGCAGTTCCCAGCCCCGGCACTATTTATCATGAACAGCAAAAGCTGTTGCCCGGACAATATGCACACTTTAAAAATGAAAAACTGGAAATAGAGACTTACTGGAACCCGCAATTTAACGATGCCAGGCACGGTGATTTTTCGGGTTTTAAAACCGAACTCCATGATGAACTACAGTCAGCAGTAAAAAGCTGCACCGATACCACAGGTACCATCGGCGCATTCCTCAGCGGAGGTGTCGATAGCTCCGCTGTATCTGGCATGCTCGGAAAAGTGCTTGAAAAACCGGTAAACACCTATTCCATCGGATTTGCCGCCAAAGGCTACGATGAAATGGACTATGCCCGCGCATCATCAAAATTCTATGACACCATTCATCATGAATATTATGTCACACCGGAAGATGTCTGTGATTTGATCCCACGTATTGCCAGTGTCTATGACGAACCCTTTGGAAACGCCTCTGCGGTACCGACCTATTTTTGCGCGCAGCTGGCAAAAAATGATGGCACCGACACCCTACTGTCTGGTGATGGCGGTGACGAATTATTTGGTGGAAACGAGCGTTATGCACAACAAAAGATTTTTGAATTTTACGGTAACGCACCGGGAATCATGCGGAATTGGCTGCTGGAGCCCTTAATTTTTGCCTTTCCCGGCGGCGGGAACATTATGCCTATCCGCAAGGCCCGCAGTTATATTGAACAAGCCAACATTCCACTACCGGATCGTTTGGAATGCTATAATTTCATTAGCCGCATCGCCACCAAAGAAGTATTCAGTGATGATTTTCTTGCCTCGATCGACACTGATCATCCGCAAAAACTTCAACGCGAACGATATGCTGATGCCCGTAGCAACTCCATTATTAATCGCATGCTTTACCTGGAGTGGAAACAGGTGCTGGCCGACAATGATCTGCGCAAGGTCACACGTATGTGCTCGCTGGCCGGAGTCGATGCACAGTTCCCCCTGCTTCAGGACAACCTGATTGATTTTTCGACACGCATTCCTCCCAGCTTCAAGGTCAAGGGACTGAAACTGCGTTATTTTTTCAAAGAAGCACTGCGCGATTTCCTGCCGCCGCAGGTACAAAGTAAAAGCAAGCACGGTTTTGGCCTACCCTTTGGGATCTGGTTATCTTCGCATTCCCGACTACAACAACTCGCGAAAGACAGCCTGTCGGACCTGAAGCGTCGAAATTTCATTCGCCCCGAATTTATTGATAACTTGACCCAAAAACATCAGAGCGAACATGCTGCGTTTTACGGTGAGGCCATCTGGGTGTTCATGATGCTGGAACTCTGGCTCCAGGCACACGAACAATAATTCATTCTCCACGACCATGAAAACCGATGTTTGCCTCACCTTTGATGTTGAATTTACCATCGGGGGTGCCTTCTCCGACCCGGCCAACAAACGGCCAGTGGGCGAGCGATCCGTATTTTGTGAAGTGGATGGAAAATCGCAGGGGCTGGGTTTTATTCTGGACACATTGTCCGCACATCAACTGACAGCTACTTTTTTTGTCGAAGCGCTTAATTACCACCATTTCGGTGATTCGCCGATGTCAGACATTGCAAAAACCATTCTGGCCGCTGGGCACGATGTGCAACTTCACCTTCATCCCTGCTGGCGTCATTTCCGTATGGAGAACTGGCAGGCACAATTGTCCAGCATCCCTCCGAATGATTCCATGGCTGGACGAAATGCCGAAGACATTCGGGAGATCATCCAGGAAGGCATGCAGGCCTTTGCGCGTTGGGGCGTGCCAAAACCCATCGCCATCCGGACGGGGGGGTTGCAGGTCGACAAAACCGTTTACCACGTTATGCAGGAACTCGGAGTGCCGTTGGCTTCGAACATTGGCGTAGCAATATCGCCTCCCGCTGACAACAGCATGCATTTTTTCGCTGGTCGTCACTCTATTGCGGGCATTTTGGAGGCGCCCGTTTTATCTTATTGTGATTTAGCATTCGGGCCAAAAAAACATTTAAAGTCGTTGACCATCACAGGTTCTTCCTGGAGTGAGACACGCCATCTCCTCAATGCCGCCAACCGCAAAAACATCGGCCCTGTTGTCATACTGTCGCATCCTTCTGAGTTTGTGAAACATACTGATGTACAGTACACGCAACTTGCTCCAAATCGCCTAAACCAATCCCGCTTCGAGAAACTATGCCAATTTTTGAATCAACACCAGGACCGTTTCAATACGCGGACTTTCGCGGAGGGACATTCCTGCTGGCGAGTGCAACATGGAGGTCATCAGGAACTGTTGTCGGTACCTGCTGGGATGTCCATACGGCGTATGTTGGAAAACAAATTCAACGATACCTTTTGACACCGACGGCCCAATTGGCGCTGTGAGAGGTGACTATTTATGCAGTTGATCCGCTGCGTCTGCCGTATTCTGCAACAGGGTTGCCACGGTCATCGGCCCGACACCGCCGGGCACAGGGGTGATCCAACCGGCATTTTTGCTCGCGGATTCAAAATCCACGTCACCGTTGAGTTTGCCAGCTGCGTTGCGATTGATGCCCACGTCGATAACGATGGCGCCGGGTTTTATCCATTCCCCTTGTACGATGCCGGGTTTGCCCACGGCCACCACTAGCAGCTCGGCGCGCCGGACGTGGGACTCCAGATTTCGAGTGAAACGATGACAGGTGGTGACGGTGCAGCCGGCCAGCAGTAGTTCGAGACTGGTGGGGCGGCCGACGATATTCGATGCGCCGACAACGACGGCATCCATGCCACGAATATCCTGTCCAGTTTTTTCCAGCAAGGTGACAATGCCACGCGGTGTGCAGGGGCGTAGCACCGGTTGGCGCAGGGCCAGGCGGCCGACGTTGTAGGGGTGGAAGCCATCCACGTCTTTGTCGGGATGGATGCGCTCAATGACGTTTTCAGCGCCGATGTGTTTGGGCAGGGGAAGCTGTACGAGAATGCCGTCGATGCTGGCGTCGTCGTTAAGTTCATCAATGAGTGCCAGCAGGGTGGCTTCGCTGGCGCCAGCGGGCAGGTCGTGGGCGACAGAGACGAAGCCTACTTCTTCGCAGGCGCGGCGTTTGCTGCCAACATAGACCTGCGAGGCAGGATCTGCGCCCACCAGTATCACCGCCAGTCCTGGGGCGCGTTTGCCTTCGGCCAGCCGCTGATCGACACGGGCCTTGATGTTTTTGCGAAGTTCGGTGGCGATGGCCTTGCCATCGATGATTTGCGCGCTCATGGTTGAAAACCTGTGATTGGAAGCGGGTGCTATAAGTTTGGGGCGCAATGATCGCACGCTGGCTTTTTGTTCGCCAAGGGTTTGTTGGTTGTCTTGATGCGTTTTAGTGGGTTACGTCCGGCGGCCGGGTTTCCACCCAAATGCGGATAGCATCCTGTGGACACTGCCGCTATAATGCCCGCCCTCGGGGTGTAGCGCAGTCTGGTAGCGCGCCTGCTTTGGGAGCAGGATGTCGGGAGTTCGAATCTCTCCACCCCGACCAGAATCGAATACCGTAGTTGTGTGCGAGTCGATGCGCCCGTAGCTCATCAGGATAGAGCATCGGCCTTCTAAGCCGAGGGTAGCAGGTTCGAACCCTGCCGGGCGCGCCATACTAGTTTGTCACGGCAGTTGTCCGTCACGACAATTGAGCGTGGCCGAGTGTGTTCAATATTGTGTTGCATAATGTATAATTGCGGCCCGGTTGAAGATCTGTAGCTGGCTAATGGTTGTAGTCGGGAAAGCGGCAGCAGTAACAGTGGTGGGCGTAGCTCAGTTGGTAGAGCCCTGGATTGTGATTCCAGTGGTCGTGGGTTCGAGCCCCATCGTCCACCCCATATTTTTGATGCAATGTGACGGAAGGTTCCGCCTATTGTGTTGAGCGATTTGTGGCCCGGAAAATTTTCCGGGTGTTGCATGGGCCATTAGCTCAATTGGTAGAGCAGTTGACTCTTAATCAATTGGTTGTAGGTTCAAGTCCTACATGGCCCACCATTTTTCGACAAGCCTGGCCGAAATGCCGGGCTTTCTTGGGTTTGGAGGCGAGTTTTTACCAAAACCAGCCTGCGCTGAAAACCCACAACGCGGAATGTTTGCGAAAGTGGTGGAATGGGTATTTAGAAGCTCTTAGCGAGTGTTAGAGATTCTTAAGGTGGACACTTTGTGAATAGCTCGCGGGGCGGCTGCTCGTTGAGCAAAGTTTAGTATGCGAAAGTGGCGGAATTGGTAGACGCGCTGGATTTAGGTTCCAGTGGGGTAACCCGTGGGAGTTCGAGTCTCCCCTTTCGCACCAGTGTTTTATGTGTGCTCTATCTCGGCGCATGTTAATTTTTCAAGATTAAGCAAGTGAATGGGGAATAACGACCATGCAAGTCTCTGTTGAAACCACCAGCGGCCTGGAGCGCCGCATGACCGTGTCGATGCCCAAGGGCGATGTCGACAGTGAAATCGAAAAACGCCTTAAATCTTTGGCAGGCAGTGCCAAGATCGACGGTTTTCGGCCCGGTAAGGTGCCCTTCAGCGTGGTGCGTAAGAAATTTAGCGGTCGCGTCCAGGCCGAAGTGCTGAACGACATGATGCAGTCCAATTTTTACCAAGCCGTCTCGCAGGAAAAACTACGCCTGGCAGGTGCTCCGGTGATCAAACCGGTGGAAGCACCAGCGGCCGATGACAGCGTGGAATTTACCGCCACCTTTGAGGTGTACCCGGAATTCGAGCTGAAAGGCCTCGACACTATCACGCTGGAACGCCCGGTGCTGGAAATTGGCGATGCGGACCTGGGTAAAATGTTGGAAACCATTCGTAAACAGCGCAAAACTTGGCAGGAAACCGATCGTGCTTCGCAGGATGGCGATCAACTCACCATCGATTTCGTGGGAACGATGGACGGCGAAGAATTCCAGGGAGGCAGTGCCCAACAGGTACCACTGGAGATGGGCAGTAGCCGCATGATTGCCGGTTTTGAGGAGCAGTTGCTGGGCGCCAAGATGGGTGAGCAGCGCAGTTTGTCGCTGTCTTTCCCCGAGGAGTATCACGTCACTGAGCTGGCGGGAAAACCTGTGGAGTTCGCGGTGACGGTGACCAAAGTGGAAGAGCCCGTATTGCCGGAGCTAAACGACGAGTTCGTGGCCGGCTTTGGCGTCACCGAGGGTGGCCTCGACGCCTTGAAACAGCAGGTTCGAGAAAACATGGAGCGTGAAGCGGAACAGACCATCACCCAGCGTGTCAAAGAGCAGGTGTACGATGGTTTGATAGCGCTGGATCTGCTGGAGGTACCGAAGGCACTAGTGGACAGCGAAATTGACACCTTGGTCAAGCAGCGTGAGCAGGTTCAGCAGCAATACGGTAGCCCTGTTGCCGAGGTGGATCCGGTGCAGTTTGAAGACCAGGCTCGTCGGCGCGTGGTGCTAGGGCTGATCCTCTCCGAGATTATCCAAAAAAGTCAGATTAAGGTGCCGCCGGCCCGCTTGCGTGAGGCGGTGGAAAAAATGGCGGCCAGCTACGAACAGCCTGAGGCGGTGGTGAAATATTACTATTCCGAAAAGACACGTCTTTCCGAGGTGGAAAATGTGACGTTGGAAGAAATGGCCGTGGAATGGGTGCTGGAACAGGCCCAGGTGACGGATAAAATCACCTCATTTGACGACCTCATGAATCCGGAGCAGACTGCGGGCTGAGCCCAGCTGGCCTCGGAATTCCCCGGAGACAGCGACAGCGAGGTAGATAAAAATCCTATGAGCAACCAGTTCACCAGTCAACATGGCAGCCGGATCGGTAGCCACCAAAACGGCGATATCACGGACCTGAATCTCATCCCTATCGTGGTGGAGCAATCCGCCCGTGGTGAGCGATCTTATGATATCTATTCCCGACTACTGAAAGAGCGCGTTGTTTTTTTGGTGGGGCCCGTGGACGACTACGTCGCTAACGTGATCGTTGCCCAGTTACTGTTTCTGGAGTCCGAAAATCCAGACAAGGACATTAGTTTTTACATTAATTCCCCCGGTGGCTCCGTCAGTGCCGGGCTGGCCATTTACGATACCATGCAGTTCATTAACTGCGATGTGAGCACCATGTGCATCGGTCAGGCCGCTAGCATGGGGGCTTTGCTGCTGGCTGGTGGCGCCAAGGGTAAGCGTTATTGTCTGCCGCATTCGCGCATGATGATTCATCAGCCGTCAGGCGGAATGCAGGGACAGGCTTCCGACATTGAGATCCATGCCAAGGAAATTTTGCTGGTGCGTGAGCGTCTGAACCAGATTTTGGCGGAGCACACGGGGCAGGCCGTGGAAAAAATCGCCTTGGCGGTGGAGCGTGACAATTTTATGAGTGGCCCGGAATCCATGGAGTTCGGGCTCATTGATCAGGTGCTGGACCGCCGTCCGGGGCGTGAAAACACCGAAATTTGACACGGTTGCGATGGTGCTGTCAGGGCGCTAAAGTAAAGTTAAATTCCAGACGATATCTTTTTTCAAGGGGCGGGTCGTTCGGGCTCCCGCCTGACGAGTCTCCACCGAGGTAAGCATGAGCGACGACAAGAACAACAAAGGCGATGACAGTGGCAAGCTGTTGTATTGCTCATTCTGCGGAAAAAGCCAACATGAGGTGCGCAAACTGATTGCCGGGCCTTCGGTTTTTGTCTGCGACGAATGTGTTGAGCTATGTAACGATATCATCCGTGAGGAGGTGGAAG
Source organism: Gammaproteobacteria bacterium (assembly GCA_013151575.1). Classification (GTDB taxonomy): domain Bacteria; phylum Pseudomonadota; class Gammaproteobacteria; order SZUA-152; family SZUA-152; genus SZUA-152. The sequence continues at coordinate 13,423 of JAADHZ010000029.1, forward strand.
AAAAATCTTCCAATCCAGAAGGTAGCAAGCTGCCTACCCCTCGAGAGATCAATCAAAGCCTAGACGAGTACGTTATTGGGCAGCCGGGGGCGAAAAAAATCCTCGCGGTGGCCGTGTACAACCACTATAAACGTCTGGAAGTTAGCGCTAAAAAAGACGACGTCGAACTGTCCAAGAGTAATATTCTGCTCATCGGCCCCACGGGTAGTGGCAAAACTCTGCTGGCTGAAACACTGGCGCGTTTGTTGAATGTGCCCTTCACCATCGCCGATGCCACTACGCTCACTGAAGCGGGTTACGTGGGCGAGGACGTGGAAAACATCATTCAAAAATTGTTGCAAAAATGCGACTACGATGTGGAAAAAGCCCAGACTGGTATCGTCTACATTGATGAAATCGATAAAATTTCCCGCAAATCTGACAATCCGTCCATCACTCGCGATGTCTCTGGTGAGGGCGTGCAACAAGCCCTACTGAAGCTTATCGAGGGCACCATTGCGTCGGTGCCGCCTCAGGGGGGACGCAAGCATCCGCAGCAGGAGTTCCTGCAAGTGAACACGGCCAACATCTTGTTCATCTGTGGTGGTGCGTTCGATGGCCTGGACCGTATTATCCGGGCCCGCTCCGAGAGGAGTGGAATTGGTTTCTCCGCCGTGGTGCAAAGCAAGGGTGACCAAAAGAGCATTGGCGAGGTTCTGGAAGACGTCGCCCCGGAGGACCTTACCCGCTACGGCCTGATCCCGGAATTTGTGGGTCGTCTGCCCGTCATCGCTACCCTCAAAGAATTGGATGAAGGTGCCTTGGTACAGATTCTCACCGAACCCAAAAATGCTATCACCAAACAGTACGCCAAATTGTTTGGTATGGAAGACTGCGAATTGGAATTTCGCGATGAGGCGCTGCATGCGGTGGCCTGCAAGGCGATGGAACGCAAAACGGGCGCCCGAGGTTTGCGCTCTATCCTTGAGCAGGTGTTGCTGGACACCATGTATGACCTCCCGTCACTGGAGGGGTTGAGCAAGGTTATTATTGATGACGATGTCATTAATAATAAATCCAATCCGTTGCTGATTTACGAAGGTGGTGAGCAACACCGGGTAGCTTCTGACTGAATACGCCGCCCCGATAAACTAAAAAAACACCGGATTTTTCCGGTGTTTTTTTTTGGTTTATCGGTATTTATCGGGCGATAGTTGCTCATCTGCCTTCGTTACCCCTTGAACTCCCGCGTTCGAGGCCGCAAATCGTTCTCTGAGAAAGCGTTAAAGGCGTTCATGCCCGTGCCGATCTCATAGTCAGCGCCAGATATTGGCCGATTCACGCTACTTGAGGGATGTTCCCAATGTCGGAAAAAGACAAGGTTTCAAATGTAATCAACGACCAGTTACAGGTGATGCCGGTATTGCCCCTGCGAGACGTAGTGGTTTATCCCTATATGGTTATCCCGCTTTTTGTGGGACGTGATAAATCAATCCGGGCCTTGGAAGCGGCTATGGAAGACGACAAACAAATTTTGTTGGCGGCGCAAAAAAGTGCCTCGCTGGATGAACCGGAGCCGGAAGACCTGTACCGCACCGGTACCATCGCCAATATCCTGCAGCTCTTGAAGTTGCCCGATGGCACCATCAAGGTGCTGGTGGAGGGGGGAGAGCGTGCCAGGGTGCTGCAATTTATAGGCACCGCCGATTATTTTCAGGCTCAGGTCAGCCAGGTGGGGGACGAAGAAGGCGAAATCGAAGAGCGTGAGTGCGAAGTGCTCATGCGCTCCGTGCTGGCGCAATTTGAGCAGTACGTGAAACTGAGTAAAAAAGTCCCGCCGGAAATCCTTTCATCACTGGCGGGTATCGAAGAGCCCGGCCGTCTGGCAGATACCATCGCGGCACATATGTCGCTGAAAGTGGAAGAAAAGCAAAATATTCTCGAAATCGGCAATTTGCGTAAACGCCTG
>JAADHZ010000141.1 GCA_013151575.1 Gammaproteobacteria bacterium
GAAAATTAGGCATAATCGATTTCAAATCCACCGCTCATTAGAGAAGTGATTTCATCAGAATATTGATCTATATTCTTGAAAAAATTGATACCAACTAAAGGGGTCAGAGCCCTTTAATGCTTTTATAGACCTCCTGATCTTCCTTGTCGTGCCTGTCCAATCTTGATTTTAGTTTTTTCTACTAGAAGGCTCTGAGCTAGGCTGTCGAAATAGCAGCTTTTTATTGAATTTTACTTCCCTGCTTTTTGATTGGCGCATGGCCGATTTAAGGCTTTGAATTTAAACGAGACTGGCCAAAAAGTAAGTGTCGCTTTTAGCCTAAAATCAGTGGATTTCGGCAGCCTAGCTCTGGCCCCAACATCCTTAAGCTAGGCAATAAGCCATTGATTATGATGCGGTTATTCTGGTTTTTAAATGAATAAAGAACCAAGGGTGATGGAAATGAAACCATTTTCAGTGATGTATTTAAACGAAAACACCGCCTGACAGAAAACGGTTTCATCCGTACCTGCGCGGCTTCCCTTCGCCACACTCGTCACTTAATTTTCTGAATTTAACGAAAGGCTCACATCCGCAGAAGCTGGACAACTTTTGCCGTGGTAAATCGCGGTTATCCATCCGCTCTGGTGAGCAGAGATTTATCGCATGCCGCTGTTATCGACATTAGTCATTGGCGCTCATTGAGTGCTGCCACCGCTTCTTCCCAATTTTGACCATCAAAGTGAAGCACTTTATAGGATTCTGTTTCAAGATCGAAATCATCCAGGCATCTCACATTGATACTGTACATATTCGGTGCTAAACGCGGCTTACTGAAGGGATGAATACCGCATGCCTTGCAATAATAGTGCTTTGCTTCTTTTGTGCCGAATTGGTACAGCGATAAATACTCTTTTCCTTCAATAAGGCTAAATTGCTCTGGCGACACTCGGTGGTGGAGCACTCCCTTTTTTGAACAAATGCTGCAATTACAGGAAACCACCCTATCAATGGTTGTTTTAACGGTGAACGTCACTTGTCCACAATGGCAACTTCCATGGTATGTCTTCATTTTTCGAGTCTAGCTACACATCCAGGTTTGATACCTGCAATGCATTAGTTTCGATGAACTCCCGCCGAGGCTCCACTTGATCTCCCATGAGCGTGGTGAACACTTCATCGGCACCAACGGCATCTTCTATTTGCACCCGCAACAGACGTCGTGCACTGACATCCAGGGTGGTTTCCCATAGCTGCTCAGGATTCATTTCGCCTAGACCTTTGTAGCGTTGAATGTGCTGGCCGCGTTTGGCCTCTCCCATTAACCAGTCCAAGACCTGATTAAAACTCGCGACGGGGTGCTTGCGCTCTCCTCGCCGCACATAAGCGCCCTCCCCTAGCAAATCGCCTAGCTGCTCGCCCAGCTTGATCATTGCCTCATATTCTTTTGACGCAAAGAAATCACTGGCCATGATGCGTTCACTGCCTACATTGTGGCTGATCATGTTCACGCGCGCCTGCCAGCTGCTGTGTTCCACATCCTCTTCCATCACCACTTCATAACGCATGGAACCGGTGTCGTCACCGTTTAAGCGCGCGATGATGTCGTTAAACCAGGCCGTTGCCTTGGTTTGGTCTTTTAAATCCTCAGCCGCCAACACAGGCATGTACACGGCCTTTTCTAGCAGGGACCCTGGGTAACGCCTAGACAACCGGTTAATGGTCGCTTTGACGGCCAGGTACTGCTTTGCGAGGATCTCTAGGGTCACGCCCGCGATGGCGGGCGCTTCAGCATTCACGTGCAGACCAGCGTTTTCTAGAGCGGCCTGGAGCAGATAATCATTCAGTTCCGTATCATCTTTCACGTAACGTTCCTGTTTACCTTTTTTTACTTTGTACAAAGGCGGCTGAGCGATGTAGATATGGCCTCGTTCGATCAGCTCCGGCATTTGGCGGTAAAAGAATGTTAACAGCAGGGTGCGGATGTGGGAGCCGTCTACGTCGGCATCGGTCATGATAATAATGCGGTGATAACGCAGCTTGTCCGGGTTGAATTCTTCACGCCCGATACCGCAGCCCAGCGCGGTAATGAGGGTGCCTACCTCGGCGGAGGACAGCATTTTGTCAAACCTGGCTTTCTCTACATTCAGTATTTTACCCTTCAGCGGTAAAATAGCCTGGGTACGGCGATCACGACCCTGTTTGGCCGAACCACCAGCAGAGTCGCCCTCCACCAGGAACAGTTCAGACTGGGCCGGGTCTTTTTCCTGGCAGTCCGCCAGCTTACCCGGCAAACCTGCGATATCCAGGGCACCTTTGCGACGGGTCATTTCCCGGGCTTTGCGGGCGGCCTCTCGGGCTCGGGCAGCATCCACAATTTTGGATACGATGGCTTTGGCCTCTGCCGGATTTTCCAGCAAGAATTCCTGACATTTTTCGGACATGGCAGATTCGACAATGCCCTTCAGCTCGGAAGACACCAGTTTGTCCTTGGTTTGGGAGGAAAACTTAGGGTCCGGCACTTTCACTGACAATACGGCGGTGAGCCCTTCGCGAGCATCGTCGCCACTCATGGACACCTTGGCCTTTTTCGCCGCCCCTTGGGAGTCGATGTACTGGTTGAGCGTGCGAGTCAGCGCCGCTCGGAAACCTGCCAGGTGAGTGCCTCCGTCGCGCTGGGGAATATTATTGGTGTAACAGAAGATATTTTCCTGGTAGGAGTCATTCCACTGCATGGAAACTTCCACGGTGACATCGTCTTTCATCGTGACAAAACCAAACACAGTCGGGTGCAGGGGTGTCTTGTTGCGATTAAGGTGTCCCACAAAGGCACTGATGCCACCCTTGTATTCAAACACATCATTTTTTTCGCTGCGCTCGTCCGCCAATACGATGCGCACCCCGGAATTGAGGAACGACAGTTCCCGGAGGCGTTTGGCGAGAATTTCGTAGTGAAATTCGGTATCGCCAAACGTTTTATCGCTGGGTTTGAAGCGAATTTCAGTGCCGGTGCGATCGGTTTTGCCAATGACTTCCAGGGGTTTAACAGGGTCACCATCGCGGTATTCCTGGTAATTGGTTTCACCACCACGCCAGATAGTCAGCTTCAGCGATTCAGACAAGGCATTGACTACCGAGACACCGACGCCATGCAGACCACCGGAAATTTTATAGGAATTATCGTCGAACTTACCGCCCGCATGCAGCACGGTCATGATGACCTCAGCAGCGGAACGTCCCTCTTCCTTATGAATATCGGTGGGAATACCACGGCCATTATCCGCAACAGAGACGGAGCCATCCATGTGAATGCACACATTGACCTCTGTGCAATGCCCAGCGAGAGCCTCGTCAATCGAGTTGTCTACCGCCTCAAACACCATATGATGCAGCCCGGTACCATCATCGGTATCGCCGATATACATGCCCGGCCGTTTTCTGACCGCATCAAGACCTTTTAAGACTTTGATTTGTGTGGAATCGTAGGTTGTTTCGCTAGCCATGCCGTACTCCAGTTCAGTATCGATCGATTGTACCATTTTTTGGTGGCCGCTAACCGGCCTGATATCAGTCCTCGACAAGCGTCACCGCACCATGTTCCACGTGAAACACTCGGCCGAGCGATATGTCTTCTGGGGTAAAAAGTGACTTTTCGGTCGCCGTAATAAAAACTTGGCAACCCGTATTGTGAAGTGTTTGAATAAGTTGTCGGCGCCGATGCGGATCAAGTTCGGCGGGCAGGTCGTCGACTAACAACGTGGGGCGTATATCCACTGAGTGTAGCTGCTGGCATTGCGCAATGGTCAACGCCGCCACCCAGGTTTTCTGCTGTCCTCGGGAAATCACCGTTTTTGCGTCTTTACCATCGATATAAAATTTTAAGTCCGCACGATGAGGACCAAACTGGGTGAATCCTCTTTCTAAATCAGATAATAAATGATCGGACAAGTAATCAGCGTAATCACTCCCTTCCGGCCAACCACTATAAAACCGAGGGGCTAATGCAGCGCACTCAGAAAAATTGGCGGCCAATTGCTTAATATACACATCCAACTGCTGGAGATAACGCGCACGGGCCTGTGTCAGTTGATTGCCATACTGCACCAGCTCGGCATCCCAACCGGATACGATGCTCCCTCGGTTCCGTGAACGCAGGGCCGCATTGCGTTGCGCAAGCGCTCTGCGATACCGATTCCAGGCTGGGCCGAAATTATGTTCCACGTGAAACACACCCCAGTCGAGAAACTTTCGCCGAGGTTCAGGGCCATCGTCTAATAACCCTTTTAGCCCTGGACCAATCACGGTAATTGGAAACAGACTGGCTAGTTGAGCAGCACTGGCGGCATTAGCGCCATCCACCTTGATCACGCTACGGCCCCGGCTCCGCTGAATGCCGATGACTGTTTTAATATGGCCGCGAGTGAACCGCCCCACCACAGTAAAACATTCAGACTGGTGAGTGATGAGTTGATTGGATTGCGTGGTACGGAACGAACGCCCCCGTCCCAGACAGTAAAGCGCTTCTAACACGGTGGTCTTACCGCTGCCGTTGGCACCGATAAGAAAGTTGATCCCTGCCCCAGGCTGAATATCAACCCTTTCGATATTCCTCAGCGCTTGAATTTCAAGTCGGTTAATGGCCATCGATGGCCTCGAATACTAACCTTGCCCCTTGTAATCAAAGCCGCATAGGCATGATGACATACGTGCAGCTTGTGTCATCGCTACCGCGTATAACGCAACTGCTATTGGGGTCGCCTAATTCAACATTGACCGTTTCATCGGATACCGCAGACAGTGCATCCACCAGATAGCTCACATTGAACCCGATCTCCAGTTCCTTGCCCTGATATTCCACCTCGATTTCTTCTTCAGCCTCTTCCATTTCCGGGTTATTGGCTTGCACCTGTAACAACCCTGAATTGAGTTTGAAACGGATACCCCGATATTTTTCATTAGACAAAATAGACGTGCGCACAAACGCTTGGCGAAGATTATCGCGGTTGGCAATAATACTTTTATCGGAGTTTCTGGGGATGACCCGCTCGTAGTCAGGAAATTTTCCATCAATCAATTTTGACGTGAACACATAATCATCGAAGCGGATTTTGATATGGTTTGAGCCCACTTGAACTTCCACCGGCGAGTCCTCACCCTCGACCAGTTTTGCCAGCTCTACAACGCCTTTCCGGGGCACGATAATTTGAATAACGTCGGACGGTTGAACATCAACCTCTTTGGCGCAAAGAGCCAGTCGATGCCCATCCGTAGCCACCGAGGTCACTCGCCCTGGAGCAACCTCCAACAACAGGCCGTTCAGATAATACCGAACATCCTGTTGTGCCATCGCAAAACTGGTTTTTTCAATTAATTGTTTGATGACATTCTGAGGCATGCTGAAACTAAATTGCGTGGCGGCCTCATCCACATTGGGGAAATCTGTCACCGGCAATGTGGAAAGATTGAAACGACTTTTTCCTGAGCGCACGGTGACGCGTTCTTTCTCCGAATCCTTGCTCACATTCAGCGTTGCACCATCGGGCAAAGCTCGGCATATATCCACAAATTTCCGGGCAGGAATGGTGGTATCACCATCAATGCCGTTTTCGATATCCACTGTCGCAATCATTTCCACTTCAAGATCCGTGGTCGTCAGTGAAAGCCTGTTGTTTTTGACGGAGACTAAAACATTCGATAGCACAGGTAACGTTTGGCGTCTTTCCACAACCCCAACAATGGTTTGTAGTGGTTTCAGCAATTGTTCTCTCTGAATTGAAAATTTCATGTTGTGTATGTCCCAGTTCTTTATATTAAATATTATTAAAACAATTATTATTATTATTATTACGCAGCGTCAAATCTGTGGATAAGTGAATATTATCATTTATTTTCAATATGTTAAGTAACTTAATAACCCGGTCTAAAAACCTGAAACAGGCTCTGGTAAACCTGTTGATAAAATGTGAATAACCCCTTCTTTCTGTGTTTGCTACGAGTTATCCACAGCTTTTTCCCAGCAAAGCCCGTGTTTAGGTGGATAATGTGCGGAGCAAATTGGAATAATCCTCTGAAATGCGCGCCTCGGTCATTTTTAAATCCTTAATTTTACGACAAGCATGAATCACCGTCGTATGATCGCGCCCTCCGAAGGCATCGCCTATTTCCGGCAGACTGTGGTTGGTCAATTCCTTGGATAAGGCCATGGCCATTTGTCGGGGGCGTGCGATGGAACGATTGCGTTTTTTTGATAACAGTTCAGCAACGCGAATCTTGAAATATTCAGCCACCGTTTTTTGGATATTGTCGATGGTAACCAGCTTATCCTGTAGCGCAATGAGGTCTTTCAATGCGAGTTTGGCAAAATCCACCGTGATGGGTTGGCCCATGAACTTGGCGTTGGCCGTCACTCTGCGTAATGCCCCTTCAAGTTCACGTATATTGGAACGAATTCGCTTGGCGATGAAAAATGCCACTTCTTGCGGCAAGTCTTCGCCCAGTTGCACCGCCTTGGACATGAGGATAGCCACTCGTGTTTCCAGCTCCGGGGGTTCAATGGCAACAGTGAGCCCCCAGCCGAAGCGGGATTTCAGCCGTTCCTCCAGCCCGGATACCTCCTTGGGATAACGGTCGCAAGTCAAAATAATTTGCTGCTGTCCTTCCAGTAGGGTATTGAAGGTATGAAAAAATTCCTCCTGAGAACGCTCTTTTCCAGCAAAAAATTGAATGTCATCAATGAGTAAGGCGTTCATGGAGCGGTAATAGCGCTTGAAGTTATCGATGGAATTGTGTTGCAGCGCTTTCACCATGTCCTGCACGAAACGTTCGGAATGCAGGTACACCACCTTGGCGGAGGGATCGTTACTGACGATCATGTTTCCTATGGCATGCATGAGGTGGGTTTTACCCAAACCGACGCCGCCGTAGATAAACAGCGGATTGTAAGCCCCACCAGGGTTCTCACCAATCTGGCAGGCTGCCGCCCGAGCGAGCTGATTGGATTTACCTTCAACAAAACTATTGAACGTGGCTTTCGAGTTAAGGCCGCTATTATGGTTGACACTAACATTGCGGGGCCGGTTAGGCGGTGTTTTTCGAGCAGCGCTACTTGGGGCTTGCGTGCGCGCGGAAGGGGTAATGGCGTCGGGTGTCGTGCCACCGATTTCGAGAACGACGTCCAACGTCGCTTCGCCGTTGTTCAATTCCAGTAATACTTCCTGTATCCGGCTCATTAGGCGGTTGTTGACCCAATCCAGCACAAAACGGTTAGGCGCCAGCAGACGCAACTGAGATTTGGTTTCAACGGCTTGCAGGGGGCGGATCCAGGTGTTGAATTGCTGAATGGACAGCTCACCTTGGAGGTGATTAAGACACTGTTGCCAAGTGCTAACAAAAGTGCTCACAGAAATAACTCCAGATCGGGACTGGCAGGGACCAACGACGATACGGTTCGTCGCCCGAGCCTGTAGAATATAACGCATTGATTTTGCGGATGAAAAAAGCGTTGGCACGCCACAGCCAGTGATACCTACCGGCGGTGAGCCGACGGCTAACAATTGCCCGCAGAAAACCCGTTGAGTCTACCGTTGAACGGAAAAGTTATCCACACCCGTAAGGAAATTCTTTCACGGCCTCGGTATAAGGTCTGCAACTTCTTGACATTTGCCGCAAAATAGCAGTATTCTTCGCCGCTTTTTACGGGTATGGCCACACGCTGTAAGCGGTCGGCTCTGTTCACACTTTCACGACTAAATAAACAAACGGATAGCGATATGAAAAGAACCTTCCAGCCCAGCAATTTGCGCCGTGCCCGCACCCATGGTTTTCGGGCCCGCATGGCGACTAAGGCCGGCCGTCGGATTATCAATGCTCGCCGTGCCAAAGGCCGCAAGCGCCTGTCGGCGTAATACCGAAACGACGTTGACCGGCGCAAACAAGCCACCTCGGGGTGGTTCGCGGTCAAACGACATTTCGATAGCAAAAAACGCCCCGGGAAAAGCAATGGAATCGTCGGCACCGGTGACGGTATCCAACAGTAGCCGCTACCCGTTCCCGCGCAAAGCACGTTTACTCACGAGTCAGGATTTTCAAAACGTGTTTCGCGGCACCACCTGTAAATCCACGGACGGAAAATTGGCAGTGCTGGCCAGGCCCAATGGCCTGCCCCATGCGCGGCTGGGTCTGGCTATCAGCAAACGGGTGGAAAAAACTGCCGTGGGCCGAAACCGGATTAAACGACTGGTGAGAGCGAGTTTTCGGCATAATCAACAATCGCTGGCAGGGCTGGACATTGTTGTGCTCGGCAGGGGCGGCGCCCCGACATCCAACAACGCCGCGTTGCATACCTCCCTTCAAACACACTGGCAACGGCTGGCAAAACGATGCGAACGGTCCTGATAGTGCTCGTCCGAACCTATCGATACCTTATCAGCCCTCTGATGGCCTCCCACTGTCGTTTTTATCCCAGTTGCTCGTGTTATGCGCAAACCGCTTTAGAGCGCCACGGTGCCCTGCGTGGCAGCTGGATGGCCCTTCGTCGATTGGCCCGCTGCCACCCCTGGCACGAAGGCGGTGTAGACCTTGTGCCGGAAAGCATTGGGACATTTCGAAAACCAACAGAAACCAAATTGAATACTAAATAATGGATAATCAAAAACTTGTTCTGTTTATAGCTCTGTCGCTAGTGATCATGCTGCTATTTAGTGCGTGGCAACAGGAAAATGAACCTGCACCGCAGCCAATGGAAATAGCCACTGGCGCTGCCGATTTACCCACGAACGTACCCAGCCGGGCGAACCCATCCAGTGGACCTGCTGTGGCGGAAGAAATATCCTCCCCGGCAGCGATTGGCAGTCCAGAAAACACCGCTAAAACGGCATCTGTTACCCAGCAGGGTAAATCAATCTTCGTCAAAACCGACCAACTGAATGTCGAAATCAATACCGCCGGTGGTGAAATTTCCCGTGTGGCTCTGCCCACTTATCCGGTGGCGCTGGAAAAACCGGATGAGCCCTTTCAGTTATTGAACAACCGCCAGCCCAACATATTCCTGGCCCAGTCTGGATTGCTGGCATCCAGCGGCAGCGCCCCTGACCATCACGCCATTTTTAGCGCGGAGCAAAACCACTATGAGCTGGCCGAAGGCCAGGATCAGTTGACCGTGAAATTGTTATGGACCGGCGAAAATGATGTTTCAGTGGTGAAAACATTCACTTTCCACCGAGGTAGTTATCTCATCGATGTGGATTTTGACGTGAATAACGCTGGTACGCAGGAATGGAAAGGACGTTCCTATTCCCAATTCCAGCGCACGGAACTGGCCCGCGAATCCATGTTTATCTACACCTACAACGGTGGTGTGGTGTCCAGCAGCTGGGACCCTTACGAAAAAGTTAATCTGAGTGACATGGCAGAGTGGAAGCCGGAGCAAAACTATAACATCGGTGGCTGGATCGCCATGTTGCAGCACTATTTTCTGGGCGCGTGGATTCCACCCAAAGACAGCGCTAACCATTTTTACAGCAAATCGCTGACCGATGGTCGTTACCTGCTGGGGCTTTCTGGCGAAGAACGTAGCGCGGCACCGGGTGATAGTGTCCAATTTACCATGCGGTTGTACACCGGCCCCAAAGAACAGCATCGCCTGAATAAGATCGATCCTAATCTGCGCCTGACCGTAGATTACGGTGTGCTGGATATTCTCGCCAAACCCATATTTTGGGTGATGGAAAAAATTTACAGTTTTCTGGGCAACTGGGGACTCGCCATTATTTTTGTGACTCTGTTGATCAAGCTGCTGTTCTACCCGCTGTCCGCCGCCAGCTACCGCAGCATGGCCAATATGCGCCGTTTATCGCCCAAGCTGAAGGCGTTGAAAGAACGTTACGGTGACGATCGCCAGAAAATGAGCCAGGCGATGATGGACATCTACAAGAAGGAGAAGATCAATCCTCTCGGCGGCTGTCTGCCCATTTTGGTGCAGATCCCGGTGTTCATCTCTCTTTACTGGGTGTTGCTCGAAAGCGTGGAAATGCGCCAGGCGCCGTTTTACCTGTGGATCACCGATCTGTCCCAAAAGGACCCCTACTACGTGTTGCCACTGCTGATGGGCATCAGCATGTTCATCCAGCAAAAATTGAATCCACCGCCTATGGACCCGGTGCAGCAAAAGGTGATGCAGGCGCTGCCGATTATTTTCACCTTTTTCTTCGCCTTCTTTCCGTCGGGGCTGGTGCTGTACTGGGTGGCCAACAACTGCCTGTCCATCGCGCAGCAGTGGCACATCACCCGCCGGATTGAGGCGCAGGCTGATAATAAGGTCAAGTAACAACGGCGCAAGTCATCATGGAATAGTCCCAGGGCGGACCGCGTGGCCCAAGAAAGCGTGACAGCAAAATCCGTAGATTCCGCCTCCATGGCGGGGGATACCATCGCCGCCCTTGCCACCCCCCCTGGCCGAGGGGGGGTCGGTATCATCCGCGTCTCCGGGCCAGCAGCAGGTGACATCGCCGAGCAGGTGGTTGGCTACCGCCCCCCTCCCCGGCAGGCCGAATACCGGCCATTTCTGGATGCCGACAATAGCCCGCTCGATACCGGCCTGGCTTTGTATTTCCCCGCCCCCCATTCGTTCACCGGCGAAGACGTGCTGGAACTACAGGGCCACGGTGGCCCGGTGGTGCTGGACCTGATACTCAAGCGCGTGTTTGCGCTGGGAGCCCGCCCCGCCCGCCCGGGGGAATTCTCCCAACGTGCTTTTCTGAACGAAAAAATGGATCTGGCCCAGGCCGAGGCCGTGGCCGATCTGATCGACAGCGCCTCGGAACAGGCAGCTCGCTTGGCGCTACGCAGCTTGCAGGGCGTCTTCTCCGAACGCGTGCACGAACTGGTGGATGCCCTCACTGAGTTGCGCGTATACGTGGAAAGCGCCATCGACTTCCCGGAAGAGGAAATTGATTTTCTAGCCGACGGTCAGGTCAAAAGCCGCCTCGACGTCGTGCAGGCGCGCCTGCAACAGACCCGGCAATCCGCCCGCCAGGGCAACCTACTGCGCGAAGGCATGACAGTGGTGATCGCCGGGCGACCCAATGCCGGTAAGTCCACCCTGCTCAATGCCCTCGCCGGGCGGGACAGCGCCATCGTCACCGACATTCCTGGCACCACTCGGGACATCCTGCGCGAGCACATCCAGCTTGATGGCATGCCCCTGCACGTGGTGGATACTGCCGGTCTGCGGGACAGTGACGACGTCGTGGAAAAAGAAGGTGTGCGTCGTGCCTGGTTGGCGATCAAGGCCGCAGACCGAATCCTGTTTCTGCATGACGCCAGCCAACCACATTCCCGCCATAACCGGGTCGACGAGGTTGAATTGTGGTCACGGCTGGCACAGGCCGGGCCACCCATTACCGTGGTGCTGAGCAAAGCGGATTTGTTGGAGGCAGCG
>JAADHZ010000160.1 GCA_013151575.1 Gammaproteobacteria bacterium
GCCACGCCGCAGTGGTTTATCAGCATGACCCAAAACGGCTTGCGTGATGCGGCGATGAAAGAGATTGAAAAAACCGAATGGATGCCCGATTGGGGCAAGGCGCGCATCGAAGGCATGGTCACCAATCGTCCCGACTGGTGTATTTCGCGGCAGCGCACCTGGGGTGTACCCATCCCGCTGTTTGTGCACCAGCAGAGCGGCAAGTTGCATCCTGACACCGCAGCGCTGATTGAACAGGTTGCGTTGCGCGTTGAAGAAAAAGGTGTTGATGCCTGGTTCCAGTTAGATGCCAAAGAGTTGCTGGGTGATGCAACGGACGAATATGACAAAGTGACTGACACGCTGGATGTGTGGTTTGATTCCGGCGTTAGCCACGCCTGTGTGCTGGATCGCCGCGATGAACTGGCGCGCCCAGCAGATTTGTATTTGGAAGGGTCGGATCAACATCGTGGCTGGTTCCAATCTTCGCTGCTTACGTCGGTGGCGACCACCGGGAAGGCACCGTACAAGGCCGTGCTGACACACGGTTTTACCGTGGATGCGAAAGGACAGAAAATGTCCAAATCCAAGGGTAATGTGATAGCACCGCAAAAGGTTGTTAAACAATTAGGTGCCGATATTTTACGCTTGTGGGTAGCGGGTGTGGATTATCGCAATGAAATGAGTGCCTCAGATGCAAATTTCATTCGTACAGCTGATATTTATCGACGCATCCGCAATACTGCACGTTTTTTGTTGGCGAATCTGGATGGCTTTGATCCGGTAAAACACAGCGTTGCACCGAGCGAAATGCTGGCGTTGGATCGCTGGGTGGTTGAATACACGATTGAACTAGAAAAAGGAATTTGTGGTGAAAAAACTAATTGTGATTATGACAGATACGATTTTCATCAAATTTATCAGAAACTACATAATTTCTGTAATGGTGAGTTGGGTAGTTTTTACCTCGATATCATCAAGGATCGCCAATACACCACCAAAGCTAATAGTGACGTACGCCGTTCCTGTCAGACGGCTATGTACCACATCATTGAAGCCATGGTGCGTTGGATGGCACCAATTTTAAGTTTTACAGCAGAAGAAATTTGGTCATTTATTCCGGGGAAGCGTGGTAAGTCAGTATTTCTTGAACAGTGGTATTTCTCTGATAAGCGATGCAAAGAGTTACGAATAGATATCAATGCTGACAATACACAAGATAATCTGGAATTCTGGATGGAAGTGCAGGAAGTGCGTGAAGCCGTGGACAAAGAGCTAGAACGGTTGCGTGCTGCTGGCGATATTGGTTCATCGTTGGATGCTGAAGTCGTACTGTATTTTGGAAAGAGACTTTATTCGAGGTTCAACGATAAGTTAGGTAACGAGTTACGTTTTGTGTTGATTACCTCAGAAGCCCAACTCGCTTGTAAAGCGGACAAGGCTGATGATGCTGTGCGCTATGATCTTATTATGCCTCGGCTTGTTGATGAAGTTTGGGTGAAGGTATCCGTTTCAACGCATGCCAAATGCACCCGTTGCTGGCATCACCGTGAGGACGTGGGGCTGATAAAACCCATCCCGAGCTGTGTGGGCGTTGCATCGACAACGTGGACGGCGATGGCGAACAACGCCGATTTGCGTGAATGCCGTCACGGGTTCGGCATGACGGTGGAATGCACTAATTAGTAAAATAGGGCGACAACGATGATGAAATGGCTGTGGGTGTCCGCGTTGGTGATAACGCTGGACTTGGCGACAAAGGCAATGGCGACACACTACCTGGTGTTATATCGGCCGCTACCAATGTTTCCCGGTTTTAATTTCACGCTGGCACACAATGCGGGTGCGGCCTTCAGTTTTTTAAGTGATCAATCGGGTTGGCAGCGCTGGTTCTTTTCTGCCATCGCCCTGGTGGTGAGTGTGGGGCTGGTGGTGTGGATCAAACGGCTGGAAAAATCGCAGATGTGGCTGGCACTGGCGCTGGCGCTGATTCTTGGCGGCGCGTTGGGCAATCTCTGGGACCGCATGACCTTGGGCTACGTGGTCGATTTTATTGAGGTTTACTATCAGCGATGGACCTGGCCCGCATTCAATATTGCCGATTCGGCCATTTTTTTGGGTGCGGTGATTCTGGTGGCGGACAGTATTTGGGGAGGGCCGCACGGGCAGAATGACGATGAGGCTGGTACCGCAAGCAAGGAACCCCGGTCCGGTAAGATCGACTCCCGGCGTGTCCGATAAGCCCGCAGCAAGTATTCAACAGGGCAGTGAAGTGCTGATGCATTTCGCTATTCGTCTGGAAGACGGGACTGTCGCCGATGCTACCGAGGTTGATGATCCGATGCGTTTTGTGGTGGGTGACGGTACGCTTATCGGTGGTTTAGAGCTGGCCCTGTATGGTTTGCATGTCGGTGATACACAAACGCTGACAATCGGGCCTGAAAACGCCTATGGTGCCCGGGACTCGGACAATATTCACCGGCTGGACAGGGCGGAGTTTCCCGCAGAGATGGCATTGGCGAAGGGCGTTATTGTGGGGTTTTCTACACCGGCAGGTGATGAAATTCCCGGTATGGTGATGGACGTGGGTGAAAAACAGGTCACGGTAGATTTTAATCATCCCATGGCCGGGCATGACATCACCTTTGAAGTGGAAATACTGGACGTGTCGGATGGGGAGCAGCCGCTGACTGTTCAGTAACGGTCATTCGTTAACCTGCCTATTAATAAAACTCAGCCTGGGATTAAGTGTTACCACCTGATAATCAATTTTGCCTTTTGTAGGGTGGGCATTGCCCACCAATGGCGCTTCATCCTGGCTCAATGGTGGACAATGCCCACCCTACGTCAAGATGCTGAGTTTTGTTTAGAAGCATGTTGCCGCTAAACTCCCGGATTTCAACCTGCGCCGGACAGCGCCAATAATCGTCGTGACTTCGCACGTGTCAGCGTATTTGAAAAAGAGAAATAGAGATGCAAATCAAATTGGCAAACCCGCGTGGTTTTTGCGCCGGCGTCAATCGCGCCATTGACATCGTTGAGCGCGCGCTGGAATTGTTTGGCGCACCGATTTATGTGCGACATGAAGTGGTGCACAACCGGTTTGTGGTGGACGGCTTGCGTGAAAAAGGCGCGGTGTTTGTCGATAATCTGACGGAAGTGCCGGATGGTGCCACAGTCATTTTTAGCGCCCACGGCGTGTCGCAAGCGGTGCGCGAAGAGGCCGCTAATCGCGAGCTGGCAGTGTTTGATGCGACCTGCCCGTTAGTGACC
>JAADHZ010000140.1 GCA_013151575.1 Gammaproteobacteria bacterium
TTGTAAGCCCAGTGCTGCTGCAAATAATTCCGCTTCCACAGGCTCGTTCCCCTCTCGGAAAAAAGGCTGATGTTAACCCTATTACCCATTGAAAACAGCGAGGAGCCCGGTTTTTGCGACTGGCGAGCGGGGCCTGGAAAGTCCGGACTGGGAAATGATGAATCGGAAAAGTTCTTGACTCCGTTGTAGGGTACGGAGTTTATCATCTGCTCATTATCGACAAATGGGACCATGTCAATGAGCACATCATCAATTTCTTCGCCCGTGGCGAAGATGACAGAAACCCCCGACGTTTCTGTGGAGCAGGAGAGCCAGGGCTTGTCCAAGGGCACGTTGATCGGCAGCATCATCGCGGGCATTGCCGCTTCCACCTGTTGCCTCGGTCCACTGGTGTTGCTAACTCTGGGCATCAGCGGTTCGTGGATTGGTAGTCTCAGCGCCATGGAACCTTATCGGCCGATTTTCATTGGCATCACTCTGATATTTCTGGGTTTGGCTTTTCGCAAACTTTACCGGGTTCCGCAAGCCTGCGCCGTGGACAAGCCTTGCGCACGGCCTGACAACCTGCGAAAGCAACGCATTATTTTCTGGATCATCGCCACCTTTGTGTTGGTGGTGATGAGCTTCCCCTGGTACGGGCCGTATTTGTTGGATTAATTTTTTGAAAAATCTCTGAACAATTGATCTTTTATCACTTCGGTGAAGACCAAAGTCTAGAGGCGTCAGAGGGTTACTGGATTCCGGCCTTCGCCGGAATGACGATAATGGGTTTTCCGTCACCCCGGCGAAGGCCAGAGTCCAGCGACAATGTAGGGTAAAGAGGACCACTGCTGATGTTGGCTTTCGCCAAAATGATGGCAGTGGACTAAATCAGAAGCCTCTTTATTTTTCAGCAATTTCAATTCTAAGGAGTCAACATTGTGCGCACATTATTTTTCATCTTAGGCCTGGGTTTGCTGGTACTCGGCGGCGCTCTACCAAACGCGTCGGCGGCAGAGCTAAAAACGGTCACCCTGTCCGTGGATAAAATGACCTGCAACATGTGTCCCATCACGGTGAAAAGGGCTCTGCGCAAAGTGGCTGGCGTGACTGAAGTCAGTGCTAAGTATGAAGGCGACGGCATCGGCTGGGCGACAGTGACCTACGATCCCGCCAAAGTGAAAATAGCAGATCTGACTTTTGCCACGGAGCAGGCGGGTTATCCCTCCCGACTCCAACAATGAGTTGCGATTGCGGCAGTAATGGTGACGGCGCCGGGGATGATGGCTTGCACATCGCCATTGTCGGCACCGGTTCCGGCGCGTTTGCGGCCGCCATCAAAGCGGTTGAGGAGGGCGCGCGGGTGACCCTCATCGAAGGTGGCGACGTCATCGGTGGCACCTGCGTGAACATTGGCTGTGTGCCGTCGAAAATTTTGATTCGCGGCGCGCACATCGCCCATTTGCAGGGCCACCACGCCGTTGCCGGTGTGCCGTTCAACACACCGGAAATTGATCGTCCGGCCATGGTGGCTCAGCAACAGGCGTGGGTTGGCAAGCTGCGCCACAGCAAATATGAAAGCATCCTGGATAATAACCCCGGCATCACGTTGTTGCGTGGCATGGCCGCGCTTCAGGATGCTGGCACCCTGCGGGTCACCCTCACCGATGGCAGCGAACAGGTGGTGCAAGCCGACCGCATCCTGCTGGCAGTGGGCGCCAGCGCCGCCATTCCCGATATCACGGGCTTGGCCGATACACCGTTTTGGACATCCACCGAGGCTCTGGTGGCCGAGACGATTCCGCAGCATTTGATTGTGCTGGGCGGTTCCGTCATTGCGCTGGAGCTGGCGCAGGCTTTTCGTCATCTGGGTGCCGACGTGACCGTGGTCGCCCGTAGCACACTGCTGTCAAAGGAAGACCCGGACATTGGCGCAAACCTGCAAAAAATCTTTGCCGATGAAGGCATCAATGTCGTGCTGAACACCTCGCCGACAGCCGTGAATCACGACGGTCAACAATTCATGTTAGCCACCACTACAGGTGAACTGCGTGGCGACCAGTTGCTTGTCGCCACCGGACGCCAGCCCAACACGGCGGCGCTGGCGCTCAACAAGGTCGGCGTGGAAACCGATGCGCGCGGTGCCATCATCATCGATGACCACATGCGCACCACGGTGAAAAACATCTATGCCGCCGGCGATTGCACCAACCAACCACAATTTGTGTACGTGGCCGCTGCCGCCGGCACCCGCGCCGCACGTAACATGACTGGCGATGACGTGGCTCTGGACTTGTCCGTGATGCCCGCCGTCGTGTTCACCAATCCGCAGGTCGGCACCGTGGGGCTCAACGTACAACAGGCCGAAAGGCAAGGCTTGGTCGTGGACAGCCGTACCTTGGCGCTGGAAAACGTGCCGCGTGCATTGGCGAACATGGACACGCGCGGCTTTATCAAGCTAGTGGTTGAAAAAGACAGCGGCCGCATGATCGGTTGTCAGGTACTGGCGGCCGAAGGCGGTGAAATGATTCAGACCGCCGCCCTGGCGATTCGCAACCGCATGACGGTTCAGACACTGGCCGATCAATTGTTCCCCTATCTCACCATGGTGGAAGGCCTGAAACTCTGCGCCCAAACCTTCAACAAAGATGTCACACAACTGTCCTGCTGTGCTGGTTGATACGCTGTGGCTCTCCCTCACGGTTTTCGGGTAAAATGCGTCGTATTCCGGTTACAAACCGGACATACGATATGCGGGCGTGTTTTTGATCACAACCCACCGAGCGGACACCATGAAAAAAACCAACAAAATTTATGTCGATAACAGCCCCATTCACGGCAAAGGGTTGTTTGCCAAATCCACTATCGCCAAAGACGAATTGATCGGAACTATCGAAGGCAAACCGGCCAAACGCAATGGCGCTTACGTCTTGTGGATTGATGACGAGACTAAAATTCGCGTGCAGTGCGATTTGAAATACATCAACCACAGTGATTCTCCCAACGCCTGTTATTACGACAGCCTCGAAGTGATCGCCTTGCGCAGAATTCGTGCCGGTGAAGAAATTACCCACGATTACGATTCTCCCGAGTTCTGATTCCCTGGTTTTTATTTCAGACACGTCAAACGGTTCGCACCACACCATGTCGGCCAGGCCGTCGCACATTTACTCACCGCCGCCTGATACTGGGCCGAATATCCTGTATCAGGATTCACATCTGCTTGTCGTCAATAAACCCACCGGCCTGCTCACCGTGCCCGGCCGTTCGCCGGAAAAAAATGATAGCCTCATCGTGCGGGTGCAACACAGCTTTCCCGAGGCGCTGATCGTGCACCGGCTTGACATGCCGACCTCGGGCATCGTGTTATTGGCCAGAAGCAAAGCAGCGCAAAGCGCATTGAGCGGCCTGTTTCAAAAACGCCAGGTGGAGAAACGATACGTAGCGGTGGTGGCTGGTCAGCTGGAACCGCATTCCGGTGAAATTGATCTGCCCCTGATCACCGACTGGCCCAATCGTCCCCGGCAAAAAGTGGATTTTGAAACAGGTAAGCCGTCCTTAACCCGTTATCGTGTAGTGGGCGATGGAGGCAGCCATGAAATGTCCCGCGTCGCACTATTCCCGGAAACCGGCCGCTCCCATCAGTTACGAGTACACATGTTGTCCCTGGGGCACCCGATACTGGGCGATAACCTTTATGCCCCGCAATCCGTGCGTGCCCTTTCGCCGCGCTTGCTGTTGCACGCCGAGCTGCTGGCCTTTACTCATCCTTTTTCAAAGGAGCCGTTGCGCATTGAATGCATGGCGCCCTTTTGAATGGCATTAAAAAAATGGTAAATCCTATGTCGATAATGTCCGTGTCCGCACTCAATGCCCGATTTGCGTTAGGCGATGCGTTACAGTTTCGCCACGGGCCAGGGGGGCTGATCTTTGCCCACATTGACAACGGCTTCGCCACCGCCAGGGTGTGCTTGCAAGGAGCGCAGCTTCTGGATTGGCAACCGGCGGGGGAAAAACCCGTTATCTGGCGCAGCAACGCGGCGCGGTATGAAACTGGCGTGGCCATTCGCGGTGGCGTGCCGGTTTGTTGGCCCTGGTTCGGCGCACACCCGCATCGGTGCGATGCTCCAGCCCACGGCATCGCCCGCACCGCTCTCTGGCAAGTCATTCACAGCGAGGCGCTGGTCGACGGTCGCACCCGAATTAATTTTGAATTGCCATGCCCGAGGGACAACCCTTTCTGGCCGGAGGGGGCGCAACTGCAATTAAGCCTCACCGTGGGGCGTACACTGGAAATGGCGCTGGTGACGGAGAATAACGGCCCGCAAGCTATCACTATCACCCAAGCCCTGCACAGCTACTTTGTCATTGGCGATATTCGACAGACGCGGGTGCTGGGCCTGGAAAATGGTGAGTACATCGACAAGCTGGATGACGGGCGGTGCAAGCAACAGTCCGGCGCCATTTTATTTGATCAGGAAATCGATCGAATTTATCACTCGCCAGGCACCCCGTGCACCATTGATGACCCAGGCCTGCATCGCCAAATTCACATTCGTGCCGTCAATAGCGGCTCAACGGTGGTGTGGAATCCCTGGCGGCAAAAAAGTGCGGCCATGGGCGACATGGACGACGACGCCTACCTCGGAATGCTGTGCGTGGAAACCGCCAATGTGGCCCACAACGAGATTGTCATCAACGTCGGACAGTCGCACCGGCAGTGGTCGAAGTTAGCCGTGCGGTAATTTGCACACTGACGAAAATACCCAAGCGGAGTAGACTGTTGAGTGGAGAGGCGAAAATCGTATTTGTGATTTTTTTATATGCGAGAAAGCCTGCAGTTTTTTCAATGAGTGACTAAAATCTGCCAGCAGACCCATCAACGGAAGCTAGGGGAAACAACGTCAGGATGAGCCAGGAACGCGGGGAAAAGGCACGATTGCTCTTTGATGAGGCGCAATTCATACGCCCCGAGTTACGCATGGCTTTTTTGGAAAATGCCTGCGGTGATGATGCCCGGTTATTTGACGAGGCCCATTCCCTGGTGCGAGAGCACATCGAGTTTTCCGGCTCACCTAACATCTCCGCCACCGCTGGCTCAGCGGCCTCTTCGAACACGGTTATTGGTGTCGAAACAGCGGCTTACGCGAAACAGCATAGCGCCGCAGTTGCACAGAGGCAGGCTGCCACGAAACCCTTCACCAAAAATCAGCGCATCGGCCCCTACGACGTATTGAGCGAACTGGGCACCGGCGGTATGGGCGTAGTCTACCTGGCCTTGGATACGCGGCTGGGTCGACGCGTCGCCTTAAAGGTTTTGCACAGCCACTTGGGTAACGACCGAACGGCGCAGCAGCGTCTTCTGGTGGAAGCCAAATCGGCCTCGCGTCTGGACCACCCCAATATCTGCACGGTGTATGAGCTGGGGGAATCCAACGGCGGCCGTGTTTATATTGCGATGGCCCATTGCGAAGGCGTCAGCCTTGACGCGCTGTTGCAGAGCGGCCCGTTGAAACCCCGGCAGGCAATTAGTTTGGCCATGCAAATTGCCTCCGGGCTGGAAGCCGCCCACGCCGCCGGTATTTTTCACCGTGACATCAAACCCACCAACATCATTGTCGATGCCGCTGGGCGCTGCAAAATCGTGGATTTTGGTGTGGCCAAGATCGCCGGTATCGACATTACCGGTGCTGGCCACTGCATAGGCACTCTATCGTACATGCCACCGGAGCAGCTACTGGCCGAAACGGTTGATGCTCGTGCAGATGTGTGGGCGCTGGGGGCGGTGTTGTATGAAATGCTCACGGGGAAATGCGCCTACGGTGGCGAATTGTTGCCGGAAATCATGCACGGGGTGTTGAATGATCCACCGCCCCACGTGCGCGTATTGTTGCCCGAGTTGCCGGAGGCGCTAGATCAGCTCATCGTCCGGGCTCTTGCGCGCAAGCCCGACGCACGCCACCCCAGCATGTCGAACCTGCTGGTCGAACTCAGCGCCCTGCGACCCCGGCTGGAAGAAAAAACCGGTGACCGGTCCTGGTATCCCCAGCCTGCTTCCCTGGTGCAAGTATTGCCCCGGCGCATTGGTGTGCAGGAAACGCAGCAACCAGCCGCCGTACCTGGCACGGCGGAAGCCTGCCTGCAGGCCTCGCAGCAGGAACTGGAGCATCGCGATTTTAAACGTGCGCGAAAATTGACCGAACATGGCTTGTCCCTGTCCCGGGGAGATGCCTCACTCACCTGCTTGCTGGGCGATATTTACCGGGAAGAGGGCGCTATGCCGCTGGCGCAAAAGGCTTATCGCCAAGTGCTGGATTCCTGCGAGTCGGGTGGCAACCGTTGCCACGCATTGATTGGAATGGCCCAGTGCGAAGACTGGAATGGTGGCGCAAATGCTACACTCGGATGGTTGGAACAGGCGCAAACCATCGCGGATGCCGAAACGCTGACGCCGGAGCTGGCGCGCCTTCATTCTTTGCGGGGCGCACTTTATTTGATGCGTGGCGACATCAACGCCAGCACACAGCAGCAAAAAACCGCATTGGGATATGCCCGTCAATCGGGGCTGCCAAAGTCGCAGGCCCGCGTGTTGAGCGGCCTGGGTGACGCCCACTATGTCGCAGGCCGCATGTTAAGCGCACATCAGGCCCTGGCGGAAAGCCGACAGCTGTGTGAGCAACACGCGCTAGGCAAGGGGGAGCTTGCCAATTGTTTTATGACGGATGCCGCGCGCATCTACCAAAATCAGCCAAAGGCCACACTCGCCGATGCCCTGGCAACCGGAAAAACGGCGGCCTTCGCGGGCCACACATGTGCGGAAATGGGCTCCCGCTTGATCGCCGCGTGGGTATTGATCGACCGGGATGAGCATGACTTGGCACGTGAACAAATTACCCTGGCGTTGTCGTTGCCCATCGACCCGAAGGGGGGAAAACATCCACACGCTCAGTCGCGGCGACGTTCACAGTTACGCGAATGCCTTGCCAGGATTCTGCTGGCGGAAGGGCAATTGCACGAGGCTCTGACCCTGGCCGACGACGCACTGGTGGCTTGCCGGAAAACCGGCATGCAATTTGTCGGCCCCTGGGTGCTGGGCACCGTGGCGTTGATTCAGACTCACATCAACCTGAGTCAAACGCCCTTCAACCGTTCGAGCAAAGGCGACCAACGCCGACGGGCAGCTTTGGCAGAAGGGCAGGTTCTGCTGGCTCGGGGCTGTGATGGGCATAACTATTTTCAGTTTTATCGGGCCGCGATAGACGTGGCGCTGCTGAATTCAGAATGGCAGATGGCTATCCACTATGCCCAATGCCTGGATGACTACACCAACAACGAGTCAACACCCTGGTCCGACTATTTCATTCGTCGCGGAAGAGCCCTGGCGTGGTTTGGAGCAGGGGAGCGCTCCGCGACCCTGACTGCGGAAATAAAAACCCTGTATGAGCTGGGTGGCAACAGCGGCCTGAATACGGCGCTGTCGGGGCTGAAGTGCGCCCTTGGCGGCAAACCCCGCCGGGGGCACTAAAATACCTGATTTCACCGGCTAAATTCACTTGCGCACTTTGGCGTATGCACCTCGACCGTTCACCGCACCAGCCAGCAATAACAAAAATACCAGAGCGGCCAGCGGGCCAAGGGAACCACCCCCACCGCCGGTATCGTTATTGGTGGCACCATCATTTGCGTCTTTCACAGGCGCAGCTTCTTTTACGCGGATCGCATCAAAATAGGCCGCATCGTTGAAAGAGCCGACACCCACTCGGCCAGTGGTGAAGGCAGCATCTGTTGCGGTGAGTACCGTTGCCCCATCAAACAGGACGGTGATCTCGTCACCGCTGCGGCTGATTTCCACCGCGTGATAAAGGTTGTCGGTGATCCAGTCCTGGTTTGCGGTAGCTACTGGTTGACGAATGCCGTCCACAATTTTGAATAGTGCGGTAAAACCGGCGTCGTTGTTGAACATCATGTAAAAATAATTATTGGCGTTTTGGTAACCAAACAGAATGGCGAAATCGGCCTGCGCATTGCTGCCAATGGCATCGTTCACTCGTACCTGTAAGGCCAGGGTGAAGTTGCCGTAGTTTTCCGGCAAAAGCGAGTATTCACCCAACCGATCACCACTGAGGCTTGAATAACTGGTGGTGTTTAAAAAGTAGGCGTAGTCACCTTCGTCCATGGCAACTTCCCAGCGGGAGGGGGTCAGGGGTTCCCAGCCTGCGGCGTCGCCATCCGCAAATTCTTCGGTTGCGGCATAGGTGAATGCGCGGCCGCTCATGGCGGCGATCATATTGGGCGAAAATGCTCGGTCTCTGACATTGCTCACTGTCAGTGTGTAGGTGATGTCCTCCGCCAGTGCATTCACCGTTAGGCGGACTGTTTGAGTATCGTTATCCAGCACGGCTGCTGATACATCGCGGCTGGGATCAATGCGGTAATTCGTCAGCGTTTCCGCAGCGTTTTGCTCCACCGGTTCACTAAATACCACCGTGAGTGACGTTGCACTGCTCGCACTGACCGAAACAATTTCCGGCGCAACACGGTCGCCCAGCACGGTCAGGACCGCGCCTTCACTGGTGACGTCCCCCGCAGCGTTTTTGACCACGCAATCGTAGACTGCACCGTTGTCTGCCAAACGGTTTAGCTCGGTGCGGTAGGTCGAGCCGGTGGCGTTGGAAATAACAACGCCATTTTTACGCCATTGGTACGAAAGCGGCGCACTGCCATTCGCGACAATACTGAACGTTGCGGACTCACCCTCCTGCACGGTGATCGAAACGGGCTGGGTAGCAACCCCCGGAGCCTGCGGAACCGACGAGGTATCCGCGCGCGGCTTGATGTCGATGGCCAATGCCCAGCCGGGGTTGTTTGCCTCACCGGCGTAGGCTCCCCGGAAGAGGCTTGTACGCTGGTCACCGTTGAAATCTTGATCCTGGTCGGAAAAATTTTGGAATGCTGTCATGTCCATGGCATCAGCCAGAAGCGTGCCCGACAAGGGGTACAGGTCCAGTGTTCCCGAGCCGGGGTTGCCGCCTGGGTTCACCAGATAATTGCCGGCGGACGCATAGGCCGCTGTCACGTTGTCTCGCAATTCGACGGGTGAGTCGGCTGACACCGGTGTACCGGCAAATACCGCATTACCCACCACCTGCTGCGTAAAACTCGTGTCGACGCCACGCACTTTGATGCCTCCGCTGGAGGCGACGATGGTGTTGTGGAATACGCTGATGTCGCGCGGCACATTGTTGTGCGGCTGGATGTTGACGGCACTGCCTGAGTCGTTAACGAACACATTGTCATAAAGTGCAATATTGCCTTCGCCCTGAAATAGCGCCTCAGTGGTGTTTTGGTAAAAGAAATTCCCGTAGATTTCGTAAACATCGTCACTGCCAGGACCGCTCAGCGGGAAATGCCCCACCAGCAGATTGGGGCGTGGACCTTCCGTGGGCGGTGAAGGCTGAGTCGCCTTGCTGAACACATTGTGTCGAATAATGGTTTTACGTTTTTCCAGCGGCATGCCCGGAATCGCGCTACCACTTTCGTAGGAACGGCTGTTCATTTGTTTGATTTGCACGTTGTATCCCACGGTGTTCACGAACAGATTGTGTTCAATCAGCCCGCCGATAAAGGGCCAGTTTTTGCCCTTCCAGTTTCCGAGATACATACCAGTACCGGCGCCGATGATTTTACAATTGCGGATCACCCAGTCCCAAGCCGGTCCCCGAGTGGCGACACCCACGGTCAGTTGATGTGCGCCGTGACGCACAATGTTCAGATTTTCTAGTGTGATGTGATGAGTGATACCCCCCGCGTTGACGGCATCGAGGAATGGCACGTCAAGTCCGTCCAGCTTGAGATAGCGGATGGTGAGATAACTTGAGTTGTTGATTTGCACGGTATTCCAGGCCTGTTCCCGACTGCCCCAAAATATTGCAGGCTCCCCCGTCTCCGGCCCGGTAATCACAATCGGATTACCCGCTTCACCGTGACGATTGGAAATCGGCAAACCACGCTCATAAACCCCGGCCTCCAGCGACAACGTATCACCCGGCTGAAGGCTGCCCAATAGGGCTCGGTAGGTGTCCGGGGTACCGACAACAATCTGCCCGTGCGCAGCACCGGCAAAGAAGCCGGTCAGGATAAACAGGGATGCTAGTGTCTTAACGTACCGTCTCAGGGCGTGGTGATTCGATATATCCATCGGTAAAGTCTCATATTTAAATTGGAAGCAGCCCGCCGACGAGATGTGATGGAGAGATGCAGCCTCTTCAGTGGAAAAAATACGGGGCACTCAAACTGGTTGACCAGTACGGACCGTCACTCCGATTACCATCGGCGGAGAAAGGCGCCTAGTGAACAGGCAAGCCTTGTAAATGTGATACACGTCCCAGCTTCTTCTTGTGCGCTGAGAATGCATGCACACCTGACTCTCCGACGCGCAATAGATTGGAGAAGTTCCGGTTTTTTCGTTTGGTATCTGTTTTGCTGCGATGAAATCGAAAAACAGCCAGTCCCCCCTCTCTCAGACAGAGTGAGGGTATTACCGATAGCTGTCAGAGATTTCTAACCTGAATCCAACAATTCCGCTATGATGCGCAACAGACCAGCCAACAACAAAATCGTGTGACCTACACACAACTCCCACATTTTTCACCCGGATTGAATCAGGAACCCCTCAAAAGACATGAGCATGCCCGACAAGGCGGAACGCCACCGCGACCGTATGCAACGCAAAAAAACGAGAGTGGATGGCGCTATTGCCCGTGCGGATCGAGACCAGGGCCTGCTGTTGGTACTCACCGGTAACGGCAAAGGAAAATCCAGCTCGGCTTTTGGCATGCTGGCGCGCTCCCTGGGATACGGTATGAAAGTGGGCGTGGCGCAATTCATCAAAGGCTGTGGCGATACCGGCGAAGAGGCTTTTTTTCAGGCGCAGCCCAATGTGGTTTGGCATGTGCTCGGCGAAGGTTTCACCTGGGAGACGCAAAACCTCGCGCGTGATATCGAAACCGCGCAGCGTGGCTGGGCCGTGGTGCGGGAGATGCTGGAGGACTCGTCGCTGAACCTCATCGTGCTCGATGAACTCACCTATCCCCTCAAATACGGCTGGCTGGATTTGACGACCGTGCTGGATGATCTCGGCAAGCGCCCGCCCATGCAGCACGTGGTCATCACTGGTCGTGCCGCCCCCGAGGCGCTGTGCGCCGCCGCCGACACGGTGACGGATCTGCGCGACGTCAAACATGCCTTTCGCTCCGGCGTTCGTGCGCAACGTGGGGTTGATTTGTAACTTGGACACAGAAATAACAGGTGGAGCCCATTGAATTACACGATGATTCCAGCGCGTATTTTGGCTGCCTCACTGTCAGTTTTGTTGTTAGCCTCGCTACCTGCCACGGCGGCCAATACCGTAGCCCCACCGGGCTTGCGGCATGA
>JAADHZ010000070.1 GCA_013151575.1 Gammaproteobacteria bacterium
CGCTACAGGATTTCATCACTGTGCGCGAGGCTTTGCAGTTGTTCAGCCAGCTTTACCCGCGCACCACGCCCATCGAACAACTGGCGGAGCAATGCAGCCTTGGCGAGTATCTTGATCGCGATACCCGCAAGCTCTCTGGCGGCCAGCGCCAGCGCGTGCTGCTGGCTATGGCGCTGGTCAATGATCCGCAGATTGTGTTTCTGGACGAGCCCACCACTGGGCTGGATCCCCAGGCGCGGCGCAATTTTTGGGCGTTGGTGCGCGATATCAAAGCCCAGGGAAAAACCATCCTGCTCACCACCCACTACATGGAAGAGGCTTACGAGCTGTGCGACGAAATCGCCATCATGGATCGTGGCCGCATCATCGCCCAGGGCTCGCCGCGCGAGCTGCTGGCAGAATATTTTGAAGATGTGGTGCTGCAACTGCCGCTGAGCGATTTTCCGCAAGCACCGGACTTGTTGCCATTCAATGCAACGATACAGGGCGACATGGTGGAAATACTCAGCCGCGATACCAATGATACCGTGGCGCAATTGCTTGCCCACCGGGTATCGCTCAGCGGCCTGCAAATCCGCCCCCGCAGTCTTGAAGACCTGTTCCTCGAACTCACCGGCAAGGCGCTACGGCAATGAGCTGGCAACGTTTTTACGCCATATTAGTGGCGCGCAACCGCGAATTCATTCGCGACCGGGCGGCATTGAGTTGGAATATTCTGTTCCCCGTACTCATCGTCGCCGGTTTCGCCTTTGCCTTTTCCGATAACGCCCCGGACCAGTACAAGGTGGGCGTCTATGTTGAACAAAAGGTTGAACAAAACGTTGAGCAAAACGCCGAACAATACGCGAAACAGGCACAAGTGGCGCTGGAAGCCGCCGCCACCCGGCAGGCCTTTTTCCGTACCCACTACATCCAGTTCATCCCCGTGACAGACCGTGCCGTGGCCATCACCAAGGTTGAACGCCATCAGTTGGACATGGTGTACGACCTCAATCGGCAGCGTTACTGGATCAACAGCGATTCGCCAAAAGGTTATCTGTTGGAACGGGTGTTGCGCGGAGCTGACGCCTCGGCAGCCGACGAGGCTGCCACCCGGGAAACCGTCAGCGGACGTGAAATCCGTTACGTGGATTGGGTGATTACCGGCGTGCTGGGTATGAACATGATGTTCAGCGCTTTGTTCGGCGTCGGTTACGTGATCGTGCGCTACCGCAAAAACGGCGTACTCAAACGCCTGAATGCCACCCCGCTGACGGCACTGGAATTTCTCACCGCGCAGGTGGTCTCCCGCCTGTGGCTGATTCTGGCCATCACCGTGAGCGTCTATGTGGGAGCGAACCTGTTCATCGACTTCAGCATGTTCGGCAGTTACTGGAACCTGCTGCTAGTGGCCGCCCTGGGCGCGGTCAGCATGATCAGCCTGGGTTTGATGGTGGCCGCCCGCGTCAAAAGCGAGGAATTGGCCGGTGGGCTGCTCAACATCCTCAGCTGGCCGATGATGTTTTTGTCCGGCGTCTGGTTTTCGTTGGAGGGGGCTCATCCGTTCATGCAAAAACTGGCGGCCATATTCCCTCTGACTCATCTCATCTCCGCCGCGCGCGCTGTCATGCTCGATGGGGCCGGGCTGTGGGACATCGCCCCACAACTGGCCACCCTGGGGCTCATGAGCATCGTGTTTCTGATTTTGGGGTCCTGGTTTTTCCGCTGGCAGTGAAACACCCCACCCCGCGCACCTGTCAATCAACCAACGGTAGCGATATAGTCGGAAATCCACTTAGGAAAGCTCAGTACCATGGAACAGGAAAACACCGCCAACGACCGGCTATCACAGCGCATCTTTCAGCCCCTGCCGCTGAACAAACCCGCCGACGTCCAGCAAGAACTGGAACAGCTGCGCCGGGAAAACGCCGAGCTGCGAAACAACCTGCGTGGTCGCGCTGCGCTGAGCGAGCGGCTTAAAGCTCTGTACGATGAAGCTCCCACCGGGTATCTCACCCTCGACAGCGACCACAGTATTATTGAGGCTAATTTGGCGCTGGCGCAATTACTCAATCTCAAACGCAGCCAGCTGATCGGCCAAAACATCCATCGCTTCATTGTTGATGACGGCTACGCCATTTTTCAACAGCACCTGCAAAATGTGCGTGAACAGACCACCACCGATGTCTGTGAGCTGCGCATGAAAGACAGTCGGGGCGACCCTTTTTACGCCCGCCTCGAAAGCATCACCGTCGGTACCAAACCCGGCGACGCCCCGGCAGCCGAGCGCCGCATCATCCGCTGCAACCTGTGCTGCATTACCCAGCACAAACGTGAAGCACAGCGTGCATTGCACCTGGCTAGGGAACGCGCACAAACCTATCTGGAGCTGGCGGACAGCATCATCATCGCGCTGGATGCCGGGGGGCAAATCACCCTGATCAACCAGAAAGGCTGCCGCGTACTCGGCGATACCAAACCCCGACTCATCGGCGTCGACTGGTTCGAATGTTTTGTACCCGACGAGACACGCGCCGTGGCCCGGCGCAATTTCCACACCCTGCTGAAAGATGGCCAAGATGTCTGGGGCTATCATGAACACCCCATCACCACGCACGCTGGAATCCAACGCTTGCTGGCCTGGAACAGCGCCATTCGCATCGACGAACAAAACAACCCCACCGTACTGCTGGTAGGTGACGACATCACCGCTCGCCGCGAAACCGAGAACGAACTCCACGAATACCGCGAGCGTCTGGAAGAAAAAGTCACCGGACGCACGACTGAACTCACGACCCTCAACCAGCAATTTAAAACTGAGATTCAACGCCGTAAAATCACGGAAAACAACCTACGTGAATCACAGTCACAATACGCCGCCATCATGGACGCCTTACCGGACATGGTATGCCGCCTGTCAGCCAACGGCGTTATCCTGGACTACCACGCCCCGCCCTCCCACCATGACGTTTTGGGTGCCGGGACGTGTATCGACCAGCCGCTGGAGGCGGTTTATCCCGCCGCCGTAGCCCGCCAGTGGCGCCGAAAAATGCGTGCCGCCCGCAGCCAAAATGAGATCACTATTTTTGAATACCCGCTGAGCGAGGTATCCGGGGGGGAGCAAACCTACGAGGCACGAATGATCGACTGCCGCGATGGCGGCGTACTGGTGGTGGCCCGCAACATCACCCGGCGCAAAACCGCCCGGGCGGAACTGCTTCGCCACCGCGAGCAATTGGAAGAGCTGGTCAACGAGCGCACTGAGGCACTGAAAGCCATCAACAATCAGCTACGTCAGGAAATCAACGAACGCAAACAGGCGGAAGAAACAACGCGGGAACACCAGGAACAACTCGCTCACGCCTCACGGCTCACCACGGTAGGCGAAATGACCTCGGGGCTGGCGCACGAAATCAACCAGCCGTTGGCCGCCATCGCCACCTACACCCAGGGCTGTTTGTATCGTGTGCGCGCAGGCGACGACCCCGCCGTCATCGAAAATATCCTTGAACAGGTTGTGGTGCAGGCCCAGCGCGCCGCAAAAATCGTGCAACATCTGCGCAACTTCGTCACCAAGGGCAAACCCCACCGCGAACCCACCGAACTTGCCAAGGTGGTGGCACTCGCCGTCAGCATGGTGCGTAACGACATCATCAAAAAAGAAATCGAACTGGACATTACCCAATCCGAATCGCTGCCCGTGGTGGAGGCGGACCCGATCCAGGTTGAGCAGGTCATCATGAATTTACTGCGTAACGCCTGTGAAGCCATGAATGAGATAGAACCGGAATCCCGTCGCCTTCACATTACGCTCTCTTGTCCCGACAGCCACCACGTCTGTTTGGCCATCCGGGACACGGGCACCGGCATCGCCAGCAGTGACGAAGATAAAATTTCCACCCCGTTTTTCAGCACCAAAGACAGCGGAATGGGGTTGGGGCTAGCCATCAGCCGCACCATCGTTGAAGACCACGGAGGCAACCTGACCCACGGCAGCAACCCCGACGGCGGCGCCACGTTCAAGTTTACCCTGGCAATAGGAGGGCGCAGGACGTGATCCCCGTCTGCGCGAAAAATGCCAACCACCACAAGGATCATTCGCAGATGAAGGACACAAGCGATACCGACCGGCGCTGGAATATTCGCCAAGCCTTGCAGCTGGAGGTTTCTGTTTCCCGAACCGACCACGAAACACTTCGGTTTACCAGCCGCAACATCAGCATGGGCGGCATGTTTTTGGGCAATACGCCAGAAAAAATCGACGAGGGCAGTAACCTCACCGTCGCCTTTTCACTGCAAACCCGTCAAGGCGCCTCGCACCACCACCTGCCTGCACGCGTCGCCAGAAAATCGAATCAGGGCACCGCCGTCGTGTTCAGCGATTACGATATGGAAACCGTCCACATATTGCGCGAAGTGCTCTACAACGGCGCGCTGGAATATTAAAACAGGAAAAAACATGGCAGAGGAAATGGAAAACCGCTGGAGCAAACGCCAGGCCACCGACATGCCCGCCCGGATCTATCACAACAAGCAACTGGTCGCGGAGAGCAGTATCCGTGATTTCTCCCTGGAAGGCATGTTTTTGAGCAATGCCTCGCCGATGCTCACGTCAAATACCCACATTGAAATTGCCTTCGACCTGGACCACAACGACGGCAGCATTGCGTACCGCCTGCCCGCTATGGTGCGGCATAGCAATGAAAACGGCATCGGTATCATGTTTTTGCATTTCAATGCAAAAACCTTCCGACATTTTCAATATGCCCTGTACGAAAAAACCACCGTGGATGAAAATGTTCCATGCTCGGAGCAGCGCTGGAGCCCGAGAAAACCGGCCCGTCTGGAGGTTGCCCTCTACCAGATGGACAAAAAAATAGTCGATTCCACTGTCGGTAATCTCACTGGTGAAGGCATGTTCATTAAAACCGCGTATTCTCCGGCGATTCACTCTTTATTCACCCTCGAATTCAGCTTGCCCGCCGATGATCAATCCACAGCGCAACGCTTTCGCATTCCCTGTCTGGTTTGCCACAGTAACAACCACGGCATCGGGCTGATGTTCGTCCGCTTCCAGCCAGCGCTTTCTCACGCCCTGCGGCACTTGCTGTCCGAAAACGTCTCGGAGAGGGATGAACCGCTTCAACCGCCATTCGCGGGTACCTTGCCCATCCATTGATTGATTGCCCATTGCTCCCATGCAGCCCACGAATCCACCATCGATGGGGACGACCGTTTGTTTCGGGCGCTCCAAATTGCCCCCCATGAATAAATAGACATTCCCTTTTGTCGCCATTGCCCGGCACATCTGGTATAAAACTCAGCCTTTTCCTCCCGTCGATGGGCAAACCTCCGGGCGAACGACAAGCCAAACACCAAAATCCCGCCCAACAACACATGGAACCCCGCACATGACACTCAAAACCCCATCTTTTACCCTCTACCTCAGCAGCCTGATAATGGCCGCCGCGCTTGGTTTATTGGGTTACCTGACGCTGCTAGGCCTGGGGATACTCAGCGCGCTGATTGCCCTGGTCACTGGCTTGTTGCTGGGCCACCTGAGCGGTGTGCTGGCCAGCCCTTCCCCTCCAAAGCAGCGTGTTATCCGTAACGCTACTGCCACGCTAAACGACGATGAAACCATCGCCCTCTACATTGGCAACCTCAGCTACAGCGCCCACCGCAATACCTTGCAAGCATTATTTGAAACCTGTGGCACAGTGAAATCCGTGCGCATCATGACCGACCGCATCACCCATCGCCCCCGGGGTTTCGCCTTCGTGGAAATGGACTCCAGCGGCGCCCGCACGGCGATGGCCACACTGGACAACAGCGAGTTCTGCGGTCGCACTCTGCGGGTCAGCGAGGCCAAACAAAAACAAGGGTAAAAAGCCTTGGGGCCTGTCACCCAACATGCGTTTAAGCCACGCATAAATATTCATTCATCCCGCCGCCGGATCAAAATGTCCCCAGCTTGAAATTTCCATACCCCTGCCTGGGGCGGGTTTGCTAAAATCCCCCACGTGAACGATACCTTGACCATTTGTGAATTTCTGGCCCAGACCGGGGCACAGGCACGCTACTTCGACATGGGCCGCCGTGTGACGGAGATCAGCAGCGACCAGATGCTGGCCTTCGAGCATGCCGAGCGGCCCTACCACCAACCTTTTTTGCAGGCGGCCTGGCTGGGCATTCTGTTCCACTATCCCGAACATGATCCCAATGGCGCACCGGAACAGCACATCTGGTTCCTGAAGCTGCCGCTGGACGAGCGGGGCCGCCTGCAACAGGCCGCCCGCGACAGTTTTTTGCATCAGATCATCGAAACCGCCAGCCTCAAAAAGCAGGGAAAACTCGACGACAACGAGCACATTGACGACAACCCACTGGGTTTCGCTCCTCGCGAGGACCGCATGGCGGTATTCCACGCCAAGGTGGCGCAAGCCACAGACCAGCCCCCCAGCGCATTTTATGCGCACGCGCGTGACTATTTCAGCGGCTCTGTGGGCTTTGAACAATGGCGTTTCGTGGGCTTGCAAGGCATCGCCGACGTGGTGGCGCGAATAGCAGAAAACGACAACCTACTCAATCTCATCGCCGCCATTCCGCAACTACCAGTCACCCCCTTTGCGGCCCTGTGTAGCTGCCTGGAAAACGACCCGCTACCCCCGGTGCTGTGTGCCGCGCTAGCTGCCCGCACCCATGTGGCGCTGGCGGAAAACGACGCCGTAGCGGCGGCCGCCGGGGTGCGAGGTCTGGCTCACTACGACAACCACGACCACGCTCGGGACATCATCATGACGGTGTTGGCGCACCCTCTGGGGCGCGATGTGGAAGTGCTGGCCGCTATCACTGGTCGGGCCTGGGAATTGCTGGAAGGTGATGCACTGCGTCGCGTGTTTCTGGAAAACCTCGCCGCCTGTCCCGCGGGCCAGCAGGCCTTTGACGGCATCATGACCGACCTGATGTTCATGCCCCGGCTGCGCGAACCGCTGCTGGCGGACATGCGCCGACCTGAACGCTCGGAAACGTTGGGCCACGCCATCGGGGCCTTTTTTCAATCCGTGCAACAGCCCGTGCACTGACCCCACCCCGCTCGTTACGATTGCTGAAATAACGACAACACCATGAGCGACAATAAAAAACTACCCCAAAAATCTTCTAGCGCCGACGTGGGGGCCTTTTTATCTCAGGTACGTGCCGCCCCCGTCCCGCGCAATAATGGCCAAAAGGGCCGCCTGATATTCGCTCTTGATGCCACCGCCAGCCGCGAACCCAGCTGGGATCACGCCTCACAATTGCAGGCGAAAATGTTCAGCGAAACCGCCGCATTGGGCGGATTGGAAATCCAGCTCTGTTATTACCGGGGTTTTGGCGAATTTCACGCCAGCCCGTGGATCAACGACACCAGAAAATTGTTGCAACAAATGAGTGCCGTGCGCTGCCTGGGTGGTCACACCCAGATCAATACACTGCTCAAACACGCCATCGCCGAAGCCCGGAAGGGGTCAGCCAAGGTCAACGCACTAGTGTTTATCGGCGACTGCGTGGAGGAAAGTGTGGATCAGCTGACCCACAGCGCCGGTCAACTGGGGTTGCTGGGAGTGCCGGTATTTCTGTTTCACGAAGGTGTTGATGCCACTGCGGCCTCGGCTTTCCAGCAAATCGCCCGGCTCTCCGGCGGAGCCTATTGTTCGTTCGACGCCGCCAGCGCCCAGCACTTGCGCGACCTGTTAAGTGCGGTGGCAGTGTTCGCCGCTGGCGGACAGCGAGCACTGAACGATTTTCACCAGCGCCACGGGCGCGTGTTGCTAACACTCACGAGGCGCAAGTGACACGGATTGTTTTTCTTGTCGGTGCGATCTTCGTCGTGTGGTTTGTGTTGCGCTGGTTTTTGCGTACGCCACCGCAGCAGGTAGTGCAAGGTCTCAAACAGGCGGCACTGTGGGGGGGCGGGCTAGCCATCGTCGCCCTGGCGCTGACGGGACGTTTGCACTGGCTGTTCGCCGCTGGCGCTGCGGCTCTGCCCTTGCTGCGGCGGGGCTTCGGCTTGCTGCGTTTCCTGCCGCTGGCGCGTGGCCTGTTCGGGCGTTATCAGGCCACGCGCAGTGTGCAACCCCCACCACAGGGACAAATCTCCACCGTGGAAACTCGTTTCCTGCGCATGACCTTGGACCACGATAGCGGTGAAATGGATGGTGTGATCTTGGAAGGCGCTTTCGAGGACCGGCTACTTAACCAACTCACGTTGGAACAGCTGCGGCAATTGCGCGAGGAATGTCTCGCAGGCGATGCGGAATCACTGGCGCTGTTAGAGGCCTACCTGGATCGCAATCAGCCGGACTGGCGTCAGGGGAATCAAGCCGAACCGGAGCAGGGTTATGCCGCCAGCGGCCCCATGGACCCGAACGAGGCCCGGGAAATCCTCGGCGTGGAAGCTGATGCCAACGAACAGAATATCATCCAGGCCCACCGCCGCCTGATGCACAAGCTGCACCCGGATAAGGGCGGTTCCACCTACCTTGCCGCCAAAATCAACCAAGCCAAGGATTGTCTGCTCAATCTCTGAGCCAAGCCGCTCCCCACCAACTATCGTTGGTGACAAATTCCCCAGTAAAGTTGTCGGAAAAATTTACACCTCCAAACTGATGCCGGAAATTAATCGCTGGTTTCGCAATGGAACCCAATGATTGTCATGAGGATTAAAGAAAGTGGCACAGTACATGCTTTTGTGTACGCACCGGGGTAGAAACCCCAATGCGATTCAAAAACTATTGTAGTCCGAGGAGTATGTAATATGAGTAATACCAACATTCTGTCGCTGGTCGTTGGCGGTTCACTGCTGTTCAGCATCAACGCGTCTGCTACCGTGTTCGTCGAGTCCGGCGACGCTGGCGAGACCTTGGCCGGTGCCCAGATGATTGGGGGAGGAGTCACGCAGATCACCGGTAGCTACAGCGGTGACGCGGACATGTTCGGCTTCTACTGGGGCGGCGGCAACTTTTACGCCAACACCGTAGGAAGTTCCGGGGACACCCAGCTGTTCCTGTTTAACAGCACGGGCGCCGGGGTGTGGGGTAATGATGACGGCATCGCATTTGCCGGCCCCGCCTATATCAGTGACCCATCGCTGGCCGCTGGTGATTACTACCTGGGGATTTCCGGCTACAATTATGACCCTGTCAGCGCATCGGGAGTGATGTTCCAATCCAGCCCATTTGAGCCCGTTTACGGCCCCAACAATGGGGCGGAACCACTGAGCAGCTGGAGTGGTAACACTTATGCTGTCGCCACGTATTCCATCAACTTCCAGCGCATCACCAGCAACGGCATTCCGGTGGGTGGCCCCACCGGGACCGGAGGCGGTAGCGGGACCGGAGGCGGTAGCGTGACCCAGGTTCCCGAACCGGGTTCTATCGCTCTGATGAGCTTGGGTCTGCTAGGCCTGGGTTTGCAGCACCGTCGCAAAAACCGAAAAATCAGCTAACACCGTGATGTCCCGGCCCCGCTTTCGACGGGGGGGGACGGCGCAAAAAAAAACGTGGCAGGCCTCTAGCTTGTCACGTTTTTTTATGTCTTGTGAATCACCCGTTTAAAAGCATTTTGAATCCGCCGGCAATACCCCGTAGGCTTGGTTCCATAAAATTCACTTCGCCATTTCGCGTGTGTCGCTTTTTGTAAAAAGGATTGCTACCACCACTTATGATTTTTTTTCCGCAACTATTACTACGCCCCGCACCCGGTGTTTGGGCCGTAGTCGTTGCATTGCTGGCATTATCCTTCACCTCTTCCGCAAACGATACGCCCCAGCCGAGCGATGAGCCGACCTTCAGTGCACTGCTGCCACTGGAGCGAGGACGCGACCTGGCCTCGCAACGGGTCACCGAGTTCGCCAACTGGCTGGACAGTTTTTTTGGGGACGACCGGATTTACCAGGAGTCCCAAAACAGCCGACTCAAACTGAATTTGCTGCACATTAGCGAGGAGGGGCGCTTGCCCCGCTACGACGCGACTGTGCAGGGAAAACTCACGCTGCCCAATACTCAGCGCAGAGTCAAACTGTTGTTCGAGAGCAGCCAGGAAGACACGCCGAACCAGGACGCCAGTTTGCTGGACTCCGTGGACTCACAGGATCAATCGCTGGGCATTCGCTTCATCAAAAAAACCAAGGCCTGGTGGCGGGCACATGCCGATATCGGCATCCGGTTCCGTGGAGGGCTGGATACCTTTATCCGCTTTCGCCTGCGTCGACTGTTCAGCGCGGGCCAGTGGAATTTTCGTGCGACGGAGACTGTGTTCTGGTTCGATTCAACGGGGCCGGGGGAGACCTCCCGGTTTGATGTGGAACGGGGAATATCGGCCAACTATCTGTTTCGTAGCACCAGCAAGGGGACCTGGCTGGATGAGACCCGAAACATCGATCTAAGCCAGAATTTTTTTCTGTTGCACAACATCAGCCGCCGCCGGGCGGTCGCTTACCGCATCGGCATCATCGGTGCCAGCAAACCGGTAACCCAGACCACGGCCTATATTGTTTCGGCTAGGCTGCGACAGCAACTACACAGGGACTGGTTATTTTTTGAAATTAACCCCAAGGTCGTGTATTCACGGGAAAACAACTTCCGTTCGTCGCTCTCGCTGACATTCAAGTTGGAAGTGATCTTTGGTGCGACCTAACATACAAGCATTTATCCGCCGTGCGCAGTTCAGCATGGCGGATAAATGTCTGTTGGACTATGCCACTTCCTGCACACCGTGGCTTGTTTATAGACATTATGTATTGACCAAGGGATAGGAGATAAAGGGGGGAGGAAATAATATAATAAGGGTAGCATCCCAATGCCACCACCCAATGCCAACCGGGCTTGTCCAACAAACCGGTTCAGATCGTGGTTCGTTCCTCACACGACCTAACCTAATTTGTTATGTGCTGGTGCTTACGAAAACCGGTTTAATTACTAGAGTTAGACTGGCACCACCTTATTAGCGCACGGCCCTTTTTGGCCTTCCCCAACTTCATACTCCACTTTCTGACCATCACTCAGGGTTGCATAGCCACCGCCAGCTTGGATTTCAGAATGATGAACAAACAGATCCTTGCCACCATCATCTGGAGCAATGAAACCAAAACCTTTATCCGCGTTGAACCACTTTACTGTACCTGTACTCATGCCGTATTTTCCTTTGTGTATTTAATATTCATTGACTTCGATTATTTTTCTATGTGTCGCTGGTTGTTACCGCTTCATTGTCGTTTCCTGATATAGGTTGAACGTCCTGTGGCTCATTATCGTCTCCCCCTGATTTTTGCAAGCGCTTCTCTTCCTTCTTTTTCTTTTTGGCGATTTCTTTCTGGCGCTTTTCAAAAGCGTAATTGGGTTTAGCCACTCGTATT
>JAADHZ010000051.1 GCA_013151575.1 Gammaproteobacteria bacterium
GGCCTCACCGGCCTTGAAGAAATCAACCGGGTCACCAAGGAATAACGGAATACACCATGGCAAAAAAAACACAAGCGGCGACGATCTACCTGTGGGAGGGTATGAGCAAACAGGGTAAACGCTCCAAGGGCGAAATAACTGGCTCAAGCCTCGCCCTGGCCAAGGCCGATTTACGACGCCAGGGCATCACCCCGCTGAAGGTCAAGAAAAAGCCCAAACCCCTGTTCGGCGCCCCGAAGAAAAAAATCACCGCAAGCGACATTTCTATTTTCAGCCGCCAGATGGCCACCATGATGTCCGCTGGCGTGCCTCTGGTGCAGTCCTTCGAAATCGTCGGAAAGGGCCATGAGAATCCCAGCATGCAGGATTTAATCATGAGCGTTAAGGCCAGCGTGGAAGGGGGTTCGTCGCTGGCGGAATCACTGGCCCAGCACCCCCTGCATTTTGACGGCCTGTATGTCAGTTTGGTGCACGCTGGTGAACAGGCGGGGATTTTGGAAACCCTGCTGGACAAAATCGCCACCTACAAAGAGAAAGTGGAGGCCATTAAGGGCAAGATCAAAAAGGCGCTGTTTTACCCCGCCGCGATTATCATTGTGTCGTTTATCATCACCGCCATCCTGCTGATTTTTGTCATCCCGCAGTTCGAGGCTATGTTCACCAGTTTTGGCGGTGACCTGCCGGCCATGACGCAGTTTGTGGTGTACCTGTCCAAGGTGTTTCAGGAATGGTGGTGGGCCATCTTTGCTACCTTCGGCGGCGCTATCTACGGCATGGCGCAGCTCAAAAAACGGTCCACAAAATTTAACGAGCTGATGGACCGGGTCATACTCAAACTGCCGATTATCGGTGACATCATCACCAAGGCCACCATTGCCCGTTTCGCCCGCACCCTGTCCACCATGTTTGCCGCCGGCATGCCGCTGGTAGAAGCCTTGGAAACCGTGGCTCACGCCTCCGGCAACTACGTGTACACCAAAGCCATTATGGGCATGAAGGACGAAGTGGCCACCGGCCAGCAGATCAACGTGTGCATGAAAGAAACTGGCCTGTTTCCCAACATGGTGGTGCAGATGCTAGCCATCGGCGAAGAAACCGGCTCCGTTGACGGCATGCTGGCCAAAGTGGCCGACTTCTACGAGGAAGAGGTGGATAACATGGTGGACGGCCTCAGCAGTTTGCTGGAACCTATCATTATGGCCGTGCTCGGCGTACTCATCGGCGGCATGGTGATTGCCATGTACCTGCCCATCTTCAAGATGGGCCAGGTGGTCTGAGGCATGTTATTCACTGCGTTTTTTCAATAGGTTCCGATACAAGCCGTGGACGCCATCAACCTACTGAGCAGCAATGCCCCGTTATACCTCGGTTTCATCGGATTCCTGGGGCTGGTGGTGGGCAGTTTTCTCAATGTGGTCATCTACCGGCTGCCGGTGATGATGCAGCGGGAATGGCACACGCATTGCGCGGAGCTGTCTGCGGAATCTTCCGACACCACCTCCCCCGCAGCGGGGGAGGTGGAAGAGCGCTTCAACCTCAGTACCCCCCGCTCACGCTGCCCCCACTGCGGGCACCAAATTACCGCGCTGGAAAACATCCCCATTTTCAGTTATCTCTGGTTGCGCGGCCGATGTTCGGACTGTAGTGCCTCCATTTCACTACGTTACCCCACCATCGAAGCCGTCACCGCCCTGCTCTCCATCGCCATAGCCTGGCATTTCGGGTTCAGCTGGCAGGCCCTCACCGGGCTCGTTTTTACCTGGGCACTGATAGCCCTCACCATGATCGACTTCGACCACCAGCTGCTACCCGACAGCATCACCCTGCCCCTGTTATGGCTGGGGCTGTTGCTCAGCCTGTGGGAATTCACCGTGGACAGCCCCACCGCCATCATTGGCGCTGTGGCCGGTTACCTCAGTCTGTGGGCTGTGTACTGGGCCTTCAAGTTGATCACCGGCAAAGACGGCATGGGGTATGGCGACTTCAAGTTACTCGCGGTGCTGGGGGCGTGGATGGGCTGGCAAATGCTGCCGGTGATCATTCTGCTGTCATCCCTGGTGGGCGCTGCGGTGGGCATCAGCCTCATCCTGCTACGCGGCCGCGACAGGAACATCCCCATTCCCTTCGGCCCCTACCTCGCCGCCGCCGGGTGGATCGCCCTGTTGTGGGGCCACGACATCACCCAGGCCTACCTGCAATATTCCAAGATGGGCTAGTCGCGCCATGTTGATCGTGGGGCTCACCGGCGGCATCGGCAGTGGCAAAACCACCGTGTCCCGATATTTCGAACAACAAGGCGCGCCCGTCATCGACGCCGATGTCATCGTCCATCAATTGCTGGAACCCGGCCAGCCCGCACTCGCGGAAATTGCCGCTCACTTTGGCCCCAAGTTCCTTCGCGCTGACGGTAGCGTCGACCGCGACAAAATGCGTGAACAGATTTTTAGTGATGACACTCAGCGCCAAAAACTGGAGGCAATACTGCACCCCAGAGCCCGCGAGGAATTGCTGCGCCAAATCCAGCAACTCGACGCAGACTACTGCATCGCCAGCGTGCCCCTGCTCATCGAAAGCGGCTGGAGCGGACTGGTACATCGCATTCTGGTGGTGGACCTCCCCCGCGAGCTGCAAATCCAGCGCACCCTCGAACGCGACCCACTCACCGTGCAACAAATCGAAGCCGTGCTAAACACCCAGGTCGACCGGCAAACCCGTCTCGCCGTTGCCGATGACATCATCACC
The DNA here is from genome assembly GCA_013151575.1 of Gammaproteobacteria bacterium. Classification (GTDB taxonomy): domain Bacteria; phylum Pseudomonadota; class Gammaproteobacteria; order SZUA-152; family SZUA-152; genus SZUA-152. Next base: position 2,743 of record JAADHZ010000051.1, read on the forward strand.
AACACCGGCAACAAAGCCTCGCTCAAAAAACAGGTGGCGCAACTTCACCGCGATTACCTCCAGCTTGCCAGCACACCCCCCAACGCCCTCCATAACAAAAAACCACCGGCCTGATTGCCAGCTCCCCTCAACTCGGGGAGAATGTGCGCAACTCGCCGCCCGGCTCCACAACCTCCTTTCACCTCAAAGTCCGCCCGTGCCCAATCCTGACCACACCATCGCCACTGTTTACGAACACCCGCTTAACGAACGCCTGCGTTTTTTCCTGCGCCTGGAATTCCTGTTTCGCCAAGCCCGGCACAGCCAGCGTGGCGAAACCGTATGGGACAGCCACAACACCCTCACCACACTGCTGGACATCGTCAACATCGTCACCCGTATCGACATAAAAACCGAGGTGATAAAAGAGCTGGACCGCATCCACGCCACACTCACCGCCCTGACCCGGACGCCTGGCATCAAACACGACACCTTAGACCAGCTGTTAACCACGTTGGGAGGCTTCAAGTCCCAGCTTTACAGCATGGAAGGCGCATTGGCGCAGGGCATACGGGAAAACGAGTTGTTCAAACTGCTGAATCAGCGCAGCAGCGTGCCCGGCGGCCTGTGCGACTTCGATCTACCCCTCTATCGCCAATGGTTGAAACGCCCAGCGCAAGATCGCATCACGGAACTGAAATGTTGGTTGAGTTCATTGGACAGCCTGCGGCTGTCGGTGGAATTGATACTAAAGCTGGTGCGCGAAAGTGCGCAGCCGCAGCCCCAAGTCGCCAGCAAAGGCAATTACCAGCAGGCGCTGGATACCGCCACCTCCTTTCAAATGATTCGTGTTTTTCTGCCAGTGGATTCACCCTGTTTCGTGGAAATCAGTGGCGGCCGACACCGTTTTTGTGCACGCTTCATGCGGGCCTCAACGGAGGCCCGCCCCACGCAAATAGAACATGACGTGGATTTCATGCTCAGCTGTTGCGCTCTGTAAAACCCCGGGAAAACCATGAAAAAACCAAAAACCGTGAAGTGCCCCACCTGCGAAAAGGCCGTCCCGTGGTCAAGCGAAAATCGCTGGCGACCATTTTGCAGCGAGCGCTGCCGGATCATCGACCTCGGCGCCTGGGCGGACGAGAGCCACCGCATCGCCGACGATGGCCCACAGGAATTCACGGAACTGCACTCCTCCGAACACGAAGAAAAACTTCACTAGTGCTCCCACAGAGCGCGAATAGCCGCGATGCCCTGCGCCCCATGCGCCCACGCCTGCGTCACATCCGATGGCGACATGCCCCCGAGAGCAAACACCGGACAAGCGGCCAATTCGGCTAACGATTGAAAGCGATCCCAGCCCAGCGGCGCCACGTCCGGGTGGCTGGCGGTGACGGACACCGGCGAGATCATCACAAAATCCGCCCCCAGCGCACGAGCCTGCTCCAGCTGTTCATGGGAATGACAAGAGGCGGACACCCACTGGCCCGCAGGCAGAGGACGCGCGTTCAGGCTGCCCAAGCGGCCACTATCCAGGTGTACGCCGCGCGCACCCACCGAGGCCACCAGCGCGGGATCTGCATTCAGCATTAAAAATGCGTCGTAGTTTTCACACAGGCGGGCACATTGTGTCGCCAACGCTGAATAGTCCGCTGCGGACAGGGATTTCGCCCGCAACTGCACCAGCCGAATGCCGTCACGCAGACGGCACTCCAACTGCCGGAGAAACGCCGGAGCATCATCTCCTGGGTCCGGCGTGACGAGATAATAGTCCGGCAATTGCACGGCACGAATAATGGGCAGGTTGGCGGCGGGAAAAGAATAGTTGCCCAGTTGCGCGGGAGGCTCCCAGGCCAGGGGTTGGCCCTCCTGCCCCTGGCCCGAGGGTACGTCACCACCGAAGCCGTCCACCCGCCACACGTCCAGCCGCACGGACTTGTCCGGGTAGTGGTGGGTTACGCGAATCAGCGGCCGGGCCTGCTGCACCTCAATACCCAGCTCCTCGCGCAACTCGCGCGCTAGCGCCTGCCGCGCGCTTTCGCCCGCCTCGACTTTACCTCCGGGAAATTCCCATAGATCACCTTGATGCACGTGGGGCGGCCGCCGGGCGATAAGCACGCGGCCCTGCTCGTCGACTATCGCGGCAGCCACTACGGGTACCAGCTGGGCGGACATATCAGGTCCGGTACTCGGCGTTGATGCGCACGTAATCGTACGATAGGTCACAGGTCCACACCCGGGCATAAGCCTCGCCGCGCGCCAGCATCACGCGCACGATGATTTCGTCACGGTCCATCACCGCCTGGCCGGCCTGTTCACGATAGTCCGGGTCTCGGCCGCCATGGCGCACCAGACATACGTCGTCGAGGTACAGACGCACTGCATCGAGGTCCAGCTCTGTCACACCGGCACGGCCCACCGCCGCGAGGATGCGCCCCCAGTTGGGATCGCTGGCGAAAAAGGCCGTTTTCACCAACGGCGAATGGGCGATGGTGTAGGCCACTTGCAGACACTCGGCCTCGTCACGTCCCTCCGACACCTCCACGGTAATCAACTTGGTGGCACCCTCGCCGTCACGCACGATGGCCAGCGCCAGCTGTTCGCACACGTCGCTCACCGCATCGCACAGTGCGGCAAAGGCCTCGCTATCGGCATCACCCACCACGATGTCTGAGCGGCCAGTGGCCATCAGCAGGCAGGCGTCGTTGGTGGAGGTATCGCCGTCCACGGAAATGCGATTGAAGGAGCCTGCCACGGCGGTGTCGAGGCAGGTTTGCAGCAGCTCCGACGGCAGGCTGGCATCGGTGGCCACGTAGGCCAGCATAGTGGCCATGTCCGGGCGGATCATACCGGAGCCCTTGGCAATGCCGGTGACGGTCACCGTCCTGCCGTCTATTTGCAGTTGCCGGGAGGCACCTTTGGGCACGGTGTCGGTGGTCAAAATCCCACTGGCGGCCTGCGTCCAGCCATCTTCGGCGAGCGCCGCGATAGCCGCGGGAACACCGGCGCACAGAGGCTCAATGGGCAACGCTTCGCCGATGACGCCGGTGGAAAACGGCAGCACCTGTTCGCGTGCGCAGCCAGCAGTTTCAGCAACAGCATCACAACAGGTCTGCGCGTCGGCCAAACCCTGCTGGCCAGTGCCAGCGTTGGCATTGCCGGTGTTGATCAGCAGGAAGCGGGGGAGTGTTTGCGTCAGGTGTTGGCGTGCGACGGTGACCGGCGCGGCGCAAAAAGCATTGCGAGTAAACACGGCGGCGACCGTGCTGTGTTCGCACAGTTCTATCACTACCAGGTCGGGGCGATTGGCCTGTTTGATGCCTGCGCAGGCGGTGCCCAGCCGCAGGCCGGAAACAGGGTGAAGCTCAGGTAGTGCAGGTTTCATCGTGACATCCACATCCGCCCCAGGGCGGATAAAAAGGAAACGATGTTACTGGGGAAGCGCGCCCTCGCACAATAGCGAGGACGGTGGGAACCGATTGCTCAGGATAATTTTCCGTGACACTGCTTGAATTTTTTGCCGGAACCACAGGGGCAGGATTCGTTGCGTCCCACCTTGCGGCCTTCGCGCACATAGGGCAGATGTTCCGACTCCTCGCCGAGCGGGTCCTGCTCCCCCTCTGGGGCTGCGGCGGCGGGTGCCTGATCGTGCCGATAAGAAACCTGAGCGGTAGAGCGTCGCTGCGCCTCAACCGCCTGTACGTCTTCCTCGGCGCGCACCTGCACCTTGCAGAGAAGCCCCACCACTTCCAGCTTGATACGGTCGAGCATCTGTGAAAACAGCTCGAAGGCTTCACGCTTGTATTCCTGCTTGGGATTTTTTTGGGCGTAACCGCGCAAATGAATGCCCTGACGCAGGTGATCCATGATGGCCAGGTGCTCCTTCCATTGTTCGTCCAGCACTTTGAGCATCACGGCCTTTTCAAAGTGACGCAGCACCTCTTTACCAGCATGGGCCTCTTTTTCGTAGTAGCTTTGTTCCAGCTCGTCGAGGATACGCTGGCGCAGGGTTTCTTCGTGCAGGCTGTGGTCTTCGTCCAGCCATTGCTGCACTGGCATGGGCAGTCCGAAATCGGCTTCCAGGGCTTTTTCCAGGCCGGGGATATCCCACATTTCATCCAGGCTTTGCGGTGGAACGTAGGTGCCGATCACGCTGCTGACCACATCCTCGCGGATGGACTTCACCATGTCGAGAATATCGTCGGTGGCCATGAGCTCGGCGCGCTGACCGTAGATCACCTTGCGCTGATCATTGGCAACATCGTCGTATTCCAGCAGGTTTTTGCGAATATCGAAGTTATGGCCCTCTACTTTACGTTGGGCATTTTCGATGGCCTTGTTGACCCAGGGGTGCTCGATGGCTTCGCCTTTTTCCATACCCAGCTTTTGCATCAGGCCAGCGACCCGCTCGGAGGCGAATATGCGCATCAAATTGTCTTCCAGCGACAGGTAGAAACGGCTGGAGCCTGGGTCACCTTGACGACCGGAACGGCCGCGCAGCTGGTTGTCCACACGACGTGATTCGTGGCGCTCAGTGCCCACCACATGCAAACCGCCCGCCTCCAGCACTTGTTGGTGGCGCTGCTGCCAGGCTTCCGTTATGGCCTCGCGCTTGCTTTCGTCGATGTCACCAGCCTCGGCAAGCTCTGCTTCCAGGCTGCCACCCAGCACGATGTCGGTACCTCGACCAGCCATGTTGGTGGCGATGGTAATGGAACCGCCCCGGCCAGCCTGAGCGATGATATACGCTTCTTTCTGATGGAACTTGGCGTTGAGCACCTCGTGTTCCACGTTTTGTTTGCTCAGCAATTCCGACAGATATTCGGAGGTTTCGATGGACGCGGTACCCACCAGCACCGGTTGCCCACGTTCTCGGCAATCCTTGACGTCTTCGGCGATGGCGGCAAATTTTTCTGCGTGGGTGAGAAACACCAGGTCGGTGCTGTCGATACGTGCGACGGGTTTAGCGGGCGGAATCACCACCACTTCCAGCCCGTAAATCTGCTGAAATTCGAAGGCCTCAGTATCGGCAGTACCCGTCATGCCCCCCAGTTTGTCGTACAGGCGGAAAAAATTCTGGAAGGTGATGGACGCCAGGGTCTGATTTTCGTTCTGAACATTGGCCTTTTCCTTGGCTTCCACGGCTTGATGCAGGCCGTCGGACCAACGCCGTCCCGGCATGGTACGGCCGGTAAATTCATCGACGATCACCACTTCGCCATCTTTGACGATGTAGTCCACGTTGCGCTGGTACAGGGCGTGGGCACGCAGGGCGGCGTTGACGTGGTGGATCAGGCGAATATTGGCGGCGTCGTAAAGGCTTTCGTCTTCTCGCAACAGGCCAATTTCCACCAGCATGTCTTCAACGTGCTGGTGGCCCAGCTCAGTGAGGAAGACCTGCTTACTTTTTTCGTCCAGATAATAGTCGCCCTCTTCCTGACCTTCTTCCAGCTCTTCCGCCGCCTGTTTTGTCAGCTTGGGGGCAATTTGGTTGATCTTTTGATACAGGTCAGAGCTGTCTTCGGCAGGGCCGGAAATAATCAGCGGCGTGCGCGCCTCGTCGATGAGGATGGAGTCCACTTCGTCGACAATGGCGTAATGAAGGTCACGCTGCACTTTGTCCTCGGTGCTGAAGGCCATGTTATCGCGCAGATAATCAAAACCGAATTCGTTGTTGGTGCCGTAGGTGATATCCGCCGCATAGGCCGCTCGTTTTTCTTCGACGGCCTGACCCGACAACACCACGCCCACGGAGAGACCAAGGAAACGATACAGCTTGCCCATCCACTCTGAGTCACGCTGGGCCAGGTAGTCGTTGACCGTCACCAAATGCACGCCTTTGCCTGATAGAGCATTGAGGTACACCGCCAACGTGGCCACCAGCGTTTTACCCTCACCAGTGCGCATCTCGGCGATTTTGCCATCGTTGAGTACCATGCCGCCGATCAGCTGTACATCAAAGTGGCGCATGTTCAACGCACGTTTACCCGCCTCGCGCACCACGGCAAACGCCTCGGGCAGCAGATCATCAACGCTCGCACCCTCACTCAGGCGCGCTCGGAATTCGTCTGTTTTTGCACGCAGTTCCTCGTCAGTCAGTGGCGTTATTGCATCTTCATGAGAGGAAATATCCGCAACGACCTTGTTCATGACCTTTAACAGGCGATCGTTGCGACTACCAAAAATTTTGCTGAGAAATTTGCTGACCATAAAGTGGGGACCAGAGCTTTGTTGTTGTTTTAAAAGGTTTTTTTAAAAGGTTGCTTTAAAAAATGCTGGATGACGGCGACATTAATCCGGGCGTAATTTGTTCGAACCAACCGTCAAAATCACTTCTCAGGAAACCCGGAGCACGCAGTGAAACCGCCTGCGCCAGCCCAAAAGCTGGAGATTATAGCGAGGATGAGAAGATTAGAGAACGATTATTATTGCCCCAGTGACAGGCATCCCGGAATGGAAATTAATTTGTTGCCAGCACAAATTTCTTAGGGTCCACCGCTTTGCCCTTGTAGAGAACCTCGAAATGCACATGCGGTCCCGTCGACCGGCCGGTCGAACCCATTTTTGACAACACCTGCCCCTTAGCGACAGCCTCCCCCACCGTGACCAGAACCTCGTCATTGTGCCCATAACGTGTGGAGTACCCGTTGCCGTGGTTGACCTCTACCAAATTGCCGTAACCATAACGACTGCCAGCCCAGGTCACGACCCCGGCACCCACGGCGATAATCTCACTGCCCTGTTTACCTGCCAGATCAATACCTTTGTGGTGTTCACGACGCCCGGTGAAGGGGTCTGTGCGCATACCATAGTAGGATGAAATCCAACCCTTTTTGATGGGGCGGCCTGCGGGGCGCACTTCTTTTTGCAGCTTACGGCTCATCAGCATGGTTTCCAGCAACCCCAGCTGCTGCGCACGATCATCCACCGTCAACGACAAATCTTCCAGGGTTCGAACAAAATCAGGCACCTGCATGGTTTCCACCACCGACACATCGACGGGACCACCCACAGCAGGCAGAGTGGAAAAATCAAACTCCCCCTTATCGAGCTTGGCGACCTGGGTAAGACGTTCACCCAACGCATCGAGGCGAATCACCTTGGCCTGCAACTCGGCCAGGCGCATGGCCAGAGCATCCATGTCCTCATCCACCTTACGGCGAGCTACGGCGATTTCCTCGCGCTGCACATCCATTTCACCCTGCCAGGCGGTCATCAAAACCTTATCCGGTCCCGACTCGACCTGCTGCGCCATGAAATATCCACCGGAAAACAGGATGGCTGACAACACGGACATCACCAGCACCGCACTGACCACCACGGTCGGCATGCCTAATTTGAGTGATTTGGTGCTACGACCCCGTTTCCCGATAAAAATAATGTTCATGATTTGCCTACAGACATCCTTAAATAATTGTTATTCGCCCATCCGAGCCGACTTTGTCAGTCAACGGCGAGAGGGCTACAATTGCTGCATCCAGGCAGCCTGCCGCCAGCACGACAAAACTAACATTCCGGACCATGACCAAAACTCGTTATTCCATACCGAAATCGGTATCCCGCATACTGACTACGTCCGGCAACGGTCTCCAGCCTATGTTGGAACGCGCCTATTTTCTTCAAGCCCTCACACGCAACCTGCGGGACGTTGTGGAGCCAGCGCTGGCAGGGCACATTAGTATCACCAATCTGCGCGATAACATCGCTGTCGTCACCGCCGACTCACCTGCATGGCTGTCCAAGCTGCGTTATCAGGCTCCGATTATCCTTCGCCAACTTCAGCAACTACCGGGCCTGGAACACATCGGCAAGGTTCAGTTCAAGGTTCAGCCCGTTGCGGAAATTCCACCGGAGGCCCACCCACCGCGCCGCGCCAAGGCATCCGACATTGGTGCGCAAGTGCTGGCAAGCACGGCCGACGGGATGGCGAATAACGAGTTGGCGAATGCCTTACGGCGGCTTGCACAGCAGGTCAAAAAAAGCACGACCCCATAGCGTTTTTTGCCACACCGCCAGGACTATTTCGACGGCAAACAGATTGCAAAAAAATCACTAGCAACAATCGGGCAAACCAACTAAAACCTCACACCTGGCACAGTTTTGTCGCAGATCCCCGCTTCATGTAAGTCGAACGGGGCCACTAAACTTTAGGGGCAGCGCCCACAAACCGAAGCTGTTATGGCCTGCGGCACAATGGGCCAGGACAAATCCCCATCCAGTATTCCTGTCTTTAACACAGTGGGCCGGGTAAGAAGGTATCAACACGCAGCCACACTGATAATCCGAGACAAGACACGCGGTAAATTACGTCGCCAGCAATGGATGGGTATACGAAATGGGAGCCCGCTTGGGGTCATCAAAGGTGGCCGCCTCCCAGGCATCCTCGTGCTCAAGCAGGGCGCGTAACAGGCGGTTATTGAGGGCATGGCCAGATTTGTAGCCGCTAAATTCACCAATGAGGCTGCAACCCAGCAGATACAGGTCGCCAATAGCGTCTAGCACTTTGTGCTTCACGAACTCGT
>JAADHZ010000109.1 GCA_013151575.1 Gammaproteobacteria bacterium
AAAAAAGCAGGGGTATAATGTTTTTAGCGCATTGCGTGATGCATTTGACGGTGCTGCGTTGATCATTGCCGAAGAAAAACCTACCTCCTAGCAAAATAGGCTGAGTAGTTACGTTTATTCTTGCATCCAATTTTCTAAAGAAAGATCGGAAACCCTATCAAATTCTCGGGTGTTGTTGGTTACTAATACAGCATTTAAACTTCGTGCATGAGAGGCAATGAGGCGGTCATTGTTACCAATGGGGGTGCCCTGTTTTTGTGGGTATGCTAATTTCAAAAATGGCAAGGCCACTTAGAATAGAACACGCTGGCGTATAGTTATCACATCACTTCAAGAGGTGGTCGTCGGGAGGATATCTATGACAACCCTGAAGACAGGGAGACATGGCTGAGAATATTCGGTTCAGCGGCAAGGTGAACCCCAACCCGCGCTAGTTTGGGGCAGCCTTGCTCACTACATCTATCAGTGTATGCGTTTTCTTACGTACACTAGCAACGAAAAACCTTTTCCATTCCCTGCGTGGAAATAAAAGCTGAAAAAAGCACGAAAGCAGCGGAAGCACTGCCACTGGACGGTGAAAAATTCGACGCCAAACCGTCCTAACCACTGCGCCACTGTCTCCGTTTCAGGTACAATCTGGGGCCGCACCGCCTGGCCTTATTGATCGACATCCCTCCTATGCAGCCTGCCCCCGACATTTTTTCCTACCGTAAATTCTGGGCCCAGCGTTTTGGCCCGGCATCACAGTTGCCCATGTCCCGCGAGGAAATGGACGCGCTGGGCTGGGATTCCTGCGATGTGATTTTAGTGACCGGCGATGCTTATGTAGATCACCCCAGCTTCGGTATGGCGGTGATCGGCCGGGTGTTGGAGGCGCAGGGTTTTCGCGTCGGCATCATCGCCCAACCGGACTGGACCAGCGCGGAGGATTTCAAACGGCTGGGTCGACCCAATCTGTTTTTCGGCATCACCGGCGGCAACATGGATTCCATGGTGAATCGCTACACGTCGGACCGTAAAAAACGCTCCAATGATGCCTATACCGCCAATGGTGAAGGCGGCAAACGCCCGGATCGTTGCGTGGTGGTGTACAGCCAGCGCGCGCGCGAAGCCTTCAAAGGTGTGCCCATTATTATCGGTGGTATCGAGGCCAGCCTGCGGCGCATCGCGCATTTCGACTACTGGTCAGAAAAGGTGCGACGCTCGGTGATTCTCGACGCCAAGGCGGACCTGCTCGTTTACGGCAACGCCGAGCGGCAGATTGTGGACATCGCCCACCGCCTGTCGCAGCGGGAAGCCATCGAAGATATCACCGATGTCCGTGGCACCGTGTTCGCCTGTCGTGATATCAACGGCCGTCCCGAACGCCTGCCGAAAGACTGGGCGGTGCTGAACTCCACCGAGCTGGACAAACCCGGCGTCATCGAAACGCCGATTGACCCCTATCTAACGGAAAGAAAAACACCGTGTGAGGGTTCGGACAACACGGCCAGCGACCGGGTGGTGACGCTGGAAATCAAACGCACCCCGCGCCCCGGTGCGGCGAACACACTGGTCTGTCTGCCCGACTATCATCACGTGCGTGACGATCGCGTGCTGTATGCCCATGCCTCACGGGTGTTTCATAAAGAAACCAACCCCGGCAACGCGCGTGCGGTGTACCAGTCTCACGGTGAGCGTGGTGTATGGATGAACCCGCCGCCGATCCCGCTGACCACGCAGGAACTGGATAACGTCTTCGAACTGCCCTACTCACGCAAACCGCACACAGCCTATGGCAAGGCCAATATTCCCGCCTACGAAATGATTCGTTTTTCCGTGAACATCATGCGCGGTTGTTTTGGCGGTTGTACGTTTTGTTCCATCACCGAACACGAAGGGCGCATCATCCAGAGCCGTTCAGAAGATTCCATTATTCGTGAAGTGGAAACTATTCGTGACAATGTGCCCGGATTCACCGGGGTGATTTCCGATCTCGGCGGCCCCACGGCCAACATGTATCGGCTGGCGTGCAAAGACCCAAACATTGAAGCCAACTGCCGACGGCCGTCCTGCGTGTATCCGGGTATCTGTAAAAACCTCGGCACTCAGCACCAGCCATTGATCCATCTGTACCGGCGCGCGCGAAAATTATCGGGCATCAAAAAAATCCTCATCGCCTCCGGCCTGCGTTACGACCTCGCTGTGGAATCACCGGAGTACGTCAAAGAACTGGTGACCCATCACGTGGGTGGCTATTTAAAGATAGCCCCGGAACACACTGAGGCTGGCCCGCTGTCGAAAATGATGAAACCCGGTATGGGCACTTACGAACGTTTCAAAAAAATGTTCGATAAATACAGTCAGGCGGCAGGTAAGGAACAGTATTTAATTCCGTATTTTATTTCCGCCCATCCCGGTGCTACTGACGAAGACATGATGAACCTCGCCATCTGGTTGAAGGCCAACAGTTTTCGCGCCGACCAGGTGCAAAATTTCCTGCCCTCACCCATGGCCACCGCCACGGCCATGTATCATTCCGGCAAAGACCCGTTGCACAAAATCGGCTCGAGTAGCGAAGACGTGCCAGTGCCAAAAGGTGCCAATGCGCGCAAGCTGCACAAGGCTTTTCTGCGTTACCACGATGCCAACAATTGGCCGCTGCTGCGCACGGCGTTAAAAAACATGGGGCGCGCCGATCTCATCGGCAACGGTAAACGGCATTTGATTCCCGCATGGCAGCCCAAGGGGACGGGTGACAATGTGGAAGGGCAGAGGGCGGCGAAGGTTTTTCGGACACAGCACACCGGCTTGCCCGGTCATCCTGCGCGTTCAAAAACAAAACCGGCGAGATCAAAACCATCGAGAAAAGGCCGATCGACAAAACGGTAGTCAGCCGGTTTGTGGCGACGGTGTCTGAATAACCACTAACTTGCTGTGTGTCATTTCTTCCATAGTGTATGGAATACCACCGACACCTAAACCTGATGTGCGACGCCCGGCAAAGGGCATCCAGTCAACACGAAAGGCGGTGTGATCATTAATCATGACAGCCGAGGCATTTAGCGCGTTGGCTGTGTGAATGGCCCGATCAATATCCTGCGTGAAAACCGCAGCCTGAAAAGCGACGGGTAAGGCATTGGCTTGATGGATGGCATGTTGGATATCATCGTAGCCATAAATGCACATGACCGGGCCAAAAATTTCCTGGGTGGAGACTTTGGCGTCAACCGGCGGGTCAACCAGTAAGGTTGGCGCATAAAAATAGTGGCCCAGCCGTTCGCCGCCCAACACACAGTCAGCACCAAGCGCTTTTGCTTCATTGACCCATTGCTCAACCCGGTCAACTTCTGATGGACGGATCAGTGGCCCCACATCGGTGTCCGCATCCGTAGGATTGCCGACCTTGAGTGCGCTGACCTGCCGTATCAGTTCACTGATAAGTATATCCTTGAGTGAGTTCTCGACAAATACGCGTTGCACCGAAACGCAAACTTGGCCCGCATGGTAATAACCTCCTTTCACCAGTAAAGGCACCATGCGTTCCACATTCGCGTCAGCTGCGATGATGGCGGGCGCCGCGCCGCCGTGTTCCAGCACGCAGCGTGTGCCCGCGGCCAACCGGCTGCGCAACTGCCAGCCCACCCGGGCCGAGCGATGAAACTGAAAAACGCGACCCGTGAGTCGGTAACCAGTTTTTCAGCCGTCTGCCGGTCACAGACGCATGCCTGACACCAATCCGCAGGCAAACCAGCCTGATGAAGCAACTCCACAAACCGCAAACAACTCAAGGGTGTATGCGCTGCGGGTTTTACAATAATGGGGCAACCCGTTGCGATGGCAGGGGCGACCTGATGCACAATCAGATTCAAGGGATGGTTGAAGGCGCTAACGGCCACCACCACACCTATCGGCTCTTTCTGGGTGAAGGCCAATCGACCGGCGCCCGCTGCGGAAAGATCCATGGGGATCTGCTCGCCTTTAAGTCGGCCGATTTCTTCGATGGCCAACTTAACACCATTCACGGCGCGATCCACTTCAATACGGGCATCGGATAATGGCTTGCCACCCTCGCGGGAAATCAGCAGCGCCAACTCATCCGCTTGTGATTGCATTAACACCATCAAACGATGAAGAATGGCTATTCGCTGATGGGCGGGTAGCCATTGATTGCGATCTTGAAACAGATGTGAAGCACGTGCCAGCAGTGCTTCGATATCAGCCGGGCCCTGAAGTGGAAGTTCAGCGATGGTGGCGCCATCATGGGCCTGGACGACGGTCAGTGTGTTTGATGTGCTCACAATGCATTCCTCAAATCAGGCAAATTTTGTCTGCCAGTTCATCAATCAACACGCGTTTATTTTCGGAATAGTCCACAGCGGCTTCCACCAAATGCACGCCGCCTTCGGTAAAACACTGTTCCAGCAGCGGGATAAAATCTGCCGCCGTCTCAACTCGGTGACCGTGTGCCCCGTAACTTTGTGCATACATGACAAAATCAGGATTTCCGAATTCCAGACCCCAGTCGGGAAAACCATTGCCCGCCTGTTTCCAACGGATCATGCCATAACTGTTGTCGCGTAAAACCAGCACGACTAAATTCAGTTTCAGGCGCACAGCGGTTTCCATTTCCTGACTATTCATCATGAAACCGCCATCCCCGCAGATGGCCATCACCCGTCGCTGAGGATAAAGAATAGCGGCCATCATCGCGGAGGGTAAACCGGCCCCCATGGTGGCCAGTGCATTGTCGAGTAATACAGTATTGGGTTCAGGTGTTGGGTAGTTGCGGGCAAACCAAATTTTATAAACGCCGTTATCGAGTGCAATGACACCATCGTCCGGCATCACCTTTCGCACATCGGCAACCAGGCGTTGCGGGGTCATCGGGAAGCGAGGATCCTCATTTCCCTCTTGCATGTGTTTTTGCACATGCTCGCGTATGCGCATGAAATAACTAAGGTCATGTGTGGGCACTGCTTCCAATCGGTCGGTCAGGCGATTAAACGACGTGGCGATGTCACCCACCAATTCCAGTTGGGGAAAATAAACTTCATCCACTTCAGCGGAATTGAAATTAATGTGAATCACTTTTTTGCCGCCGTGTTCCATAAAAAAGGGCGGTTTCTCCACGACGTCGTGGCCAGCGTTGATCACTAAGTCCGCCTGATCAATCGCACAGTGCAGGTAGTCGCCGGTGGACAGCGCGGCCGTGCCGAGGTACAGGGGGTGGTAACCACCGATGACACCTTTGCCCATTTGCGTATTGAAAAACGGGATGCCTGATTTTTCGACAAAACCCTTTAAAGCCTCGACGATATGTTTACGATTTGCACCGGCGCCAATCAACAGCAAAGGATGTTTGGCATCACGGATCATTTTTTCAGCCTGGTGGATGGCGCCCTCATCCGCATCGGGGCGACAATAATTATTGACCGCAAACAGATGAGATGTCACCGCATGCTCTGCTGCGATATCTTCGGGTAATTCCAAATGCACCGCACCGGGGCGTTCTTCTTCAGCGAGCCGAAAGGCCTCCCGGACCAGACTGGGGATAGTCCCAACATTCACGATTTGTTTGGCGAATTTAGTGATGGGCCGCATCATTTGCACCACATCAATAATTTGGAAGCGCCCTTGTTTGCTTTGTTTGATGGGCTTTTGGCCGGTGATCATTAACATGGGCATCGCGCCCAGTTGGGCATACGCTGCGGCGGTGACCAGATTCGTTGCACCCGGCCCGAGCGTGGCAAGGCAAACGCCAGCCCGGCCGGTAAGGCGGCCGTAGGTGGCGGCCATAAATCCTGCCGCCTGTTCATGGCGGGTTAATACCAGCTTGATTGTGGAGGTACGTAACGATTCGATCAGATCAAGGTTTTCTTCACCTGGGACGCCAAAAATATATTTTACGCCTTCGTTTTCCAACGCTTTGACGAACAGGTCCGAGGCCTTGATATCTTTCAGGTGTTTCATGGTTTGCCCTTATTCGGTTGACTCGTCCGATAGTGTAGTTCGGTATTCGGGCAATATTTCTGGCTCAGGGTAGAGGATATCCAGGGGTACGGATTTTCCATCGGATTGCACGATGCGGCAATGATATCGCGTTAGTTCACGGGGATGTGAAACCCCGCAGGAGTGCGCAATGAGTCCGGCACCATAATGGATTTTGTCGACGAAATTTTTAACCCGCTTGGCTTTTTCTTGTGGGTCTAAACCTTGTTGCAAATGTTTGTTATGTGTCGTGATACCCGTGGGGCAGGTGTTTTTATTGCATTTCAGCGCTTGAATGCAGCCGAGGGAAAACATAAATCCCCGTGCAGAGGTAACGAAGTCCGCGCCACTACTGAGCGCCCAAGCTACCCCGGACGGCGTAATCAGCTTGCCCGAAGCGATAACCCGAATGCGTTCACGCAAACCATACAACGACAGAATATCCACCACCATGGGTAGCGCTTCTTTGATCGTAAGGCCCACGTCATCCATCAACGGCATGGGTGCCGCGCCCGTGCCGCCGTCACAACTGTCGATGGTGATGAAATCCGGGGCGGACTCAATGCCGCGCCGTTGAATTTCTTCGCACATCTGGTTCAGCCAACCATAGGCTCCGATCACCGTTTTGAACCCCGTCGGCTTGCCGGTGGTTTTTCGTACGTGATCCACAAATTCGAGCAGTTCATTGATGTTGCCAATTTCCGGGTGACGGTTTGGCGAAATGGAATCTCTCCCCGGCTCGATCCCACGAATGCGGGCGATTTCTGGTGTGACTTTCACTCCCGGCAAAATGCCGCCCTTGCCGGGCTTCGCCCCCTGACTCATCTTTATTTCGAACATTTTAACGGCAGGATGGGCCGCTACCTCCCGCAGCTTGTCATCATCCAATTTGCCTTCAGCATTGCGTACGCCATATTTTGCCGTGCCAATCTGAAACACAATGTCACAACCCCCTTCGAGATGGTGCGAAGACAAGCCGCCCTCTCCTGTGTTCATCCAGCAGCCGGCTAATTTTGCACCTTTGGAAAGCGCACGCACGGCGGGTTTCGACAATGCACCGTAGCTCATTCCGGAAATATTGAGTAACGAGCTGGCGTGATAAGGTTCATCACAATAGGGGCCAATACACACGGGAGGGGAAGTGGTGGCATGCTCATCCAGCGTGGGAAATGGACAATTAACAAACAGTGGTGTGCCGGGGGGGCTGATATTTTTGGTGGATCCGAAGGCGATCGTGTTATCGGCCCCACTGGATGATTTGTAAACCCATTCACGCTCCGCCCGGTTAAACGGCATCTCCTCCCTGTCCATGGCAAAAAAGTATTGACGAAAAAACTCACCCAGGGTGCTGAAGATATATCGAAAGCGCCCGATGACGGGATAATTGTGCCGGATGGCATCCTTGGTTTGCGAGACGTCCTTAATGAACGCCAGAATAACGAGAAGGATAAACAGGCCCACCATAAAAATAAAAAGCGAGGAAAGGAAGCTGAGGCCTTGCCCGGTAATTTCCGTCAAAAATGTCATTGAGTCATATCCTTGGATTTTTTGCGTTTCATTTTCAGGTAGAGCACAAAAATGCCATTGCAACAGCTGGCTCGCCCTTGGACTCCCGGGTGGGGAGGGTGTTACGAATGCAACAATCTATTTGATATAAATAGGCACTTTGCGAGCCGTCTTGAACGTCATTGTTCATTGAACAGATACGGTGCCAAATCATGCATCCGATAGTTAAAGGCATTTTTTTACTGGCCTCTAAAGAAAACTCAGCTTCTTGATGTGGAGTGGGCATTGCCCACCATTGAGACTTGGATTGGGTGTAATTGGTGGGCAGTGCCCACCCTACAGAAACAGGATGGGTTGTTGAGTTGGTAACATTTAACCTCAAACTGAGTTTTGTTAATAAGCAAATTTTTTTAATGTTATACCTCAGGGCCAGATCGTTCACACTACGTTCGTTTTTGTTGATGCTAATGCTGTTGATGGCAATACCGGCGTTTGGCGGGAATATGTTGTCCGTCCGCGACGCATTGACTCTGGCGAACCGCAACGAGATCATCCTTGTTGATATCCGCAGTGAACGCGAATGGCGGGAAACAGGTATTGCCAGCGTCGCCAGGCCTGTGTCTCTGTATGATTCGCAGTTTTTGTCTAAATTCAGGACGATTATTAAGGAGGCCAATGGCCGACGGATTACCTTGATCTGTGCAACCGGTGGTCGTTCTGCATGGTTGCAAAAAGAATTATCCCGTCGCGGTATACGCAACATCGTGGATGTCACCGAAGGCATGCTGGGTAGTACCGCAGGGCCGGGGTGGCTACGCTCGGGTTTGCCGATTGTGCCGTACACGGCAGCCGCTTCACCATCGGGGTCGGGGACGTACACGTTTTGGGAGCGCATCACCGGTTGGTACAAACCGCTCTGGATCAATGATGAATAACGTGATTAACCGGCCGTTTACGGTGAATCCGGTTTATAGAATTTTCGTTCCCAGTTTTCCTGATTCCGCCGTGCATCCTGCACCAATGGACTGTAGCGCGCAGCAAATACGACGAATCGGTTCAACCAGTTGATTGGCCAGCGACAAGGCCGGAGAAAATCCACAAAAAGCACGATGCGGATGTCGTTTGTATCATTGTGTACTTCGTGATTCAGTGCGTCATCAAAAATAAGAACTTCACCCGGTTGCCAGTGCCGATGTTCCGAGGCAACACGCAGCCAGCATTTTTCCGGCTGCTCCGGGATGACCAGACCGAGGTGAAGACGCAGCACGCCGTTATACGGCCCCCGGTGCGGCGGCAGGCGTTTACCAGGTTCGAGGATGGAAAAAAACGCCGTGCGCACCCCTGGGATTTTTTGCAGCGACCGTGCTGTCGCAGGGCAGCTTTGCAGGTTTTTTTCAGAGCGAATGCCGTAACCCAGCAACATAAATGTTTTCCATTGGTCATCCTGCGATATGTAACCCACGTCGCTGGAGATGTCCTGAAAAGCAGGTAGTCGCTTGCGTTGCGCCAGTACCGCGTTCGCCTCGGCCAATACTTCACGCCATTCGGATTTGAAGTCGGTTGTCCACGGAAATAATGATTCCTCAAAAAATGGAGTCGCACCGACGCGGGAATTTGTGCGGACGCGTCGCTCCAGCCAGGCAATAAACCAGAACACCTCTTTGCCAAGGGTGCTCACCGGCTGATTAAAGGCGCGTTTTTCCGGCGAGGGATGGTTGGTGGATAAATCGTTCATGTGTGCCTACTCGTGGTTATTATCAGCAACGGGCCCGTGGTGTCACCAGTTCCAGGCTGATATCCACCGGCGGCCCGGCCGCTGTCATTTCCGGCTGGGCTTCGTAATAAAAATGGGCGAGTGCTTTTTGCCCCGGTTTTTTTTCGGACAATACGATGCGAGCAATGCTGTGGGTGCAGGCGTCCGGACGTGACATGCGTATGCTGGTGGCCGGGTCATCATCGCGTTGGCGGTGCAGGGCGTCCTGCTGATCAGTGGTTGCCATGTGCATGTCACCGATGATTCTCTGGAATGTTTCGCGGCGTGTGCGCACAGTGGCTGCCGGACGATAGGACGATGAACTCAACATCACGCCTTTTGCATCCAGTGTAGACGTCTCGCGCGAACGGCCGTTCCACGTTAGCTTAGCGCCGCCCGTCATATCCATTGCCACCAGTTGAAAAGGTTGATACGCCGTTAGAGGCACCGATGTACCTCGTTTCATTACCTCAGCGACAGTGGCGCAGTCCGCGAAATCAAGCACCAGGTTGCCGCGTGATTCGGTTTTTTCAATTGCCGGTGGCGGTGTCGCTGGGTAGTGGTTTAGCAGGCACAGGGAGAGCCCGTGTGCATTGACCAACATCCAGGTGCCTCCGCGCTCGGCATCGGTGGGGGCCAGAAAATGAACTTGGTTACGCTGTCTTCGGGTCGGCGGCAGTGCGGGTTTGCGTGATCGTTGTTCGTCACGGTTGAACATCAAGACATAACCACTCTTCGTGGGTCGCCAGCTCAATGTGCACATTGGCCGTTGGGCTCATTCCAATAGCGTAATGTTGACGGCGCTACGCCAAAATCTTTTTCAACGGCCAATCCTTCGAGCCGACACATGATGGAAACGATCGCGTAATGGTGAATGGTATGGCTCATGAGAAATTCGAGTTCCCGCGACATGGAAGTGGCCGCCCACATGCCTTCGCCATTGCTTCCGCTGGTTACCCACAGCTGTAGTTTTTCCAGCTCTTTTTGTTCCTTTGCAGGATTGTTTACATTTTCCAGTCGGTTGCAGGTTTCTGCGATCAACGCCATGGCGGCGTTGCGATTCGTCTCAATGGAGGAATTTCGTTGGCGGTTTTCGTAATTGATTTTTCCCGATTCCAGCCCGGCAAAAAAACTCGTGTAGTGATCAAGGTTATGCCGCACATGAGAGCCGATACTGGATTTGAACACCGTGTCCGAACAACGCCGGTAGATGGAATCATCCATGTCGTGAAGGAGATCATTGCCCTGTCGGAGGATGTTTATATTTTCGCTGATTTTTTTATTCATAGTATCGTTGTAAAAATTGTGGAGTTAAACCGGCATAGTCAGTGGGCCAGATAGGCTGCGGAACCGGCACCAAAATAGGTTGTCATCACTTTGGGTTTCAGCATGGTCATGTCGATCGACAGCAGCAGCCCTGGTGTGTCATTGAAGTTGCGGTCAATGCCAACGCAGTGAAACGTCGCACCGAGTTTGTGATAATGCTTCAGCAGAATGGGAATGTCCTTGCCGCCAGCATCAAGCCCGCGAACGAAAGCCGACAGGGTTTTAAAGTCGGGTCTACCGTTGTCGGCACAATAGTCTCGCCACTCATTGTTCAGAGTGAGTGGTAAGGGGTGCCGAGGACGAACATGTTCCGTCGGTGTTATCAGAGCATCGCACATAACAGCCACGGCTCGGTCATCATATTGTCGAGACAGGGAGACGGTTCCGTACAGGCGCCGGTAGTGCGGATGTTTCACCAAAAAATGCCCGATCCCTTTCCAAAGAAGATACAGCGCATGAAAGCTGTTTTGATGTTCAGGCGTCACAAAAGAGCGGCCGAGTTCAAGCGATGCCTGCGCGTTGTTTTGATGGGTGTTCTGGTGAAATGAATCGTCAAATTGAAACATCTTGGACAGATAGAGTCCCGACCGGCCGTTTTGTTGCAGCAGCACATCGGTTTTCCCCAGCCGGTAGGCTCCCACCAGGGATTGTTCGTGGTGGTCCCATACAAACAACTGTGTGTAGGTTTTGTCGAATTCATCGCCGTCGCGAGCCTGGCCGCTGCCTTCATCATAGGCCCGGAAAACCCGTTCACGCTCGCGGGCGATGTCGAGCATCAGCACCGGTATTTGCGATGCGGTGGCGTAAAATACCGAAAATTGCTTGAAGTTGAGTAATTGCTGTTCATCCGGCAATGCATCCAGTTCTCTGACGATGTGCTGCCTGTTGCCCAGTGGTGCGAGTGCTTCGAGCTGCGGCGCGGTTTTGGCCTGGGTTTTTTCCTCTGCGTTGACCGCAATATCCGTTGCCTGTAGATAAGTCATCACCCGTGCAAACCGGGTCAGTTTTGCCACATTCAGATGGGACCAGGTTCGGGCCGCCAGGGGCCGACCCATGTCGAATTGTATTGTGCGGCCTCGAAGTTTGAGAAATTCCCGAGGCAGCATCAACAGCTTGGAACGATCCCACAATCGGCCCAGGGAATGAAATAGACGACTGTTGCTGCCGTGAAAAAACAGAGGCAGCAAACATGCCTGCGACCGTTGTGCCAGGTGACCGACAATCCGGTTCCAGTCACTGTCCGTAATACGATTCGTATTTTTTTGGTAGGACGAAACGCGTCCCGCAGGAAAGACTACCAGCAGACCGCCACTGGACAGGTGCGCCTCACATTGGCGAATGGAGCGCAGGTTTTTTTGC
The DNA here is from genome assembly GCA_013151575.1 of Gammaproteobacteria bacterium. Classification (GTDB taxonomy): domain Bacteria; phylum Pseudomonadota; class Gammaproteobacteria; order SZUA-152; family SZUA-152; genus SZUA-152. The sequence continues at coordinate 11,915 of JAADHZ010000109.1, forward strand.
GTGACCACCAACGGGTTGGTGGCAATCATCAATGGCTGAAATTCCGGGAACACGCGCAATGCCGTGTTGGCGAGGAATTTGACGTCGGTGCGCACCGTCTGCAACACATCGGCGAGAATCAGGGCCTCGATGCCACCGTAGGGATGGTTGCACACCACCAGCGTGGCTCCGTCTGTCGGAACCTGATCCAAAACCTGACGTGCCGATGACGGGCAGGCCGATATATTGAGCGCACGCAACGCCTGCGAAGAAAATTCGAAAGGCGGCAGATTGCGCAGACGGTGCCGCCGGTATAAAGCGTCCAACACGCTGATGCGCAGTACGCGATCCAGTATCGGGCCGAGCAACATTAGCCACCTTCCGGCGCGGGTTCCTCGTGGTGCCAATGCGCGCAATGTGATGCCGTGTTCTACAATGGTTGATTGATCTCTGATAACGGTGCTTCCATCAGCGTGTCTTTCTCAAATTTTACCTGAATCACCAAAATGTACTGTGATTGGGCCTGTCTTCGTCATATCCAAGCCAATAAAGCACTTAAATAATAAATTTCGAGTGATTTGCTTCTCTAATAAATTTGAACCCCATGCGTGGATGGCGGGAAAGTTCTTCCAGCAACCGATCAACATTCGGTGCGCCGTCGATGAGCAGCTTGATAAATGATTCATGATGCACAGCATGGGCTGTTTCAAATCGAAACCCGACACCATCCGGGCGAACATGTGCCACTGTGCAGGCAAAAGCAACCCGGACCCAGCCGTCCTCGGATTTGATGATGAATTCTAATTGGCAATCGTCGCCACTGTGGATGTTGTCAGGTGGCGTGAGCGTTACAAGAGCACCATCCAGGCTTAAATCCGCTGTTTCTCCGTAGAACCGGTTTCCATCCCTTAGTTGAAATTCCACCACGACATTGATGGGGAGGCGTGTGTACTTCCGATTGTCCAATATGAGACGCTCCTGTTGGTTTGCGGTGGTTGTTATGCGGAGTGTTTGGGGATGATTTCCATTGGCGTATATGCCGATAAGGCCGGTGGGGCTATCCGTTTTCATGGCGCCGAAATAACCCCAGGCACCATCAGCCAGGGCAATAATAGTCTTTCAGCCCCATCTTTTCGAGCATGTCGTGCACTCTTCGCATTGAAGGACGTGCCCAAATTGTAACGAAGCCGAGGGGAAATTTCCCCGACCGGAGGCCTAGGCATGTGCTGGTAACGCCAGAAACGGGCATGAATATTGGGGATGATTGCTCAATGTCTACGGCAATGGTATTGGGGAAATGTAGGCCGTGATGCCTGCGAATGTGACCGGCATCAACACTTGCACATTAAAGACTTCGGGGCATCAGACGTAACCCTGTTTTGTAAACTTCACATGGAACTCAACGCTTGGTGGCTGGCAACAACATGTCGTACTTCATTCGCAGGCTGCTTATTTTTCCGATGCTGTTATTGGTCGCCACTCAGGTGCTGGCGGAGCATGACGCGAAAAAGACCGGCGGACATTCGTCACAGAACGCGAAACAAAAACTGGATGCCCAATATGTACGCCAAAACGCCGCTATCATTGAGGCTTACCGGAAGCTGGAGAAAAAAATTACCCGGCAATGGGGCAGTGAAACCATCATCCCCAGTGCTAAACGGGATGTGATCTACCGCGATAATCTGCGACAACGCAGTGTTATTGATTATGAAGACGGCGTCGTCAAGGTTGAGTTGCTGATAGCACGGGACAAGGCCAATAACACGCTTGCGGTTGAACAACAATTGGCGAAGGCCATTGAAAAAACCGTTCTACAGACCGCCGACACCCGGACTATTTCAGAGGTCGCCAAGACCCCGGAGCCAAACAAAACCCATGGCCCTCCCCTGCTGGCTGGGCTGCTTGCCAACAATGAAGGGAAGGCGTTTACCAAGGACGAATTACAGGACTTCATGCTGCGGAAATCCCGCTCCCCGATGATGCAGGCGTTGACCGGTGGCGACGGACAACAACGCATGCTAGTAAGCGCCGAGCTGAAAATGGTGCCGGACCACATTCGGGTTCGCGCCCAACGCTTCAGTGCCAGCGTGAGCCGCTATGCCGAGGCATTGAATATTCCGGCCGAGATGATTTACGCCATTATCGAAACGGAAAGCTCGTTTAACCCCAAGGCCCGCTCACCGGTGCCAGCGTTTGGTTTGATGCAACTGGTGCCCAGTACCGGCGCGCGTGATGCCTATCATTTTTTGTACACCAAAGACCGCATCGTAAAAGAGCGTTACCTGTATGTTGCGGACAAAAATATTGAGTTGGGCACTGCCTATTTGCACATACTGTACTTCAAAAAATTCAAACGCATTAACAACCCGGAATCCCGGCGCTGGGCAACCATCGCCGCCTACAACACCGGCTCCGACAATGTCGTCAGGGCCTTCTCAGGCAAGTACAGCAAACGAAAATTTGCCAGCCGGTATTTTTGGCGTCGGCAGGCGCTGAAAAAAATCAATCGCATGAAGCCGGAAAATGTGTATCGACACCTGCGCAAACATCTTCCGGCAAAGGAAACTCGGGGTTATATTAAAAAAATACGCAAACGAATGAAAAAATACAGCGCCTGAAGAGGATAGCGGACTGTGGGGGTCAGGTGTCCGTGCCGCGTTTTTCCAGCACATTCAGTGCGTGCGCAAGCGTAGTGTAATTTTTTTTGATATGTCCAAATATGCGCTGTGCGGTTTTTTCATCATAAATATGAGATGTTTCGTTACGATCGCGCAGCATTTCCAGCCAGGTCACTTCATCCGTTAGGGACGGAAATTAAATAACTTATATAAGTGGCGCTCTGATTTAGTCCGTATTTGTTCGTTCTGATTGAGTAAAAGCGCAGGAATAGTCAC
>JAADHZ010000023.1 GCA_013151575.1 Gammaproteobacteria bacterium
TAAATCAATCTGATACAGGATAATAGAGGTTAAACACTTAGCGAGCCATCGCCGAGCATACAAAAAAAGGGCGCCACACGATATGACGCCCTTTTAAAACCACAAAAACAAGCTGATTTTTAGAGGTGATGCTTCGTCCCGAAGCACATTGTTGATATGTCCGCGTCGTCGTGAATCACTGTAAACGCGTCATCAAACAATGCTCTTTTCCCTAGCCTATTCTTCGTCAAAGTCAGTCGTGCAACTCACTATGGAGTTGTTCATGACCAGATCACCCGACAGCGTGGATGGCGCATTGGACCCGGCACGACTGAAGGTGGCGGCATCGTCGATGTCGATACAGCTGCCGGAGAAGCCTGTGACGATGGTGTTCCAGATCTTCGCACCCGTGCCACGACGCAGCAGGATACCCTGTTCTGATTTACCATCCGTTGTACCGGCGCTCATGAAGGTCATGTTGGCCAAGGTCGGCATAGAGACCGGTGTGGCTAACGGACTGTCACGGTCGTTATCGGCCTCAATGCCACGGTCAGCGGTATCGGTGTCTTGTTTTACGACGATAAACTGCGCGCCGCCGGTGTAACCCTGACCCCAATCGAAACTGTCGTCCTTGTTCGCCGTCAGCACCAGGTGAGACATGAAGTCCGCAGAGCCGAAGTGCTCGACACCATCGTCCAGGTTTTTATGCACCTGTATGTAGTCGATGTCGGTACCGGAACCGGTGGCGAATAGGGTCAGGCCGTTAAGCTCGTTACCGTTGCCATCGATGTCGTTACCGGCATGGCGGATCACCACGTACTTCAGGCTGCCGCTGTCGTCGGTGTCATCGGTGCCACCATAGGCGCCAATATTACCTTCGGCGGCAACGTCACAGGGTGTTCCGCATTCGTTGGTTTTGGCATAACCCATCAGTGCCAGACCGGCCCATTCACCGCGACCAGAAGTGGCATCGGCGTTGTTGACCCAGTTATCTAATTGCGAACGAGAGGTGAACACAATCGGATCAACCGCCGTACCCACGGCATTGATTTGTGAACCACGCGTTACCGATAACGCTTCTGAGGCGGCACCCACAATCAACGTGCCGGGCTCAATCGTCAACGTAACGTTAATATCGTTGCTACTGTCACCGTCAGCCGCTTCACCGTTGCCGATGTAAGTGCCGGGGAAACCGGATGCTAGCGCGTAAACATTGTCATTGGTCAACGTAACATCTGTTGTATAACGTGCAGCTAATTGACACAGATCCATCGTGCCGCCACCCGCACTGACAGGCAGGGTCTGGTCACCAATGTCGGTGGTACCGGCCGGACAGACTGAATCGGCTGCTGGAGTAGCACCGGCCAGTGTTCCGCCTGTCGCAGGTTCCCACACGGAGTCATTTCCGTTCAGCCAAACCGTCCAGCCAGCCGTCCAGTTGTCACTGCTGTCTTGCGGGAAGGCGCCCACGTAGTCAGTGGAAACGAACTTGGTGCCTGCACCACTCGGCGAGTTAGGCATGCCGATGGAATCCAGGTTCGGGTTCGTGATGCGATTGCTGCCATCGGCGTTGAACCAGGTGGTGATATCCGCTACGGCCACATCGCCATCGTCCTTGAAGCTCACACTGGTGGGGCAATAAATGATGGAGTTGAAGATCTCCAGCGAACTGTCACTGCTGTCGCTCAAGGTGTTGGCCATGTTCAGCGTATCCGCGTCGTCCATGTCGATGCAGCTGTCACGGAAACCCGTTATCACACTGTTGTAGATTTTGGCGCCCGTACCGCGACGCAACAAGATACCCTGCTCGCCCTTGGAATCAGCCGTACCACGACTCATGATCGTCATGTTGGCCAGCGTCGGTGCAGACACCGGTGTGATCAGTGAATTGTCACGGTCATTATCGGCCTCAATGCCACGATCAGCGGTGTCGGTATCCTGCTTGATCACGATGAATTGCGCGCCGCCGGTGTAACCTTGACCCCAGTCGAAACTGTCGTCCTTGTTAGCCGTCAGCACCAGATGAGACATAAAGTCACTGGCACCAAAATGTTCAACACCATCGTCCAGGTTTTTGTGTACTTGCACATAGTCAACGCTGGTACCAGAACCGGTGGCGAATAGGGTTAAGCCGTTAAGCTCGTTACCATTGCCGTCGAGGTCGTTACCCGCATGACGAATCACTACATACTTCAACGTGCCGCTGTTGTCAGTATCATCCGTACCGCCGTAAGCGCCGATGTTACCTTCGGCGGCAACATCGCAGGGTACGCCGCATTCATTGGTTTTGGCATATCCCATCAGCGCCAGCCCGGCCCATTCGCCGCGACCTGATGTGGCGTCGCCACCCACCCAGTTATTCAACTGCGTGCGGGACGTAAAGACGATGGGATCAACCGCCGTACCCACGGCATTGATCTGTGAGCCGCGAGTGACTGATAACGCTTCCCGTGTAGCACCGACGATCAGCGTACCGGGCTCAATGGTCAGGGTGACGTTTACGTTGTTTGCGCTGTCCCCATCGGCTGCTTCGCCGTTGCCAATGTAAGTGCCGGGGAAACCGGATGCCAGAGCGTAGACGTTGTCATTAGTGAGGCTGACGTCAGTGGTGTAACGCGCAGCCAGTTGACATAAATCCATGCTGGCACCTCCGACGCTCGCTGGCAGGACTTGATCACCGATGTCGGTGGTGCCAGCCGGGCATGTTCCATCGGCCATGGGTGTGACACCGGCAAGAGTGCCGCCAGTGGCGGGTTGCCAGACTGAATCGTTACCATTGAGCCAGACGGTCCAACCGGAGGTCCAGTTGTCTGCACTGTCCTGGGCAAAAGCGCCGATGTAGTCGGTTGCGACAAATTTGCTGTTGACCGCCGTCAGGTCAATGGCGTAAGCAGCTCCCTGCATATCGGGAGAGCTGGCGGTAAAGGTATACGCGGCGTCTTGTAAATCGGGTGACCCGGCTGTGGGTTGGCCCACACTGTCCAGAGCCGGATTGGCCATGCGATTGTTCTGCCCCGCATGGTACCAATCGGAAACTTTGTATGGATCATTGGCGCTGTTGCCGTTGCCGCCACCACCGGGGGTGGAATTGCTTGAGCTTCCTCCGCCGCCGCAGGCGCTGAGGCTGACCACAACACCTGCCACAGCGATGGTCAATAATGTTTTGTTAAGTTGCATGTTTTGTGACTCCTCACATGTAATGTAAATAACGGTAGCGGCGCAACGATAACAATGGGATGTGTAGGAAAATTGACAATTGCATGACAGTTGTGTGACATACGGGCCTGTCTCATGAGCGCAAACGGCCTGGGCTTTCGTGACTAACTGGATGCAACTCACCAGCCAGCAGGAACACGATAGCGTAACCAGAAATATTGAATAGCGGGTTCAGACATTCAGAATCGGTGGCGCACATTTCCCCTACTGCGTGTGCGAAAACATAAAAACCACCCCAGGAGCGTTGCAGAATGAATATCTCCCGCCGGGAATTTCTCCAGATGCTTGCCGTCGCGTCCACTGTCGGCGTGCAATTGCCTGGACAAGCGGCGACAAAAGGTGATGTCCCGGCAAAAAAAATGTATGACCTGCCGACATTCGGCAATGTGTCTTTGCTGCATTTCACGGATTGCCACGCCCAGCTCATGCCTATCTGGTTCAGGGAGCCCAATGTTAATATTGGTGTTGGTGGCATGAAATCCAAAGCGCCGCACATCGTGGGCAAAAAATTTCTGTCGCGTTTCGGCATTAACCCCAATACACCGCAGGCATACGCTTTTACCTATTTGAATTTTGTCGAGGCCGCCAGGCAATACGGCAAGGTCGGCGGCTTTGCCCATCTCGCCACTTTGATCCATCACATTCGCGCCCAGCGCCCCGGCTCCGTGTTGCTGGACGGTGGCGACACCTGGCAGGGCTCTGCGACAGCGCTGTGGACCAAGGGCCAGGACATGGTCGACGCCACCAAACTGCTGGGGGTGGACGTCATGACCGGGCACTGGGAATTCACCTACGGCGCTGATCGGGTGAAAGAGATTATTGAAAAGGATCTCGACGGTCACATCGACTTTGTCGCGCAGAACGTGATCGACACCGAATGGGGGGAGGACATATTCAAACCCTACACGATGAAGGAAATCAACGGCGTGCCCACCGCCATCATCGGCCAAGCCTTCCCTTACACCCCCATCGCCAATCCGCGTTACCTGGTGCCCCACTGGCGCTTCGGCATTCGTGAAGACAAGATGCAAAAGACGGTTGATGCAGCCCGCGCCGCCGGTGCACAGGTGGTGGTGATCCTGTCGCACAATGGCATGGATGTGGATTTGAAAATGGCCAGTCGTGTCACCGGCATCGACGCCATACTGGGCGGCCATACCCACGACGCCGTGCCCGAAGCCATCAAAATCAAAAACAACGGCGGCACTACCTTGGTGATCAACTCCGGTTCCAACGGCAAGTTTCTCAGTGTGCTGGACTTCGACGTGCGCAAGGGCCGCGTGCAGGGTTTCCGTTTTTCGTTGCTGCCAGTGTTTTCCAACTTACTCAAACCCGACGTAAAAATGGCCGCATTGATCGAGGAGGTGCGTAAACCCTTCAAGGATAAACTCAATGAAAAACTAGGCACCGCCGATGACGTGCTGTATCGGCGCGGCAACTTCAACGGCACCTTCGATCAGTTAATCCTTGATGCGCTGATGAAAGAACAGGATGCCGAGCTGGCCTTCTCCCCCGGTTTTCGCTGGGGCGTCAGCGTCATGCCGGGCGAGGCCATCACCTTTGAACATGTGATGAGCCAGACTGCCATTACCTACCCCGAGGTCACGCTCAACGACACCACCGGCGAAAACATCAAGTCGATACTGGAAGACGTGGCGGACAACCTTTTTAACGAAGACCCCTACTACCAGCAGGGCGGTGACATGGTGCGTGTCGGTGGGCTGAAATATGCTATCGACCCAGCGCAAAAAATCGGTAAACGCATCACCCATATGGAGCTTAACGGCAAGCCCATCGACGCTCGAAAAAAATACCGGGTCGCGGGCTGGGCCAGCGTGGCAGAGCCGCATGAAGGCACGCCGGTGTGGGACATCGTGGCAAATTACATCCGGGCACAGAAAAATGTCAGGATCACGAAACTCAACATGCCAAAAATCGAGGGCGTTAAAAATAACCTCGGGATTGTTGAGTGAAAAATTGACTGTGAATTAAGGGCTAAAAATACTTTTTAAAAAATCACCGAGCATTTAACGTAAAAGAGCACAACGTTTTCTGTTTTTCTTTGCGACCGTTGTGTTCAGGATTCTGGTATTACCACAAAACAATCAGTTTCCTCATTTGTAGGGTGGGCATTGCCCACCATTACGGGTTAAACAAGGCACGATTGGTGGGCAATGCCCACCCTACCAAATGGCGATTTAACTATTAATTCACATTTGAATCGATCCGTTATGGTAAACAGCGCTAACGCACCCGCCTTAACATCCAATAGCCGACGGCAAACGCCAAGGTCGCCGGTGCCAGCGCGCTCAGTAGTGGATTCAGGCCGAACACCAGCCCCATGTAAGTGAACATCTGATTGACGATGTGAAAGCCCACCCCAGCCAGCGTGCCCACCAAAACCCGATGGCCAATACCCACGGAGCGTAATGGGCCGAACACAAAGGGGATGGATAAAAATACCATTACCGCCGTAATCAACGGCGCAACCACTTTGCCCCAAAAGGCTTGTCGGTACACTGATGCGTCCAGCCCGTTGTCGCGCAGATATTCCACGTATTGATACAAACCCCACACGGACAGGGTTTTGGGTTTGACGGTCACCACATTGAGCAGGTCCGGGCTGAGCCGGGTGCGCCACGGCACTTCTGCTTCGTGCCGGTATCGCACCTGATTGTCGCCGAAATCGCTGCTGGCCACGTCCCGTAAGATCCACTGCCCGTCCCGATACACCGCGGAGTCCGCGCGGATCATGCGTACCAGACGACGCGAGGCATCACGTTCAAAGATGAAGATTTTTCCCAGCCGCTCGCCGGGCAGAATACTGCGCACATTCACAAAACTGTCGCCGTCCCGGGCCCACAAACCGTCCCGCCCCTGCAAGGTCAAACGATCCGACATGGCCACCGAACGCAGGGTCTGCGCATAGCGCTCCGCCTGTGGCGCAACGCCCTCGCCAATGACAATGGCGATCACCACAAACAGCAGCCCCACCTTCATCACCGACCCGATGATCTGTCGTAACGACACCCCAGCCGCGCGGATGGCCACCAGCTCGCTGTTGCTGGCCAGCATGCCCAGCCCGATGGTGGACCCCAGCAAAGCGCCAATGGGAAATAGCTGGTAGGCCATTCCCGGCACCGTCAGCAACGTGTATTGAAACGCCTCAAAAGCACCATAATTGCCCTTGCCAATGCTTCCTGCCTCATCCATGAAAGCAAAAAAGGTAAATAGCGCCAGCAGCACCGCCATCACGATCAGCGTGCTTACCCCCACTTGTTGGCCGATGTAGCGATCGAGAATCCGCACTAGCGCGTCCCCGCCAGGCGATACCACAACCAGCGCCCTCCCCAGTGCCGCACCGCCAATACCGCCACCAACGCTGCCAGCCCGGCATGCACCCACCACAAGCCCAGCGCCGGTGACACAATGCCACGCTGCACCCAGGACATGGCCATGCCCAGCGAATTGTAATAAATCACAAACACCAGAATCGCCAGAAACAGCTTGGCAAAACGCCCCTGACGTGGCGATGCACGACTGAGCAATACCGCCAATATCGCCAGCAGCATCGTCGCCAACGGCATGGCAAAACGCCACTGCAATTCCGCCTGATCCTCAAGGCGGGGCGAATGCCATAATTGTTCGCTGGGGATAGCCCAGCGCTTGCGCCGTAGCGGGGCTGCTTCGAGATCCTGCAAGCGCACGGCATTTTTTTCGTAACGGCTGATGGTGAAGTCAGCATCCCCCGGCTGGCCCTGGTAACGATAGCCGTCCACCAGCACCAAATAACGCTCACCGGTATCGGGGTCGATGCTCTGATAACCACGGCGGGCGGAAAACACCTCCAGCTTGCCGTCGTCACCCTCACGCTGGATGAACACGTCCTGCAACGCCGTCCGGTCCTCGGACAGACCCTGCACATAAAATACCTGGTGCGCAGAACCGATCTCGTTAAACTGCCCTGCCACCACCGAGGCGAATGCAGTACCTGCCTGCGCCTGCTCCTGCACCTGCAAGGCCCGCTCGTAGGCCCAGGGGGAGGTCCAGAATGACAGCACCGCCACCAGCGCGCTACACAGCAGGGCCATCATCGCCACCGTGCCAATCACTCGCCCCGGCCCCACCCCGCAGGCTGCCAATGCCGTCATTTCACTGTCCTTGTACAGGCGTCCGAAGGCCAGCAACACCGCGGTGTACAAGGCAAACGGCACCATTATGTTTAGTGATGTCAACGTACGCAGCAGCAACATGTCCAACACGATGGCACCGGAAATATCCCCCACCGACGCGTCGGCAAGGTATAACGCAAAATAGCGCCCCATGAAAATCAGCAGCAACACGCCCAGCACAGCCAGCAATGTCTGCGTTATTTCACGAATCAGATAACGGTCGATAACCACGTGTTGTCTCGTATTGCCTCTTAACGAATTTTTTAAACATCTATTTCAAGCAACGCAAGCAGTTCATCCTCACTCATTATTTTTATTCCCAGCCTCTCGGCCTTTTCCCGTTTCGAGCCTGCGGATTCACCGGCAATGACCAAATCGGTTTTTTTAGAAACACTGCCGGTGACTTTGGCGCCCAGCTTTTGCAGTTGCTCTTTTGCCTCGCTGCGGGTGAGCCGGGTGAGGCTGCCGGTTAATACCACGATTTTCCCTGATAGCGGTTGTTGCTCCGGTGACACCACTTCCACATTGGGCCAGTGCAGTCCCACATCCCGCAGTTTTTGTATGATGTCGAGGTTGTGCGGCTGCCGGAAAAAAGTGACCACACTTTCGGCGACCACCGGGCCAACATCCGGCACTTCTTGCAGGCTGTCGATGTCGGCGTGCAGCAGCGCGTCCAGTCGGCCGTAGTGCTTGGCGAGGGTCTGCGCGGTGGTTTCTCCCACGTCACGGATGCCCAGCGCAAACAAAAAGCGCGCCAGAGTGGTGGACTTGCTGGTCTGCAAGGCCGCTAGCAAGTTTTCCGCCGATTTTTCCGCCATGCGTTCCAGCCCGGCCAGGGCGTCCACGTTCAGTGAATACAAATCGGCAGGGTCGTGAATCATGTCGGCATCCACCAGCTGCTCCACCAGTTTATCGCCGAGGCCTTCGATGTCCATGGCCCGTCGGGAGGCAAAATGTTTGATGGCCTCTTTGCGCTGCGCGGGGCAGTACAGGCCGCCGCTGCACCGCAGAATCACCCCGCCCTCGCTGCGTTGCACGTCGGAGTCGCACTGCGGGCATTGCTCCGGCATGTGAAACGTGTGGGTATTCGGTGGCCGACGTGACACCACCACACTGGCCACTTTGGGGATCACGTCACCGGCGCGATACACCACCACGGTATCGCCCACGCGCAGGTCCATGCGGTCGATTTCATCCTGATTGTGCAGGGTGGCATTGGTGACGGTGACACCGCCTACCTCCACCGGCGCCAACCGCGCCACCGGGGTCAATGCGCCGGTGCGCCCCACTTGCACGTCGATGGCCAGCAGGGTGGTGAGTGCTTCCTGTGCGGGAAATTTTTGGGCGATGGCCCAGCGCGGCGCTCGCGACACAAAACCGAGGATGCGTTGCTGGTTCAGCCGGTCCACTTTGAACACCACGCCGTCGATGTCGTAGGGCAATGAGCTGCGCCGTTCGCTTATTTTCTGATAGTAATCCAGGCAGCCCGCCACACCGTTCACGGTGGCCACATCCGGGCACACCCGCAAGCCCCAACTTTTGAGCCGTTGCAAAATCGCGCTGTGACGGTCCGGCAATTCGCCACCTTCCACCAGCCCCACGCCGTAACAGTACATGGCCAGCGGCCGGGTGGCGGTGATACGGGAATCCAGTTGGCGCAAGCTACCGGCGGCGGCATTGCGCGGGTTGGCGAAGACCTTTTCACCGGCTTCGCGCTGGCGTTGATTCATCGCCTCGAAACCGGCTTTGGGCATGTACACCTCTCCGCGCACTTCCAGCAGGCGTGGGTAGTCGTCGCCCACTAGATGCAGCGGCACGCTACGAATAGTGCGCACGTTTTGCGTGACGTTTTCGCCGGTGACGCCGTCACCTCGGGTGGCTGCGCGCACCAGTACGCCGCTCTCGTACAATAGACTGATGGCGAGGCCGTCCAGCTTGGGTTCGGCGGCGAATTCCACGTCCCCCGTTTCCAGGCGCTCGCTGACACGGCGGCCGAAGTCGCACACTTCGTCATTACTGAAGGCGTTGCCCAGCGACAACATGGGCACCGCGTGTTGCACTTCGCCAAAGGCCGCCAACGGTTCGGCCCCCACCCGTTGCGTGGGGGAGGCCGGGATCACCAGTGCCGGATAATTTTCCTCCAGCGTCTGTAACTCGCGAAATAGCCGGTCGTATTCGGCGTCCGGCACCTCCGGGTCATCCAACACGTAGTAGCGGTAATTGTGGTGATTGATTTGGTCGCGCAAGCGGGCGGCTTGCGCGCGGGTTTCGGCGGGAATATCCATCAGCAAGCGTCTTCAGCTTCGGGGGGCTCGTCGAACAGCTCTTCTTCAAAGCCGAACTGGCGCATATCGGTGATGCGCTGCGGGTACAGAATGCCGTCGAGATGGTCGCACTCGTGTTGCACCAGGCGGGCGTGAAAGCCCTCCACCTCTCGCTCGACGATGCCACCTTCCGCATCGAAACCCCGGTACCGAATACGCGGTGGCCGCGCGACCAACCCGCGCATGTCCGGCACGCTGAGGCAACCTTCCCAATCCTCCTCCAGCGTATCGTCCAGCACCTGTATCTCGGGGTTGATCAACACCGTGATCGGCACGGCATCGCGGTCGGGGTAACGGGCATTATGCTCGAAGCCGAACACCACCACGCGTTGCATCACGCCGATTTGAGTGGCCGCCAAGCCTGCACCATCGGCGGCCTGCATGGTGTCAAACAGGTCCTCCACCAGCGCGTGTAAAGAGGGCGTGCTAAACTGCGCGACGGCTTGCGCCGCCTGTAATAAAAGGGGGTGACCAATGCGTAAAACGGGCCGAACGGACATAATGACAACCTACTGATGTCGAGAACTGATGGCACACTATGATATCAAGTTCCGCGTGTCGGCACCGCTGCTGGCGGCGGCGTTAACCTGCGCTCTGGTCTTTACCCCGGCGGCCAACGCCGCGAGCGATGACGTGGACGAAGAACGCTGGTTTCAGGTGGAAATAATTGTATTTGCCCAGAACAAGGGCGACCCGGAAAATGCCGAACAGTGGCCGGAAATTGTCGGCACCTCTCTGCCTTCCGGCTTACTGGAACTGAGCGACAAACCCGAAAAAACGGAACCAGATGATAACCCGGAGTTGGTGGAATCCGCCGAGCCGGAAACCACGCAAACCCCGCTACCCGTGGCCTACGAAATTCTCGCGGAAGAAGAATGGCAACTCACCGACGTAGCGAAACGCCTGCGACGCGCCACTGCTTTTGAGCCCATGCTGCATATCGCCTGGCGTCAGCCCACCCTGGCCCGGGGTGTTGCCCGACCAGTGCTGCTGTACGACGGCATGACGGACCCTCTGCCCACCCTCGTGGACCCCGAAGTTGAGCCAGGGCTGGAAGGTGGACAGGAGCTGGACGCCACGCCACCGCTCATGCCCCAGTTCGCCAATGAACAGGACACCCAACCCGGCCATTTCGTGGGGCCGCCCAATCCACGATTTTTCGGCACCCTCTCCGTCAGCGTCGCCCGCTACCTGCACTTCAACGTGGACCTGATTTATCGCGCCCCCGTCACCCAAAAAATGGCCGTAGCGGTGCCCGACCTAGAATTATGGTACGACCGGCCCTATCCCACCCTCTACGAACCCCAAGGCCCCGCTTATCGACTGAAAGAGTGGCAAGCCATGCGCGGCTTTCAAATGAAAGAATCTCGCCGCATGCGCTCCCGCGAACTCCACTATCTCGACCATCCCTTCTTCGGTATCGTGGTGCTAATCACCCCGGTGGAACTGCCGGAGCCCGAGGTG